>NZ_JABWRM010000006.1:0-306125 GCF_014268955.1 Pseudomonas sp. RW3S2 | reverse complement strand
CGATCTCTCGTAGCGGGAGGCGAATCATACAGCACTCGAAGATGCTGTCAACTGCCTTTTTCACCGCTGCCGATCAGGCGATCGAAGCCCTTCACGCTGCACCGAATTCGCTTAACTCATTGATTACCAAGGAGTTTTGCGTTCCGTTTGCTGCGGAAGTGGGGCGCATTATAAGGGGATCTGAGAGGGCGTCAAGCGTTAATTTCAAAAAAAACCATAAGAATGAAAAGCTTAAGCACGCCGGCCTATCAGACGGGGCACCCGCCGCCACACCGGTGGAACCCGCATCACCATCAACAGTGCCCCTACCCCGGCATAGATAGCCCACTCCTGCAGATCCGAACGCACAATCCACAGGAAATGCAGCAGGCCCAGCCCGAGGATCACATAGACCAGCTTGTGCAGCTTCTTCCAGCGCGCACCGAGCTGTCTCTGGCTATAACGGTTGGAGGTCACCGCCAAGGCCAGCAGCCCCAGGAACGCGAGTACCCCGACGATGACATAGGGCCGCTTGCGCAGCTCGACACCAAGCTGCCCCCAGTCGAGCCCGAGGATGAAGACCATATAGGCCGTCATGTGCAGGACAATATAGGCAAAACACCACAATCCCAGCTGTCGTCGCGCGACGATCCAGCCACCCCACCCCGTCAGGCGCTGCAGAGGGCTCATACCCAGCGTTACCAGCAGGAATACCAGGGCACCAAGCCCCAGCCTGTCTACCAGAATTTTCCCTGGATCCGGCCCGAGCAGGTTCATGGCCGCCTCATACAACCACCAGGCCGGGAACAGACAGCCAATGATGAAGATCGCCAAGCGAAACCAGGGATAACGCATCAGTAGTTCTTCCGCAGGTCGAGACCGCTATAAAGAGATGCAACCTCGTCCTCATAGCCATTGAACATCTGGGTGGTACGAACATTGGGGCTGAACAGGCCGCTGGGCAACCGCCGCTCACGCGCCTGGCTCCAACGCGGGTGATCGACCTGCGGATTGACGTTGGCATAGAAGCCATACTCGCTCGGCGCCAGCCCCTGCCAGGTGGTCTGCGGCTGCTCGGCCACCAGACTGATACGCACGATCGACTTGATGCTCTTGAACCCATACTTCCACGGCACTACCAGACGCAGCGGCGCACCGTTCTGATTGGGCAACTCGCGCCCATACATGCCCACCGCCAGGATAGCCAGCGGATTCATCGCCTCATCCAGGCGCAATCCTTCCACGTAGGGCCAGTCGATCAGCGCAAAGCCCGAGCGCTGACCCGGCATGCTCTTGGGATCCTGCAGCGTTTCGAAACGAACATAACGAGCCTTCGAAGTCGGCTCGACCTGCTTGAGTACCTCAGACAGCGGAAAGCCCAGCCAGGGAATGACCATCGACCAGGCCTCGACGCAACGCAGCCGGTAGATACGCTCCTCAAGCTGCAGGGGCTTGACGAAGTCTTCCAGCGCGTAGCGCCCGGGCTTGCCCACCTCGCCATCGACCACCACGCTCCAGGGCTCGGTCTTGAGACTGCCGGCATTGGCCGCCGGATCCCCCTTGTCGGGCCCGAACTCGTAGAAGTTGTTGTAGTGGGTAGCATCCTTGAATGGCGTGATTGCCTCATCCTTGACCGTCACGGCTTGCCAGCGCGTCGCACCGAGCTTGTCCTTGAACCAGCCAGGCGTCGAACCCGCCTCCACGTCGGCATAGCGCGAAGGTTCGGCGGCCTGGCCGAGCACAGGCAAAGCGCCCAAAGCAAACCCGGCTAGAGAGGCACCCAATACAGAGCGGCGAGAGAAATAGACACTTTCAGGGGTAACGTCCGATTCGTTGCAATCGGACGACTTGGGAAGCTTGATGAGCATGGCGGCTCCACAGCACTGGTGGCGGATGTACCAGTAAGACTATGGAGCCGGAGAGTTATTCCAGCATTAAATCTTTTTTCAGACTTTGCGACGACGACCGCGCAGCAAGTACTGCACTGGGCCTGAAACCGCATAGCCGAGGAAGATCAGCAGCAGAATCCGCGGTGGATCACTGAACACCACGGCGAACACCAGCACCACGGCCAGGATCGCCACAAAGGGTACGCGCCCCTTGAGATCCAGCTCCTTGAAGCTGTTGTACTTGATGTTGCTGACCATCAGCATGCCTGCAGCAGCCACCAGCAGCGCCACCAGGAACGACAGTTTTGAACCCTGGATACCGTAATCGCTGAAGGCCCACACGGTACCGGCGACCACACCTGCCGCGGCCGGGCTGGCCAGACCGATGAAGTAGCGCTTGTCGGCGGTGCCGACCTGGGTGTTGAAACGCGCCAGACGCAACGCGGCACCGGCCACATAGATGAAGGCGACCATCCAGCCGACCTTGCCCATGTCGCCCAGCGCCCAGCCAAAGGCCAGTAACGCAGGCGCCACACCGAAGGCAACCATGTCCGACAACGAGTCGTACTCGGCACCGAAGGCGCTTTGCGTGTTGGTCATCCGCGCCACACGGCCATCGAGGCTGTCCAGGACCATGGCGACGAAGATGGCGATCGCAGCGAAGGCGAAGTACTTGCTCGCCTCGCGCGGATCACCCGCGCTCAGGGCGCTCTGCGCACTGATGGAGTTGATGATCGAGTAGAAACCGGCGAACAGGTTAGCGGTGGTGAAGAGGTTGGGCAGCAGGTAGATACCGCGATGCCGGACCTTGCGCCCTTCGGCGTCGTGACCTTCCTCAACATGCTCATCGACAGGTAGCAGGCTTTCGGCGTCGGAGGGCTTGTTCGGCTCTTCGGGACGTTCGCTCATGAAATGCACCTTGCAACTGGGTGGAATAAGTTCGACAGAGGCCGGCGAAACAGGTTCTAACGGCAGGCCTCTGGTCGCTTTATACCAGAAGCTGACTGCCTAAACGAAAAAACGCGGCCGAAGCCGCGTTTTTAATCTATCGAGGCAAGACTCAGTTCTTGGTCTTGTCGACGATCTTGTTGGCCGAGATCCACGGCATCATCGAGCGCAGTTGCTCGCCGATGATTTCGATGCCGTGGGCGGCGTTGTTACGACGCTTGGCGGTCATCGAAGGATAGTTGGTAGCACCTTCGCTGATGAACATCTTCGCGTATTCGCCGTCCTGGATGCGCTTCAGAGCGTTGCGCATGGCCTTGCGGGATTCTTCGTTGATGACCTCAGGACCGGTCACGTACTCACCGTACTCGGCGTTGTTGGAGATCGAGTAGTTCATGTTGGCGATGCCGCCTTCGTACATGAGGTCAACGATCAGCTTCAGCTCGTGCAGGCACTCGAAGTAGGCCATTTCAGGCGCGTAGCCTGCTTCGACCAGCGTTTCGAAGCCAGCCTTGACCAGCTCTACGGTACCGCCGCACAGAACGGCCTGCTCGCCGAACAGGTCGGTTTCGGTCTCGTCCTTGAAGGTGGTTTCGATGATGCCGGTACGGCCACCGCCGACGCCAGCAGCGTACGACAGTGCGACGTTCTTGGCGTTGCCCGAAGCGTCCTGGTAGACCGCGATCAGGTCAGGAATGCCGCCACCCTTGACGAACTCGGAGCGCACGGTGTGGCCCGGAGCCTTCGGCGCGATCATGATCACGTCGAGGTCGCCGCGGGGAACGACCTGGTTGTAGTGGATCGAGAAGCCGTGGGAGAAGGCCAGGGTGGCGCCTTTCTTGATGTTCGGCTCGATCTCGGTCTTGTACAGGGTGCCCTGGAATTCGTCCGGGGTCAGGATCATGACAAGGTCGGCAGCAGCGACGGCGGTAGCGACGTCAGCGACTTTCAGGCCATGGGCTTCTGCCTTGGCAACGGTGGCCGAACCTTTACGCAGACCGACGGTAACGTCTACACCGGAGTCTTTCAGGTTGCACGCCTGGGCGTGACCCTGGGAGCCGTAACCGATGATGGCGACTTTCTTGCCCTGGATGATGGAGAGGTCGCAGTCTTTGTCGTAGAACACTTTCATGGAAATACCCCTGGTTATATCTCGGCCCCGCAGGACCTTCGCTAATTGGTGAAGTTAGATGCTGAGTACTTTGTCGCCACGGGCAATGCCGGTGACGCCGCTGCGCACGGTTTCGAGAATCGAAGCGGTGCCGATCGCCTGGATGAAGCTGTCCAGCTTATCGCTGGTGCCGCTCAGTTGCACGGTATACACACTGGCGGTGACATCGACGATCTGCCCACGGAAAATATCCGTGGTGCGCTTGATTTCGGCGCGCTGGGCGCCGGTAGCCTTGACCTTTACCAGCATCAGTTCGCGCTCGATATGGGCGCTCTCCGACAGGTCGACCAGCTTGACCACCTCTACCAGCTTGTTCAGGTTCTTGGTGATCTGCTCGATCACTTCGTCATGACCCACGGTGGTGAGGGTGAGGCGCGACAGGGTCGGGTCCTCGGTTGGTGCAACCGTCAGGCTTTCGATGTTGTAGTTGCGCTGGGAGAACAGACCGACCACGCGCGACAAGGCACCAGGTTCGTTTTCCAGCAGCAGGGAAATGATGTGCCGCATATCAGGTACGCTCCGTCTTGCTCAGCCACATGTCACGCATCGAGCCGTCCTTGATCTGCATCGGGTAGACGTGCTCGGTCCGGTCGACCGCGATGTCGATGAACACCAGGCGGTCCTTCATCGCAAAGGCCTCTTCCAGTTTCGGCTTGAGGTCTTTGAGGCTGGTGATGCGGATACCCACATGGCCATAGGCCTCGGCCAGCTTGATGAAGTCAGGCAGCGACTCGACGTACGAGTGCGAGTGACGACCGTTGTAGGACATGTCCTGCCATTGGCGAACCATGCCCAGCACCCCGTTGTTCAGGTTGACGATCTTCACCGGCAGGCCGTACTGCATGCAGGTGGACAGCTCCTGAATGTTCATCTGGATGCTGCCTTCGCCAGTGACACAAGCCACGTCCTGGTCCGGGAAATTGAGCTTGACGCCCATGGCTGCCGGGAAACCGAAGCCCATGGTGCCCAGGCCGCCGGAGTTGATCCAGCGATTGGGTTTGTTGAAGCGGTAGTACTGCGCCGCGAACATCTGGTGCTGACCTACGTCGGAGGTGACGAAGGCGTCGCCATTGGTCACTTCGCACAAGGTCTCGATGACCTGCTGAGGCTTGATGACACTGCCGTCGCCCTTGTCGTAAGGGAACAGGCCGCGGTCACCGCGCCACTCATCGATCTGCTTCCACCAGGTATCGAGGGCCGCCTTTTCAGGCTTCTCGCCGATTTCCCTGAAGATGGCCAGCATCTCGCTGAGCACGCTCTCGACCGGCCCCACGATCGGCACGTCGGCCTTGATCATCTTCGAGATCGACGCAGGGTCGATGTCGATGTGGATGATCTTGGCGTTCGGGCAGAACTTGGCCGGGCCGTTGACCACACGGTCGTCGAAGCGCGCGCCAACAGCAAGGATCACGTCGGCATTGTGCATCGCCAGGTTGGCGGTGTAGCTGCCGTGCATGCCCAGCATGCCGAGGAACTGGCGATCGGTACCTGGGAAGCCGCCCAACCCCATCAGGGTGTTGGTGACCGGCAGGTTCAAGGACTTGGCGATTTCGGTCAGGGCTTCGGAGCCACCACCGAGAATCACGCCGCCGCCGGAGTAGACGATCGGACGCTTGGCGGCCAGGAGCATCTCGGCGGCCTTGCGGATCTGGCCGGAGTGGCCACGGACCGCAGGGCTGTAGGAGCGCAGCTTGACCTTTTTCGGGTAGACGTACTCGAACTTCTCGGCCGGGTTGGTCATGTCTTTTGGAATGTCGACCACGACTGGACCTGGGCGACCGGATTGCGCCAGGTAGAACGCTTTTTTCAGAACTTCCGGGATCTCGGTCGGGTTCTTGATCATGAAGCTGTGCTTCACGATCGGCCGGGAGATCCCGATCATGTCGGTTTCCTGGAAGGCATCGGTGCCGACCATGGTGCTGGGCACCTGGCCAGACAGGATGACCATCGGGATGGAATCCATGTAGGCGGTGGCGATACCGGTAATGGCGTTGGTCGCACCGGGACCGGAGGTCACCAGGACCACGCCAGCCTTGCCGGTGGCACGGGCATAACCGTCTGCCATGTGCGTGGCAGCCTGCTCATGACGAACCAGGATGTGCTGGACTTCCGGCTCCTTGAACAGGGCATCGTAAACATGAAGGAGAGCACCACCAGGGTACCCGTAAATGTGCTTAACGCCTTCGTCACGCAAGAAGCGGACGACCATCTCAGCGCCAGATAAAAGCTCCACGTTGTTCACCTCTAAAACGCCAGAATACCGCCCCATCCGGGCGGGTCTTAATAGGTTTACTGCCAAGCAGAGCATGAGCGAACGTCAGCACTGACTGAGCAAGTATTGGGAGCGCCCCAGAGTGTTGCGGGGTTTTCCCACCCAGCGCGAGGTAACGCGTTGCGGGGTGTAGCGAGTCGGCGCGGGTGTGCGCCTCATGATCTGCCTAGCGGGTCTGCTTCTGGCAGTCCCCCTACAGCGGAAACTGGATTCTTCTGATTCGCCGCCCTCAAGTCAAGAAAAATTATTGCCAATTTTTCCCTGAGATGAATTCCTACCACCACGAAAAACGATGCCAGCAGCAGGAAAGCAAAGATTTCCATAAAAAAGGGCCACAATCTGCGGCCCTTGAAGGAAAAAGAGAAGAAATCAGGCTCAAGCAGCGATCAATTGATCGAATGCTGCCAGCAGGCGCCGCAGTTCGCGGCTTTCTTCCGGACGGTCGGTGAATACCGTCTCGGCCATGACCAGGATCCCCGATGCATTAGGCAAAGGGTGACCATGCTCAAGAATAAGCTTCATGCGCGGTAGGAAAATCCACTGCAGCCACTGTTCGAACGAAAGCGTATCGACCGCGAACGGCACGGTGCTGGCCAGGGCGCTTGCGCTGGGTGGCTCATGGTCCCACCAGCCACGGACCTGAAGCTCGCGCTCGATCAGCAGCAGGTGGTCGGCAATATCGAGAATGCGCTGTTCCATCACGACGCGGTCCGCGCCTTCTGCCGTGCCAGGGCGGCACCGGCACTGTCACCCTGTTTCTCGCGAGCCTGGGCGATGATGTTCCACAGTTCGGCCTGCAGATCAGGACGACCGTTGGCATACGTCAGTGCCCGGCGGGCGAGTTGCTCGGATTGTGCAGCATCCCCTTGCGACAGACGCACCTGAGCCAGGCGGAACAGCACCTGCGGCTCACGCGGTGCGATGCGCTGGGCGCGCTCCAGGCTGGACGAAGCACCGTTGAGGTCGCCACTGCCCTGCTGCTGCTGGGCGGTGGTCAGCAATGCCAGGACTGGACCGTCCAGTTGCTCATCGGCGGACAACCCGCCGCCGTTGCTGCGTGGGATACCGGTAGGCGCACGCGTGGCAGCGGCCGGCGCACTGTTCATCGACGCGATGTCGAAAGGTTCATCACCTGCCGGATTGGGGTTGGTGGTGATCGGGCCGCTGCTGACCGGCCCTGGGGTGATCGGCCCGGTGCTCAGCGGTGCAGAACCGGTTTGCGCCGGGAAGGTCTGGATCGGCGATGCACCCGCGCCCTGCGGGATCATCACCGTGACCCCGGAATCTTCAGGCAGGGACTGGGCCTGGGACGTACCATTGCTGCCGGAGTAGACCGGCGCGCCACGGTTGGCCGTGACACGCTCGCTGTTCGAGACCCGTGTACTCGAATCGACCACCGGAATGGCGCCACGCGGGACGCTGGCGCAGCCGTGCAGCACGGCCAGCGCCGTCAAGGCAGGAAACCACCACTTGTTCACTTCACACCCTCTTCAATACAGGCCGCTCAATTCATCCAGCCCTTGACCCAGTCCATGACCGACTCGGCAGGATTCTGCTCGCCACCGCAGGCAGTACCGGCAGGCGGTTCGCTCCCACGAATATACGGCATCTGCACCGCTCCCGGACAGCTACCGTCGGAGCCCTGGGCGCTGTGCGGATCGATCCAGGCCTTCACCACGTTATCCGGCTGCGGCATGTCCAGCGGCAGCGGGTCAGCCTTGCGCATGAAGCTGGTCCAGACCTGCAATGCACCGGTAGCACCGGTGAATGGGGTTTTGCCGTTGTCGTCGCGGCCGAGCCAGACCACTGCCAGCAGGTCCTGGCTGAAGCCTGAGAACCAACTGTCGCGCGAGTCGTTGCTGGTACCGGTCTTGCCCGCCAACGTCAGATTGTTCGGCAGCACGTTGTACACCGAGCGACCTGTACCCTCGCGCATCACCCGCTGCATGGCGTTCTGCACCAGGTAGATCGCACCCGGGTCGAAGGTCTGCTGGATCTGGAACGGGTAGCGCTTGAGCGGCTCGCCTTCGGCGGTCAGCACGCTGCGAATCCCGCGCATCGGTGTATTGAAGCCGCCATTGGCGATGGTCTGGTACATGGTCGCGACCTGCATCGGCGACATGCCGCCAGCGCCCAGCAGCATCGACGGGAACGCCGGCCAGTCGACCTTGACACCCAGCCGGCCGATGGTCTTGATGACATTGGGCACGCCCACCTCAAGGCCCAGCTTGGCGGTGGACAGGTTGTAGGAGTTGGCCAGCCCCTGATACAGGTAGATAGTGCCGTGGGAGCGCCGGTCGTAGTTCTGCGGGCGCCATACCTGGCCATCGGCGCCCTTGACCGAAAACGGTTCGTCCTGCACCCAACTGGTCAGGGTGTACTTGCTCGGCTGCTCCAGCGCCGTCAGGTAGACCGCCGGCTTGACCAGCGAACCGATCGGCCTGACCGCGTCGATGGCGCGGTTGAAGCCGGCGAAGCCCGACTGACGGCTGCCGATCAGCGCCTGCACTTCGCCGGTTTCCGGGTTGGTCACCACCATCGCCGACTCGACCTCGTCGGCGCCCTTGCGGCCGGCCAGGCGCTTGAAGGTTTCACTCATCGCGGTTTCGGCCTTCATCTGCAGGATCGGGTCGAAACTGGTGAAGATGCGCAAGCCTTCTTCGGTCAGGTCTTCGTCGCGATAGTCCTGGCGTAGTTGGCGCTTGACCAGGTCGAGGAAGGCCGGGAAGGAGCTGTCGGCCAGGCTGCCGCGCTTGGTCACGCCCAGTGGCATCTTCTTCGCCGCATCGACCACTTCCTGGCTGGCCACGCCCTGCTCAGCGAGCAGGTCGAGCACCAGGTTGCGCCGTTGCAGAGCGCGCTCAGGGTAGCGGCGCGGGTTGTAGTAGGACGGTCCCTTGACCATGCCCACCAGCAGGGCAATCTGGTGCAGCTTGAGCTCCGACAGCGGCTGGCTGAAGAAGAACTGGCTGGCCAGGCCGAAACCATGCACCGCGCGCTGGCCGTCCTGACCGACGAAGACTTCGTTCAGATAGGCTTCGAGAATCTCGCGCTTGTCGTAGTGCATTTCCAGCAGCACGGCCATCATCGCTTCGGTCAGCTTGCGGCTGAGGCTGCGTTCGTTGGTCAGGAAGAAATTCTTCACCAACTGTTGCGTGAGCGTACTGCCGCCCTGGCGCATGGCCCCGGACGACGTATTGACCCACACAGCCCGCGCGATCGACTTGGGCGAAACACCGAAGTGGCTGTAGAAATCGCGGTCTTCGGTGGCGATCAAGGTCTCCAGCAGGTATGGCGGCACCTGGTCGATGTTGATCAGGATGCGGTCTTCGAGATTCTTCGGGTAGATACCACCGATCATCAGCGGCTCCAGGCGAACCACGTCGAGCTTGCCACCGTTGGCCCCCGCCAGCCCGGCGACATAGTCGCCGGAGAAGCGTACACGCACGAACTGCGCAGGCTCCATGCCCTCGTAGAACTGGAAGCCGCGGGTATTCAGATCGACATTGCCACCGTTGACCGAGGCCTCGCCCGGACCATTGGCCGTTGCCTCGCGACGGTAGCCCAGGGCATCGAGCTCGGTGAGGAAATCATCCTTGCTCAGCTTCTGGCCGACGAACAGCTCCAGCGGCCGGGCATACACCTTGGCCGGGATGGTCCAGCGCTTGCCAGAGAACTTTTCCTGGACGACGGCATCGAGGTAGACCGCAAAGCCGGCGATCACCACCAGACCGACCAGACTGAGCTTGAGTGCCCAGCCCAGCCAGGCGCGGGAGCGGCTGGGCGGACGTTTCTTGGGGGTTCGGGAATTTCGGGTACGAGTCATGGCGGCGGATTATACGCACTTTGCAAAGGCAGGGGACGCCCTCCGGCGGTAGGCAGGGGCGGCTCCATTGACCATAATGTCGCCTCCGAATTCCCTTACCCCGGAAGGATCTCCGTGAGCCAAGCCCTGATCAGCGCGCTGCAGAACCCCGCCCTCTACCCCCACGCCGTAGAAGGCTTCCAGCTCATCGAGACACACATCTCCTGGGTTCTGCTCACTGGCGAATATGCCTACAAGATAAAGAAACCGATGAATTTCGGTTTCCTCGATTTCACTGGCCTGGACCAGCGCCAGCATTTCTGTAACGAAGAATTGCGCTTGAACCAGCGCCTGACCGAGGGCCTGTACCTGGAAGTTCTGCCGATCACCGGCAGTGCCGAAGCACCGCAGCTCGGTGGCGAAGGTGAGCCGATCGAGTTCGCCCTGAAGATGCGTCAGTTCCCCCAAGGGCAGATGCTCAGCACCCTGCAAGCCAACGGTGAGCTGAATGCCGGCCACATTGACCAGATGGCCCGACAGATCGCCGAGTTCCACCTGCAAGCGCCGAAAGTGCCAGTCGAGCACGCGCTGGGCACCCCGGAAGCGGTAATGGCGCCGGTGGAGCAGAATTTCGAGCAGATCCGCCCATTCCTCACCGACAAGGCCGACCTGCAGCAACTGGATAACCTGCAAGCCTGGGCCCAGGACAGCTTCAAGCGCCTGCATGGCCTGCTCGAGGCGCGCAAGGCCAATGGCTTCATCCGCGAATGCCACGGCGATATCCACCTGGGCAACGCCACCCTGATCGACGGCAAGGTGGTGATCTTCGACTGCATCGAGTTCAACGAGCCGTTCCGCCTGACCGATGTGTACGCCGATACCGCATTCCTGGCCATGGACCTGGAAGACCGCGGCCTCAAGTGCCTGGCCCGGCGCTTCGTCAGCCAGTACCTGGAACTGACCGGCGACTACGAAGGCCTGGAACTGCTGAATTTCTACAAGGCCTACCGCGCCCTGGTACGCGCCAAGGTTGCCCTGTTCAGCCTGTCGCCCGATGCCGACGGCGTGCAGCGCGCCACGACCCTGCGCACCTATCGCAACTACGCCAACCTGGCAGAGAGCTACAGCGCCATCCCCTCGCGCCTGCTGGCCATCACCCATGGCGTGTCCGCCGTCGGCAAGAGCCATGTGGCGATGCGCCTGGTCGAGTCGCTGGGGGCAATCCGCGTACGTTCGGATGTCGAGCGCAAGCGGCTGTACGGCGAGCAGCAGGCGCAGAACTCCGGCCAACTGCAAGCGGGCATCTATGACCAGGACGCAAGCACTGCCACCTACAAGCGCCTGAACGAGCTGGCAGCGACCATCCTGCGCGCCGGTTTCCCTGTAGTGCTCGATGCCACCTATCTCAAGCGCGAGCAGCGCAAGGCCGCAGCGGAAGTGGCCAACAGCACTGGTGTCCCCTTCCTGATCCTCGACTGCCAGGCGCCCGAAGCGGTCATCATCAGCTGGCTGGAGCAGCGTCAGACAGAAAATGTCGATCCGTCCGACGCCACCCTGGAAGTGGTAAAGGCCCAGCAAGCCAACCGCGACCCACTGGACGAAGAGGAGGCCGCGCATGGCAAGCGCGTCGACACCCATGAAAGCGCCAGCATGGACCAACTCATCGAGCAGATCCGCCAGCGCCTGCCCGGTCTCTGACCTGCAAGGCGTGAACCAGTCCACAGTTCGCGCCTGATCTTCGGCGCCACCTCGGTGATGGCATTACAATATCATCACACCCCTGAGGAGGCGCCGTCATGAACCAGCCCCGGCAGTTGGACAACGCCCTGTACACCCTGGTGCGCGATGAACAGATCGCCACCTTCAACCGCGAGAAGCCAGTCGACGGCGCCATTGATTTTCGCGGTGGTGACTTCCGGGGCCTTGACCTGCGCAACCTCGATGTACGCGGCATCGATTTCACCGACGCCTACTTTCATGCTGCCGACCTGCGTGGGCTGGATCTGCGCGAAACGGGCATGGAAGGCGCCAGCATCTCCCACGCACAGATCTCCGGGACCTATTTCCCGGGCGACCTGAGCGCTGACGAAATCCTCATGTCCCTGAAGTTCGGTACGCGCATGCGTTATCGTCCGAAAGGCTAAGCCTGACATTTCTGGACACAGCATCCCGTCGCCCGCACATGGCAAAAGGCCGCGTATTCGCCCAGCCCCGCTACACTCCTCTCTGACCTGCTCGCGATTTATCCACAGACCCGTTCGGCCATCGCAAGGAGGCTCGATGAACGATGAGTTGCAGCATCTGAAGAATCTAGGCAAGACCTCTGCGCAATGGTTGCATGCCGCTGGTATCCACAGCGCTTCGGATTTGCGCCGCCTGGGCGCGGTCGGGGCTTACCAGGCCGTGAGGACGCGGGGCTTCCGCGCTTCGAAAGTGTTGTTGTACGCCATCGAGGGCGCACTGCTGGATATGCACTGGAACGATCTGCCCGCCGAACGCAAGCAGGCACTGAACCAGCAACTGGATGCCAAGACCCCGCCGCAAAAAAAAGCAGAATAATCGAAGAAAGGGTATTGACCACTAAATGAGAATCGTTATGATTATCACAACTGGTCGCGAGACTGGTTGGATAAACTGAAAGCCCCTGGTTCGGACTCTCAGATTATCTCCTCATCAGGCTAATCACGGTTATTGACCCGGCAATTTGCCGGGTCTTTTTTTGCCTGCAAATCGGGAAGCTGCCCGTGGTAACTACCCACCGCGCAACTGGGCACAGTAATCCTGCTCAGGCAGCGCCGCGGTGTACCACACATAGTCCGCCATTCCTGCCTCGACCTTCTGCCCGACTTCGGCCAGCAGCAGCACGCGGGTTTCGCCCTGCGCCTGCAGATCAGCCAGATGCAGCGGCACACCCAGGTCCTTGCGCGCGTGATAGGCGCCGGCCAGCAAAAGTGCAGGCTGCGGTGCCGCCAGCAGGCGCTCGGCCATATGTCGGTCCCTTTGCTGCTGGATGACCAACATGGCTGGCAACTGGCTTTCCGGCAGCAACCCGCAATGGCCCTCACGCACCTGCTCGAGCAAGGCAGCCTTTACCTGCGGTGCATTCGACCGCACGCCAGTCAGGACGGGCTGTCGGCGATAGGCCTCACGCATTGCTTCGGGGCTCAGGTCGCCAGCCAGCAAAACCCCAGGGCCTTTCAGGGCTTCACGCACGATCGGCGCGTACATCTGCCAATCCCAACCCTTCTGCCAGTCCAGCGCTGTGGGCAAGTCGCTCGGTAGCTGCGCCTGACGCTGCACCTTGTCGATCAGGGGCTGCTGCGCAGGCTGGAGCATCTCCAGCACCAAGCTGCCTTGTGGCCTGACGGCCTGCAAGGCCTGCAGCAGCCAACGCTGCAGTGCATGGTGATCGGGGTTATCGTGTTTTTCACCGACCAGTATTCGCGGCACATCGCTCAGCGCCCGAATCAGCTCATCGGGCGTCAGGACACGGCCACTGGGCAACGCCTGTATCTGGCCGAGCGTCGGCTCGTTCAACCCTTGGCTGCTCTGCCAGGCCGGCAACGCTGGCAGCGCAGGCCGATGCACCTGGCAACCCGCCATGGTCAAGAACACCCCCATCGACAGGCCGAACAGCAAGGGATAGCGCATCGAAGGCTCCTAGCGGGTGATGATCAGCGGATGGCCGCGCTCCGGATGGGCCTGCACCAGCACATCGATACCGAATACTGCCTGGAGCGCCTGTGGCGTCAGCACCCGGGCCGGTGTGTCGAGCGCGTGGCTGCGACCCTGTTCCAGCAGCAGAATAGCGTCACAGTAGCGCGCGGCAAGGTTCAGGTCGTGCAGGATCACCAGCACCGCTGCGCCGCGGTCGGCAAAACTGCGCACCGCCTGCAACGTGGTGTGCTGGTGCAGCGGATCGAGGGCCGAGGTCGGCTCATCGAGCAGCAACGTCGCCCCCTCCTCTCCTGGCCACAGTTGCGCCAGCACCCGGGCCAGATGAACACGCTGACGCTCGCCGCCGGACAGCGCGAGGTAACTGCGTTCGACCAGGTGCCAGGCATCGGCCGCCTTCAGCGCCGCCTCAACGATCTCCCGGTCGCGCTGCTGGCCACTGCCGTGGGGCAAACGGCCCAGGCCCACCACCTCTTCGACACTGAAGGCAAAGCCCAGGCTGGACACCTGCGGCAACACTGCCAGGCGTCGCGCACGCTCCTGCCCCGGCCAGTGCGCCAGCGCTCGCCCCTGCAGCAGGACGTGCCCCTGGCTCGGCGCCAGTTCGCCACACAATGCCCCCAGCAAGCTGCTCTTGCCCGCCCCGTTGGGGCCGAGCACGCCCAGCACCTGCCCAGGCCGCAGGTGCAGGTCGATACCGTGCAGCACCTCGGTGCTGCCGCGCTTGAGCGACAAGCCTTTGACTTCGAGCATCAGCGCCCCCTCCTGACCAGCAGGAACAGGAAGAACGGAGCGCCAATGAAGGCCGTCACGATCCCGATCGGCAGCTCCGCCGGCGCCAACGCCAAGCGAGCCACCAGATCAGCGAACAGCAGCAGGGTTCCCCCCGCCAGCAATGACGCGGGCAACAACACGCGATGATCAGGCCCCGCAACCAGACGCACCAAGTGCGGAACCACCAGACCAATGAAGCCGATCAGGCCCGCAGCCGCCACTGCTGCGCCGACACCCAGGGCAGTGCAGAACACCAGTTCACGCTTGAGCCCTTCTACATCGATACCCAGGTGACGCGCCTCCGACTCGCCCAGCAACAACGCGTTCAGCGCCTGCGCCCGGCGCGGCAGCCACAAGGTTACCCCCAGTGCCACCAGCAACAGTGGCCACAGGCGCTCATAGCTGGCGCCGTTGAGGCTGCCCAGGTTCCAGAACGTCAGAGTGCGCAAGGTGGCGTCGTCGGCCAGGTAGGTGAACAGCCCGACCGCCGAGCCGCCGAGGGCGGTCATGGCGATACCGGCCAGCAGCATGGTGGCCACGTCGGTCTGACCATTGCGCCGCCCCAGGCGATAGACCAATGCCGTAACACCAAGCCCGCCGATGAAGGCACAGAGCGACAGCAGATAGGGTGCGAACCACTCCGGTATGCCCCCAAGCCAGGCGCCGCCGACGATGGCCACTGCAGCGCCGAGCGCTGCGCCGCTCGCAACCCCGACCAGGCCAGGATCGGCCAGCGGGTTACGAAACAGCCCCTGCATGGCCACACCGGACAGCGCCAGCACCGCACCGACGGCCAGCCCCAGGAGCGTGCGCGGCAGGCGGATCTGCCCAAGAATCAGCTCAGCCTGCTCAAGCCCCGTCCGGTCGATGGGCATCCCCAGCAGCCGCAATCCGGCGCGCAGGATATCGGTCAGCGGCAAGCTGACCGGCCCCAGCGCCAACGACAGCCACACCGCCAGCAGGCACAGGAATGTCAGGCAGATGAACAGCGTACGCGGCGGGACCCGCTGCTTCATTGGTTGAGGCTGGCCTTGGCTGCGGGATAGAAGGCGCCGGCCAGCTCATGCAAGGTGGCCGGCAGCCGCGGGCCGAGGCCACCGACCAACAGCGTCGGATCGAGTGACACCAGGCGCTTGTCGCGTACCGCACGCGAAGCGGCCAGCGCCGGATTTTCCTTGAGCAGCGCCTTGAGCGCCTGCTCGCCGTCCAGTGCTCGGTCGGAAAACACCACCACGTCCGGATCCAGCGCGGCCAGCGCTTCGACAGAGAAGTTCTTGTACCCCTGGTGATCCGCCAGGTTGCGCGCCCCAGCCTGACGCAACAGCCAGTCGCCCGAGGTGCCCTGCCCTGCGATCAATGGCTTGGCACCGGCATGACCGACCAGCAGCAACACACCTGGAGCCTTCTGACCGGCCTGGGCCTGCTTGATCTTTGCCTGCAGCGCATCGAGCTGCTGGTGGTAGCGAGTGCTCAGCTCACTGGCTTTTTGCTGCGCACCGAGCAGCTCGCCCAGGTGCTTGAGGTTCTGGTCCACTGCCGCCAGGTCGGCCTGACTGGAGAACAGCTCGACACGCACCCCGGCCCCGCGTACCTGCGCCAGCACCGGTGGCGGCCCCATTTCCTCGGTGCCGACCAGCACATCCGGGCGCAGGCTGAGGATACCCTCGGCTGACAGTTGACGCTGGTAGCCGATGCTCGGCAGTGCCTTGAGCGAATGCGGGTGCTGGCTGGTGGTATCGACGCCGACCAACCGCGCCTCGCCGCCCAGGGCACTGATCCATTCGCTCAGTGCCCCACCGGCGCTGACCCAGCGCTGCGGCAGGTCGGCGGCCAGCAACGGGGAGGAAAGGACAAGACCGGCGCACAAGGCGATCAGGGCAACAGGACGGCGCATCATCGGGTTCCTTTGCAGAAGGCGGCCAGACACCTTGTGGCACCTGACGGAACTGCGCACCATGGACGGGCTGGCGCAGTGGATGCGGGCAATTTGATAATTATTCGCATTGAAGCGTCAAGCCACCATTGGTTTCAAGAGTCTTATCTGCAATGCATTTCCTCTGCTCCTCCCAAGCCCTCGCCGAAGGCTGCAGCCGCGCCTTCAGCGTAGCTGGTGAAACGCTGTTCGGCGTGCGCCGCCAGGGCCGGGTGTACCTGTACCGCAACCATTGCCCGCATCGCGGCATCACGCTGAACTGGGCACCGGACAGCTTTCTCGATGACAGCGCCAGCCTGATTCATTGCGCCCATCATGGCGCGCTGTTCCTGATCGAATCCGGCGAATGCGTGTCGGGCCCCTGCGAGGGCGAGTCGTTGCAGGCCCTGGACTGCCACGAAGACAGCCAGGGCATCTGGCTCAAGGGTTGAGCAATACCGGCAGGCGGCGATCGATGACGATCTGCTCGGCATCAAGGCGCGCACCATAGGCCAGCACCTCGACACCATCGGCCACCGCATCGCGCAGTGCCTGGGCATAACCAGGGTCGATCTCTTCGGCCGGGCGTACCGCCTCGATGCCGGTGAGGTTGACACAATACAGCTGCACGGCGCGAACACCCTGGCGGGCCAATGCAGCGAGCTCGCGCAGGTGCTTGGCGCCGCGTTGGGTCACCGCGTCAGGGAAGGCCGCCACCGCGGTGTCGGGATAGCCCAGGGTCACGCTCTTGACCTCGACATAGGCCGGGCCCTCGGCGAACTCCAGGCGAAAATCCACGCGACTGCGCTCCTCGCCATAGGCCACTTCACGCTTGAGCGCGGCGAACCCGGCCAGCTCGGTGATCACGCCAGCGCGCAGGGCTTCCTCGACCAGGGCATTGGCCCTGCCGGTATTGACGCAGGCCAGGCGCCCCTGAGGCGTTTCACTGATCTCCCAGGTGCCCGCCAGCTTGCGCTTGGGATCGTTGGAACGACTGAACCAGACCTGCCCGCCGTCGCGCATGCAATTGAGCATGGAGCCGGTATTCGGGCAATGGATGGTCATCTGTTCGCCGTTGGCCAGCTCGATGTCGGCCAGGAAGCGTTTGTAGCGGCGCAGCAGACGCGCTCGCTCGAGTTCGGGAAGGAAACGCATCAGGGTTGCCAGCTCCGCAGGCCACGGGCAATGCGCTGCACCGCCTCTTCCAGGCGCGGCAGGCTCTGGGTGTAGGCGAAGCGCACGTGATGCCCGGCCTGGTGGCGGCCGAAGTCCAGCCCGGGCGTGAAGGCCAGATGCTCGGTTTCCAGGAAATGTCGACAGAAAGCGAAGGCATCGCCGCCGAAAGCACTGATGTCGGCGTATAGATAGAAGGCGCCCTGCGGCTCCACGGCAATGCCGAAACCGAGCTCGCGCAAGGCGGGCAGCAGGTAGTCGCGACGCCGGGCGAACTCGGCGCGGCGTTCCTCGAAGATGGCCAGGGTGCCGGGCTCGAAGCACGCCAGCGCAGCATGCTGGGCCATGCTCGGCGCACTGATGTAGAGGTTCTGCGCCAGCTTTTCCAGGTCGGCCACGGCCGAAGGCGGTGCGACCAGCCAGCCGAGACGCCAGCCGGTCATTCCGAAATACTTGGAAAAACTATTCAGGACGAAGGCGTCATCGTCCACCTCCAGCACGCTCGGCGCATCCATACCGTAGGTCAGGCCATGATAGATCTCGTCCACCACCAGATGCCCGTGATGCTCACGGGTGGCCCGGGACAGGCTGGCCAGGGCCTCGCGGTCGAGCACGGTGCCGGTCGGGTTGGCGGGCGAAGCCACCAGCGCACCGACGGTATCCTTGTCCCAGTGCCGGTCGACCAGGTCGGCGGTGAGCTGGTAATTCACCTCCGGCCCTACTGGCACCAACTGCGCGCCGCCTTCGACCAGGCGCAGGAAATGGCGGTTGCACGGGTAGCCTGGGTCGGCCAGCAGCCAATGCTTGCCCGGATCCACCAGCAGGCTGCTGGCCAGCAGCAGCGCGCCGGAACCGCCAGGCGTCACAAGGATGCGCTCGGAATCCACCGACAGGCCATAACGCTGGCCGTAGAAACCTGCGATCGCCTCGCGCAACGCAGGCAGGCCACGGGCGGCAGTGTAGCGGGTATGCCCTGCAGCGAGCGCGGCCTGCCCGGCTTCGACGATCGGCGCGGCCGTGGTGAAGTCCGGCTCGCCGATCTCCAGGTGGATCACGTCATGGCCTGCCGCCTGCAGCTCGTTGGCACGCGCCAGCAGCGCCATGACATGGAAGGGTTCGATGGCGCGGCTGCGCGCACTGTAGGAGTGGGCCATGACCTTCTCTCAATTGGGTCTAAACTGGTGATTCTACTGTCGAGAAACACCGAACGGGCGACGCAGGTTGCTGTCAATACCTCGGATCGGGCGGGGTAGCGCACCCCCGATCTATCTGGTAAGTTCGGCGGCTCGCAGTCGCAGGGCCGGCGGTCGCCGGAGATGGAGCATCCTGCGCATTGGATCAGATGAGTGAGAGGCGGTCTATTCATGTCCACCGTAGAAAAGCAAAAAACCAATCAGACCATGTACGGTGTCGAGCCCTATAAGGAAACCAAGGGTGAAGAGTACATGGGCGAACCCATGCGCAAGCACTTCACCAAGCTGTTGGGTGCATGGAAGCTCGAGCTGATGACCAGTGTCGATCAGACCGTGACCCATATGAAGGACGAAGCCGCCAACTTCCCGGACCCTGCGGACCGCGCGAGCCAGGAAGAAGAGTTCGCCTTGGAGCTGCGTAACCGCGACCGTGAACGCAAGCTGATCAAGAAGATCGACAAGACCTTGCAGAAGATCCAGGACGAAGAATACGGCTGGTGCGACTCCTGCGGCATCGAGATTGGCCTGCGCCGACTGGAAGCCCGTCCCACCGCAGACCTGTGCTTCGACTGCAAGGAAATTGCCGAGAAAAAGGAAAAGACAGTCGGCAAGGGCTGATCCTTCTTCCCTCCGAACGGGGCGCATCGAGCGCCCCGTTTCATTTATATGCCCAGCACATCCATGAACGACTCCCGCTATATCGGGCGATTCGCCCCCACCCCCAGTGGCTTCCTGCATTTCGGCTCGCTGGTCGCCGCCCTCGCCTCCTGGCTCGATGCCCGCGCCGTCGACGGGCGCTGGCTGCTGCGCATGGAGGACACCGATCCGCCCCGGGAAATGCCCGGCGCCCGTGACGCCATCCTGCAGACCCTCGAACGCTACGGCCTGGAGTGGGATGGCGAAGTGGTGTTCCAGAGTCAGCGTCATGAGGCCTACGCCACGGTGGTCGATCGCCTGTTCAGCATGGGCCTGGCCTACGCCTGTACCTGCTCGCGCAAACAACTGGAAGGATATGGCGGCATCTACCCCGGTTTCTGCCGCAACGCTGGCCATGCCCGCGAAAATGCCGCCATCCGCATTCGGGTGCCCGAACTGCTCTACCGCTTCAACGACCGTGTGCAGGGGGAATTCCAGCAGCACCTTGGACGCGAGGTGGGGGATTTCGTCATCCAGCGCCGCGACGGGCTGTATGCCTATCAACTGGCAGTGGTGCTGGACGATGCCTGGCAAGGCGTGACCGACATCGTGCGCGGCGCCGACCTGCTCGACAACACCCCGCGCCAGCTGTACCTGCAGGAACTGCTGGGGTTCTCGCAGCCGCGCTACCTGCACATTCCGTTGATCGTGCAGCCGGATGGGCACAAGCTGGGCAAATCGTACCGTTCACCACCGCTGCAGGCGGACAAGGCCACGCCGCTGCTGTTGCGGGCGTTACGAGCCCTGGGGCAGGCGAGTGATCCGGCGCTGGAAGGTGCCAGTCCGGCCGAGGTGTTGGCGGTGGCGCGCAGGCAGTGGAAACCTGGGGCGATTGCACGGCAGTTGACGGTGCCGGAGGCGGATCTGCGCTGACGCGGCCGGCCCTCTCGCGGGGCAAGCTGCGCACATTCAAAACCCCAACGAATTCAAACCCTTGGCGAACACCCCAGAATCCCGCTAGCATCGCCCCAGCCATTTGCGCCAATAATAAGAAGCTCAAACCCGCAGCGCCCTGCCATCGAGGCCCGCATGTATATCTATCGCTTGGTCCTGCTTCTGGTCGTGGGGATCTATCTGTTCTCCCCGGCCATCATGGACTGGTGGATCGAACCGACCGGAGCCTGGTACCGCCCGTATCTGCTCTGGCTGATCCTGATCGTCGTCACCTTCATCCTGCAGAGCCAACGAGATGCCGATGAGCTTTAGCCTGACCCAGATGATCCTGATCAGCGCCGCCTACCTGCTGGTGCTGTTCGGCGTGGCCTGGGTCAGCGAACGCGGGTTGATCCCGCGCTCGGTCATCCGCCACCCCCTGACCTACACCCTGTCGCTGGGCGTCTATGCCAGTGCCTGGGCGTTCTATGGTTCGGTAGGCCTGGCCTACCAGTACGGCTATGGCTTCCTCGCCTGTTACCTGGGTGTGTCCGGGGCCTTCCTGCTGGCGCCGGTGCTGCTCTACCCGATTCTCAAGATCACCCGCACCTACCAGCTCTCCTCCCTCGCCGACCTACTGGCGTTCCGTTTCCGCAGCACCTGGGCCGGGGCACTGACCACGGTGATCATGCTGATCGGCGTATTGCCGTTGCTGGCCCTGCAGATCCAGGCGGTGGCCGACTCCATCAGCATCCTGACCGGCGAGCCGGTCAAGGCGCGCGTGGCCTTCGCCTTCTGCGTGCTGATCATCCTCTTCACCATTTTCTTCGGCTCACGCCATATCGCCACCCGCGAGAAGCACGAAGGCCTTGTGTTCGCCATCGCCTTCGAGTCGGTGATCAAGCTGCTGGCCCTGGGCGGCATCGGCCTGTACGCCTTGTACGGGGTGTTCGGCGGCCCGCACGAACTGGAAGTCTGGCTGCTGCAGAACCAGACGGCACTGGCCGCACTGCACACGCCGCTGCAGGAAGGCCCATGGCGCACGTTGCTGCTGGTGTTCTTCGCCTCGGCGATCGTCATGCCGCACATGTACCACATGGCCTTCACCGAGAACCTCAGCCCGCGCTCGCTGGTCAGCGCCAGCTGGGGCCTGCCGCTGTTCCTGCTGCTGATGAGCCTGGCGGTGCCGCTGGTGCTGTGGGCAGGCTTGCGCCTGGGCGCAAGCACCAACCCGGAGTACTTCACCCTGGGCCTGGGCATCGCCGCCAACAACGAGGCGCTGGCCTTGCTCGCCTATGTCGGCGGCCTGTCAGCGGCCAGCGGCCTGATCATCGTCACCACCCTGGCGCTCTCGGGCATGGCCCTCAACCACTTGGTGCTGCCGCTCTACCAGCCCCCTGCCGAGGGCAACATCTACCGCTGGCTGAAATGGACCCGCCGCGCGTTGATCGTGGCAATCATCACCGCAGGCTTCGTCTTCTACCTGACCCAGAATACCCACCAGAGCCTGGCCAACCTGGGCATCGTCGCCTTCGTCGCCACGCTGCAGTTCCTGCCGGGCGTGCTTTCGGTACTGTACTGGCCAACCGCCAATCGGCGCGGCTTCATCGCCGGCCTGCTGGCCGGTACGCTGGTGTGGATGGTCACCATGCTGCTGCCGCTGCTGGGCAATGTGCAGGGCTTCTACATTCCGCTGCTGAACATGATCTACGTGCTGGACGACACCAGCTGGCACATGGCGGCCATTGCCTCGTTGGCGGCCAACGTGCTGCTGTTCACCCTGATCTCGCTGTTCACCAACGCCAGCAGCGAGGAGGTCAGCGCCGCCGAGGCCTGCGCAGTCGACAATGTGCGCCGCCCGCAACGCCGTGAACTGCATGCGGCCTCCCCCCAGGAATTCGCCACCCAACTGGCCAAGCCACTGGGCGCCAAGGCCGCGCAGAAAGAAGTCGAGCAGGCCCTGCGCGACCTCTATCTGCCCTTCGACGAACGCCGCCCCTACGCCCTGCGGCGCCTGCGTGACCGCATCGAGGCCAACCTCTCGGGGCTGATGGGTCCCAGCGTAGCCCAGGACATGGTCGAGACCTTCCTGCCCTACAAGTCAGGTAACGAGAACTACGTCACCGAAGACATCCACTTCATCGAAAGCCGTCTCGAGGACTACCACTCGCGCCTGACCGGCCTTGCCGCCGAGCTCGATGCGCTGCGCCGCTACCACCGTCAAACGCTGCAGGAACTGCCCATGGGCGTCTGCTCGCTGGCCAAGGACCAGGAAATCCTGATGTGGAACCGAGCCATGGAGGAGCTGACCGGCATCGCCGCCAAGCACGTGGTCGGTTCGCGCCTGGTGACCATCGCCGAACCTTGGCGCGGGTTGCTGCAAGGCTTCATCGACCTTCCCGACGAGCACCTGCACAAGCAACGCCTGGCCCTCGACGGCCAGCCGCGCTGGCTCAACCTGCACAAGGCGGCCATCGACGAGCCGCTGGCCCCGGGCAACAGCGGCCTGGTGCTGCTGGTCGAAGACCTCACCGAGACCCAGGCCCTCGAAGAAAAGCTGGTGCACTCCGAGCGCTTGGCCAGCATCGGCCGCCTGGCTGCAGGCGTGGCCCACGAGATCGGCAACCCGATCACCGGCATCGCTTGCCTGGCGCAGAACCTGCGCGAGGAACGCGAAGGCGACGGCGAGATCATCGAGCTGTCGAGCCAGATCCTCGAACAGACCAAGCGCGTCTCGCGCATCGTCCAGTCGCTGATGAGCTTCGCCCACGCCGGGGGCAGCCACCAGAATACCGAAGAGCCCGTGTCGCTGGCCGAGGTGGCGCAGGATGCCATCGGTCTGCTGGCGTTGAACCGGCGCAATTTCGAAGTACAGTTCTTCAACCTTTGTGACCCGGACCACTGGGCCGAGGGTGACCCGCAGCGCCTGGCCCAGGTGCTGATCAACCTGCTGTCCAACGCCCGCGACGCCTCGCCAGCTGGCAGCGCCGTGCGTGTGCGCAGCGAAGCGAGCGAGCACACCGTCGACCTGATCGTCGAAGACGAGGGCAGCGGTATTCCGAAGAACATCATGGATCGCCTGTTCGAGCCCTTCTTCACCACCAAGGATCCGGGCGAGGGAACCGGACTGGGGCTCGCTCTGGTCTATTCCATCGTGGAAGAGCATTATGGGCAAATCACCATCGACAGCCCGGCCGATCTCGATCGGCAACGTGGCACACGGATCCGCGTGACCCTGCCCCGGCATGTCGTAGCGACGTCCCCTGAAATTCGAGACCGTCGAGAGAATTGAATCAATGCCGCACATTCTGATCGTCGAAGACGAAACCATCATCCGTTCGGCCCTGCGTCGTCTGCTCGAGCGGAACCAGTACCAGGTCAGCGAAGCCGGCTCGGTGCAGGAAGCCCAGGAACGCTTCAGCATTGCCACCTTCGACCTGATCGTCAGCGACCTGCGCCTGCCCGGAGCACCGGGCACCGAGCTGATCAAGCTCGGCCAGGGCACACCGGTGCTGATCATGACCAGCTACGCCAGCCTGCGCTCGGCGGTCGACTCGATGAAAATGGGCGCGGTGGACTACATCGCCAAGCCTTTCGACCATGACGAGATGCTCCAGGCTGTCGCGCGCATCCTGCGCGACCGGCAGAATGCCCCGGTCGCCACTGCGGCTGCGGCCGAAGTGCGCAGCAACGGCAAGGCACCAGGCGCAGACAAGCAGAGCGGCGCCTCGGCCAACGGCGAAATCGGTATCATTGGCTCCTGCCCCCCCATGCAGGACCTGTACAGCAAGATCCGCAAGGTCGCTCCGACTGACTCCAACGTCCTGATCCAGGGCGAATCCGGCACCGGCAAGGAGTTGGTCGCCCGCGCCCTGCACAACCTTTCGCGACGCGCCAAGGCGCCGATGATCTCGGTGAACTGTGCGGCCATTCCGGAAACGCTGATCGAATCCGAGCTGTTCGGCCACGAGAAAGGCGCGTTCACCGGCGCCAGCGCTGGCCGTGCCGGCCTGGTCGAGGCAGCGGACGGCGGCACCCTGTTCCTCGATGAGATCGGCGAACTGCCGCTGGAGGCTCAGGCTCGACTGCTGCGTGTGCTGCAGGAAGGCGAGATTCGTCGGGTCGGCTCGGTGCAGTCGCAAAAGGTCGATGTGCGCCTGATCGCTGCGACCCACCGCGACCTGAAAAACCTGGCCAAGTCCGGCCAGTTCCGCGAAGACCTTTATTACCGTCTGCACGTCATCGCCCTCAAACTGCCCGCCTTGCGCGAGCGCGGCAGCGACGTCAACGAGATTGCCAACGCCTTCCTCGCCCGGCAGAGCGCGCGCATCGGCCGTGACGACCTGCATTTCTCCAGCGATGCCGAGCAAGCCATCCGCCACTACAGCTGGCCGGGTAACGTCCGCGAGTTGGAGAACGCCGTCGAGCGCGCGGTCATTCTCAGCGAAAGCCCGGAAATATCCGCCGACCTGCTGGGCATCGACATCGAACTGAGCGGCCTGGAAGACGACGACCTCCCCGACAGCCTGCAGATGGTCGCCGGTGTCGGTGGTAACAACGCCAGCCACGAGCCGACGGAAGACCTGTCGCTGGAAGACTACTTCCAGCACTTCGTCCTCGAACACCAGGACCACATGACCGAGACGGAGCTGGCCCGCAAGCTGGGTGTAAGCCGCAAGTGCCTGTGGGAGCGTCGCCAGCGCCTGGGTATTCCACGGCGCAAAAGCAACGTCGCCAGCGAGAACTGATACGTCCATAGCTCTACAGCGCCGACCCTGGGTCGGCGCTTTGCGTTCAGGGGCTTGCCCACGGTGAGCCCTACCACACCCCGCCCCTTCAGCAGGTAACACCCGGTTACCGTGAAAAATCTGTTACCTCAACCGTCCGCGACGTAACAAATCGAGGCATACGGTAACGAAATTTCTACATTTTCCCGCCTTGCGCGCGGCCCGAAAACCCGTAACCCATTGATTTAATTGGGTTTGCGAAAGTTGGCACGCCACCTGCTATATCTTTCGTACAAGAACAATAACAAGCACTGCTACTCAGAATAAGAACAAGACGAAACGGCTCACGCATAACAAGAACAAGACGGCGGAGGCGCAGCTAACTGATTCTTTTGGAGAGGAGTTGTGTTTGGGGCTTGCCCCACAACCAGGCAGAGAACAACAAAAACTGCACTAAAGCAGCGCCTGAACTGGTTGGATCGATTGATCAGCATAGCATCAGCGACCAAAGCAATCCGTTTGCTCTTCACCCCTGAATTTGGGGTCGTCCACACGCTTCAAGCTGTGTGGACAGGGCACTCAACAAAAACAAGAAGCCCGACAAAAAAACAATAAGAGCACGCAACGACTTGATGGGGAGCCTAGGCTCCCCATGTCGTTTCTCCCCGCCTTAATCGCCTTTCGGCACCGCCTACACCATTCCGCCAGTAAATGCTAGAATCCCCCGCCATCATGCGGCCATTCTCCTAGTCTTGGCCGAACATTCCTTCAAACAGTGCATCCCATGCTGAAGAAGCTGTTCCAGTCGTTCCGTCCTCCCATCCGTGGTCAACACCACAGGCGCACCACGCCTGAAGTGATCAACAAGAGCCAGCACTCGCTGCAGCGCAGCCAGTTCAGCCGCCACGCCGTGAGCATCGTCGAGCGCCTGCAGGGCGCCGGCTACCAGGCCTACCTGGTCGGCGGCTGCGTGCGCGACCTCCTGCTGGGCATCACCCCCAAGGACTTCGATGTCGCCACCAGCGCCACGCCCGAACAGGTGCGTGCCGAATTCCGCAATGCCAGGATCATTGGCCGGCGCTTCAAGCTGGTCCACATCCATTTCGGCCGCGAAATCATCGAAGTCGCCACCTTCCGCGCTCATCACAGCGAAGATGACCAGGGTGACAGCCACCGTTCGTCGCACAACGCCAGCGGGCGAATCCTGCGTGACAACGTCTACGGCACCCTCGAAGACGATGCCCAGCGTCGCGACTTCACCATCAACGCCCTGTACTACGACCCGGTCAGCGAGCGCGTCCTGGACTATGCCAATGGCGTCCACGATATCCGCAATCGCCTGCTGCGCCTGATCGGCGATCCGACCCACCGTTACCAGGAAGACCCGGTGCGCATGCTGCGCGCGGTGCGTTTCGCCGCCAAGCTCGACTTCGGCATCGAGAAGCACACCGTCCAGCCTATCCGCGAACTGGCCAAGCTGCTGCGCGAAATCCCGCCGGCGCGCCTGTTCGAGGAAGTGCTCAAGCTGTTCCTGTCCGGCCAGGGGGCGATCGCCTTCGAAATGCTGGTCGACCTCGAGTTGTTCGAACCCCTGTTCCCGGCCAGCGCCCACGCCCTGGATGAACGCCCGACCTACACCCACACCCTGATCAGCCAGGCGCTGGCCAACACCGACCTGCGCGTCAAGCAGGGCAAACCGGTGACCCCGGCCTTCCTGTTCGCCGCGTTGCTGTGGCCTGCCCTGCCAGCACGTGCCCTGTACCTGCAAAGCCAGGGCGTGCCGCCGATCCCGGCAATGAACGAAGCCGCCCACGACCTGATCGCCGAACAGTGCCAGCGCATTGCTATTCCCAAGCGCTTCACCCTGCCGATCCGCGAGATCTGGGACATGCAGGAGCGCCTGCCACGGCGCAGCGGCAAACGCGCCGACATGCTCCTGGACAACCCGCGCTTCCGCGCCGGCTACGACTTCCTGCTGCTGCGCGAAAGTGCCGGTGAGGAAACCGACGATCTCGGCCAGTGGTGGACCGACTACCAGGACGCCCACGACAGCGAACGCCGCGACATGATCCGCGAGCTGGGCAGCCGTGACGAAGGTTCGGGGCCGGCCCCGCGCAAACGCAAGCGCAGCAATAGCAAGCGCAAGGCCGGTGGCGACGAGGCCTTCGACTGAGCATGCCGGTACGCGCCTATATTGGCCTGGGCAGCAACCTGGACGCCCCCGCCGAGCAACTGCGCAGCGCCCTCCAGGCGCTGGACCAGATCGCCGGGACGCACCTGGTGGCCGCTTCGGCGTTGTACACCAGTGACTCCCTGCTGCCCGGCCAGCCTCGCTACACCAATGCGGTCGCAGCGCTCGACACCGAGCTGGCGCCGCTGGCGCTGCTCGATGCCCTGCAGGGCATCGAGAACGATCAGGGCCGGGTGCGCAAGGAGCGCTGGGGCCCGCGTACACTCGACCTGGATGTGCTGCTGTTCGGCGACCAGGTCATCGATGTGCCACGTCTTAAAGTGCCGCATTACCACCTGCATGCCCGTCCCTTCGTGCTTTATCCGCTGGCCGAGCTGGTCCCTGAAGACTTCCATCTGGCCGATGGCCGCAGCCTCGCGCAACTGCTCCAGGACTGCCCGTTCGTCGGGCTGGAACGCTTGTAATCCGGGCGTTTCAGCCATCGGTAACGCCAGTAACACCCTGAGCGTAACAATGCGGTAACAGGGTCATTGACTTCCCCCCCATCGCTCACGACTATAGGCGTCCCGCGGCGCCCGTATGCCGCATCACACCCATTTAGGCCCGGACAGCCCTGTGACCCGAACATCACGCACGATGATGTGCCGCTCCGGAAGATGAATACACGCGTTGTACGCAGTCGTTTTTCACAGCGCCTGAACGAGGATTTCGCTACATGCCTGAAGTAACCCTGACCACCCTGCATGGCCTGAAGGCCAAGGGTGAGAAAATCACCATGCTGACCTGCTACGACGCCACCTTCGCCAAGGCCGCCAGCCAGGCCGGCGTCGAGGTGCTGCTGGTTGGCGATTCGCTCGGCATGGTCCTGCAGGGCCATGACAGCACCCTGCCCGTCACCACCGACGACATGGCCTACCACACCGCCTGCGTCAAACGCGGCAACGACGGTGCACTGATCCTGGCCGACCTGCCCTTCATGGCACATGCCACGCTCGAGCAGTCGTTCGTCAACTGCGCCAAGCTGATGCGCGCCGGTGCGCACATGATCAAGGTCGAGGGCGCAGCCTGGTTGGCCGAGACCATCCGCCTGCTGGCCGACCGCGGCGTGCCGGTGTGCGCGCACATGGGCCTGACCCCGCAGACGGTCAACGTGCTCGGTGGCTACAAGGTCCAGGGGCGCCAGCAAGCCCAGGCGCAACAGATGCGCGCCGATGCCATCGCCCTTGAGCAAGCTGGCGCCGCCATGCTGCTGCTCGAATGCGTGCCCAGCGAGCTGGCCACGGAGATTTCCCAGGCGGTGAGCATTCCAGTGATCGGTATCGGTGCCGGCAGTGGTACCGATGGCCAGGTACTGGTGCTGCACGACATGCTGGGCTTGTCCCTCAGCGGCCGCGTACCGAAGTTCGTGAAGAACTTCATGGCCGGCCAGCCCGATATCCAGAGCGCCCTGGCGGCCTACGTCAAGCAGGTCAAAGATGTGAGCTTCCCGGCCCCCGAACACGGGTTCAGCGCATGAATACCGTCAAGACTGTCCGCGAACTGCGCGCCGCCGTGGCACGCGCCCGGGGCGAAGGCAAACGTATCGCCTTCGTCCCGACCATGGGCAACCTGCACAGCGGCCACGCCGCCCTGGTGACCAAGGCCGCCCAGCGCGCCGACTTCGTGGTTGCCAGCATCTTCGTCAACCCGCTGCAGTTCGGCGCAGGCGAAGACCTCGACAAATACCCACGCACCCTCGCTGCCGATCAGGAAACCCTGTTGCAGGCCGGTTGCCATCTGCTGTTCGCGCCTACTGTCGAAGAGATGTACCCCGACGGCATGACCGTGCAGACCCGGGTGAGCGTGCCGCAACTGTCCGAAGGCCTGTGTGGCGCCAGCCGCCCCGGGCACTTCGAGGGTGTGGCGACGGTGGTCAGCAAGCTGTTCAACATGGTCCAGCCGGATCTGGCCGTGTTCGGCGAAAAGGACTACCAGCAGCTGGCGGTCATCCGCGCCATGGTGCGAGACCTGAACATGCCGATCCAGATCATCGGCGAGCCGACCGTGCGGGCTGAGGATGGGTTGGCGCTGTCGTCGCGCAACGGTTATCTGAGCGCTGAACAACGCGCTGCGGCACCGATGCTATACAAAGTGCTGAGCCTGTTGGCCGAGGCGGTCCGGCGGGGTCAGCGCGATTATCTGACGCTGCTGGCTGAAGGCCAGGCGCAGCTGACAGCCGCCGGGTTCCGCCCGGACTACCTGGAAGTGCGTCATGCCGTCAGCCTGAAACCGGCGCAAGCCGACGATCGTGACCTGGTGATCCTGGGGGCGGCGTATCTGGGTAGCACTCGGCTGATCGACAACCTGTACTTGCACCTGGACGAAAAGACCGCCTGATCGCGGCGCCCCCGCAGGTACAGCGCCGCCACTGAATACGGCGTTGTACCTGCTCGTCCCGCGATTAGGCCAGCACTGACAACCCCACGCAAATATTTCACGCCCCGCCCGCCCGCCCCATTCCCGCCGACCGGCCAATGCCTATAATGGGCCTCTCCTGCAACTGGCAAAGCCTGCCAGTGTCAAAGCCTGACCATGCCCGAAGGAAACCATCCGCAATGGCGTATTACCGCACTCCCCACGATGTGACGGCCCTGCCCGCCTGGCAGGAGCTTCAGCAACACCGCGATGCCATGCAGGGCTTCAGCATGCGCGACGCCTTCGCCGCCGACCCCAAGCGCTTCGAGCAGTTTTCGCTCAGCAGCTGCGGCCTGTTCCTCGACTACTCGAAGAACCTGATCAACGAAAAGACCCGTGAGCTGCTCGTCGAACTGGCTCAGGAAGTCGGTCTGGCTGACGCCATCAAGTCGATGTTCAGCGGCGAGATCATCAACGGCTCCGAAGGCCGTCCGGTGCTACACACGGCCTTGCGCCGTCCGGTCGGTGACAAGCTGAATGTCGGTGGTGTCAATGTGATGCCCGAAGTGCACAAGGTCCTCAACCAGATCACCGAACTGGTCGGACGCATCCACGACGGCCTGTGGCGCGGCTACAGCGAAAAACCGATCACCGACGTGGTCAACATCGGCATCGGCGGCTCCTTCCTCGGCCCCGAACTGGTCTCCGAGGCCCTGCTGCCTTACGCCCAGCGCGGCGTGCGCTGCCACTACCTGGCCAACATCGACGGCAGCGAGTTCCACGAACTGTCGGCCAACCTGCGCGCCGAAACCACCCTGTTCATCGTCTCGTCGAAGTCGTTCAACACCCTCGAAACCCTGAAGAACGCCATGGCTGCGCGCACCTGGTACCTGGCCCAGGGCGGCTCGGAAGCCGAGCTCTATCGCCACTTCATCGCAGTCTCCAGCAACAAGGCCGCCGCCGTGGCCTTCGGCATTCGTGAAGAAAACATCTTCCCGATGTGGGATTGGGTGGGCGGGCGCTACTCGCTGTGGTCGGCCATTGGCCTGCCGATCGCCCTGGCCATCGGTACTGCCAACTTCAAGGAACTGCTGTCCGGCGCCTACACCATGGACCAGCATTTCCAGACCGCGCCGTTCGAGAAGAACATGCCAGTCCTGCTGGCGCTGCTCGGCGTGTGGTATGGCAACTTCTGGAATGCCAGCAGCCACGCGATCCTGCCGTACGACCACTACCTGCGTAACATCACCAAGCACCTGCAACAGCTGGACATGGAGTCCAACGGCAAGAGTGTACTGACCGACGGCTCCCCGGTGAAAACCGAGACCGGCCCGGTGATCTGGGGCGGCGTTGGTTGCAACGGCCAGCACGCCTATCACCAGTTGCTGCACCAAGGCACCCAGATGATCCCGGCCGACTTCATCGTGCCAGTGGTGAGCTTCAACCCGGTGGCCGACCATCACCAGTGGCTGTATGCCAACTGCCTGTCGCAGAGCCAGGCGCTGATGCTCGGCAAGACCCGCGAGGAAGCCGAGACCGAGCTGCGCGCCAAGGGCCTGAACGAAGCAGATATCGAAAAGCTGGCACCACACAAGGTGATCCCGGGCAACCGCCCGAGCAACACCCTGGTGGTCGAGCGCATCAGCCCGCGCCGCCTCGGCGCGCTAGTGGCCATGTACGAGCACAAGGTCTTCGTGCAGAGCGTGGTCTGGGGCATCAACGCCTTCGACCAGTGGGGCGTGGAGCTGGGCAAGGAGCTGGGCAAGGGCGTGTACCAGCGCCTGGTCGGCAGCCTGGAAGACAGCGCTGAAGATGGCTCGACCCAGGGCTTGATCAACTACTTCCGCGGCCGTCATCGCGGCTGACCTGAAGGCTGCATTCGCGGGCGAGCCCGCTCCTACGGGCCCTTGTAGGAGCGGGCTCGCCCGCGAAGAGGCCAGCACAGGTTGAACACACCTCCAGCTACACTGTCCATCGAATAGCCGTTGAAGTCCCTCCGACAAGAGCAGGACCACCCGCCATGTTCGATATCCGCGACTACCCCGAGGCCCTGGCCGCCAGCCAGGCCGCAGAACTCTCCGATGCAGATTACCGCCGCCTCTACCGCCAGTCGGTGGATGACCCCGATACCTTCTGGGCCGAGCAGGCCAGGCGCCTGGACTGGATAAAACCCTGGTCGAGCGTGCAACAGTGCGACCTCAAGACCGGCACCGCACGCTGGTTCGAGGGCGCCCAGCTCAACGTCAGCTACAACTGCATCGACCGTCATCTCGACAAGCGTGGCGAGCAGACCGCCCTGCTCTGGGAAGGCGACGACCCGAAAGACGCCAAACCGATCACCTACCGCGAACTGCATCGCCAGGTCTGTCGCCTGGCCAACGCCCTGAAAGCACGCGGCGTGAAGAAAGGCGACCGGGTCTGCATCTACATGCCGATGATCCCCGAAGCCGCCTACGCCATGCTCGCCTGCACGCGAATCGGCGCCATTCATTCGGTGGTGTTCGGCGGTTTCTCCCCCGATGCCCTACGCGACCGCATCCTCGATGCCGACTGTCGCACGGTGATCACTGCCGACGAAGGCGTGCGTGGCGGCAAACGCATCCCTCTCAAGCAGAACGTCGACAAAGCCCTGGCCAGTTGCCCGAATGTCAGCAGCGTGCTGGTGGTCAAGCGCACCGGGGGTGATGTGGCCTGGAGCGAAGGACGCGACCTCTGGTACCACGAGGCCACCGAGCGCGCAGGCGACGACTGCGCCCCCGAACCAATGGCCGCCGAAGACCCGCTGTTCATCCTCTACACCTCCGGCAGTACTGGCAAACCCAAGGGCGTGCTGCACAGCACGGCAGGTTACCTGCTGCAGGCGACGATGACGTTCAAGGTGGTATTCGATTACCGCGACGGCGAAGTCTTCTGGTGCACAGCCGACGTCGGCTGGGTCACTGGCCACAGCTACATTGTCTATGGCCCGCTGGCCAACGGTGCCATCTCGCTGATGTTCGAAGGCGTGCCCAACTACCCGGACACCTCGCGCTTCTGGCAGGTGGTCGACAAACACCAGGTGAACATCTTCTACACCGCGCCCACAGCGCTGCGCGCCTTGATGCGCGAAGGCAACAAACCGTTGCAGGGCACCTCGCGCGAGAGCCTGCGCCTGCTCGGTAGCGTCGGCGAGCCGATCAACCCTGAAGCCTGGGAATGGTATTTCGAAGCCGTCGGGCAAAAGCGCTGCCCCATCGTCGACACCTGGTGGCAGACCGAAACCGGCGGCATCATGCTCACCCCGCTGCCCGGAACACCACGTCTCAAGCCCGGCTGCGCCACGCAACCGATGTTCGGTGTGCAACCGGTGCTGCTGGACGAAAAAGGCAAGCCGATCGAAGGCCCCGGCGCCGGCCTGCTGGCGATCAAGGCCAGTTGGCCAGGGCAGATCCGCAGCGTCTATGCTGATCACCAGCGGATGGTCGACACCTACTTCAAGCCCATGCCCGGCTACTACTTCACCGGTGATGGCGCACGCCGCGATGCCGACGGCGACTACTGGATCACCGGGCGTATCGACGATGTGATCAACGTATCCGGCCATCGCATCGGCACCGCCGAGGTGGAGAGTGCGCTGGTGCTGCATGACAGCATCGCCGAGGCTGCGGTGGTCGGCTACCCCCACGACCTCAAGGGCCAGGGCGTGTATGCCTTCGTCACCACGATGAATGGCATCACCCCAAACGATGCGCTCAAGGCCGAGCTGCTGGCGTTGGTCAGCAAAGAGATCGGCAGTTTCGCCAAACCCGAGTTGATCCAGTGGGCACCGGCCTTGCCCAAGACCCGCTCGGGCAAGATCATGCGGCGTATACTGCGCAAGATCGCCTGCAACGAGCTGGACAACCTCGGCGATACCTCGACCCTCGCCGATCCCAGCGTGGTCCAGGGCCTCATCGACACACGCCTCAACCAATAGACGGCCGCCAAGCGGCCAGCACAGGTCGCCATGGAAGCCTTACGTCGCCGCATCGAAACCCAGGTCATGAGCCTCACCGGGCTGGCCCTCGGCCAGCTCGACCTGGAGTCCCCCAAAGGCGACCCGGGCCTGTTCGGCCCGCAAAGCGTCAGTTGGCAAGTACATGGTGATTTCCCCAGCATGCTGATCGGCGGCATCAGCGCACTGATGCTGCAACTGTTGCATCCGCTGGCATTGGCCGGGGTCTGGGATCACTCGAATTTTCGCGAAGACCTGCTCGGCCGACTGCGCCGCACCAGCCAGTTCATCTCAGGCACCACCTTCGGCTCGACCCGAGATGCCGAATGGCTGATCGAAAAGGTCCGCACCATCCACCTCAAGGTGGTCGGCACCGCTCCCGATGGGCGTCATTACGCCGCCAGCGACCCGGACCTGCTGACCTGGGTACACGTGGCCGAGGTCAGCAGTTTTCTCGCCGCTCACCTGCGCTACCGCAACCCGCGATTGTCAGTGGCCGACCAGGACGCCTACTACGACGAGATCGCCTTGATCGCCGAACGCCTGGGCGCCCGCAACGTCCCGCGCTCATGCCGCCAGGTGGACGACTACCTGCAGCACATGCGCGCACAACTGCTTTGTGATGCTCGCAGCCTGGAAGTGGTCGACATCCTGCTCGAAGCCCCGGCGCCCAGTCGCCTGGCAGAGCCTGTGGGCAAGCTGATGCTGCACGCAGGTATCGACCTGTTGCCCGATTGGGCCAGCGTCATGCTCGGTCAGCACCAGAGCACGCTGCAACGGCGCCTGGTACGTCTGGGCGTAGAGCGTGCGGCGCCCGTGCTGCGCTGGGCCATGCGCGACGGCTCGGCGCATCGGGCTCGACGGCGGATGGGGCTTGTCTGAGAGTTGTCCGATGTATCGGAACTGATTTGACGTGCCATACTCCAAGCACCTCCGCTCGAGACAGACGACGCCGCACATGCCCAAAGGATTGAATCGCGCCATTGGCGCCTTGCTGGCCATCGTGGCCCTGTACAGCCTGCTTGGCTTCTTCATTCTTCCCGGTGTGGGCCTGCGCATCGCCAACCAGCAACTGGCGCAGTACGCCACCGTGCCGGCGCACCTGCAGCGTATCGAGTTCAACCCGTTCAGCCTCGAGCTGACGTTGTGGGGCCTGCAGATCGGCGAGCCGGGCAAGGAGCAGGTGGCCTTCGAACGCCTCTACGCCAACCTCTCGCTCGACAGCCTATGGAGCGGCGCCCTGCACCTGGACGCGGTAGAGCTGGACAAGCCGCGCACCGAGCTGCTGTTCGCCAAGGACGGCAGCCTCAACCTCAGTCAGCTGTTCAAGCTGCCGCCGAGCGAGCCGAAACCGGACGAGCCGCCGAGCGATCCGTTCCCGCTGCGGATCGCCAGCATCAAGCTCAACGAAGGCTACCTGCACTTCCAGGACCTGCGCCCGAGCGAACCCATCGAGTTCCTCTACGACTCGATGAACCTCGAACTGAAGAACCTCAGCACCTTGCCGGACGACAGCGCCGACATGACGCTGGTCGCCAATGGCCCCAACGGCGGGCGTATCGACTGGAGCGGCAACCTGAGCCTGTCGCCCATCACCTCCGAAGGCACGCTGAAGATCACCGACAGCAAGATGAAGCTGTTCTGGCCCTACGTACGTGATGCCGTACCGCTGGTGCTGGAAGACGGCGTGCTCAGCCTCGATACCCACTACAAACTGAACCTGTCCAAGGAAACCGAGCTGCTGCTCGATAACGCCTCCGTGCGCGTCGCGCCCTTCGCCATCAAGGCGCCCGACGGCCGCCCGCTGGCGCGCCTGGCCAGCCTTGAGGTCAGCGAAACCTCCATCGACCTGGCCAAGCAGTTGGTGACCGTCGGCAAGATCCGCAGCGAAAAACTCGAAACCTGGGCGGCCCTCGAACGTGACGGCCAGCTCGACTGGCAGAAACTCTTCGCCAGTCAGCCCGCCAAAGCCACCCCCAAGGAAAAGGCCGAGCCCGCCACCGCAGCGCCGCCCCCTGAGGAGAACGCCGCCAAGCAGCCCAGCAAACCCTGGCAGGTACTGCTCAAGGATGTTCAGGCACGCAACTACATGATTCACCTGGCCGACCGCAGCCAGAAAGAGCCCGTAGCGCTCGATGTCGGGCCGCTCAACCTGGACATGCAAGGCTTTGACAGCCTCAACAAGTCGCCCTTCACGCTCAAGCTCGACACCGGCGTTGGCCGCCAAGGCAAGCTGCAGGCTGCCGGCCAGGTCAACCTGGCACCGGTCACCGCCAAGCTGGACGTCAGTACCCGCGACATCGACCTGCGCGTAGCCCAGGCCTACATCAGCCCGTTCATTCGCCTGGAGCTGCGCAGCGGCATGCTCGCCAGCGATCTCAAGGTCGACCTCAAGGGCACCGAGCCACTGGCCTTCAGCGTGGCGGGCAAGGCCCAGGTCAACCAACTGCACACCCTCGACACGATCAAGGGGCGCGACTTCGTGAAATGGCAGCAGGTGAACGTCGATGGGCTGTCCTATGTGCACGGCGATGCCCTGTCGATCGACAAGGTCACCCTGTTGCAGCCCTACGCGCGCTTCATCATCAACGAAGACCGCACCACCAGTGTCGACGACCTTCTCATCCCGCAACCTGCTGACGCACCCGCCGCCAGCCAAGCGAAACCGGCCACAGCCAGCACTGAAAAGCCGCTGGGCATCCGAATCGGCCAGATCGATATCAACGATGGCTCGGCCAACTTCGCCGACCTGACACTGACGCCCAACTTCGCCACCGCCGTGCAACAGTTGAACGGCCAGATCGGCACCATCGACAACCGCAAGCCGCTGCCGGCGAAGGTTGACGTCAAAGGCAAGGTTGATCGCTACGCGCCGGTGACCATCAAGGGCGCATTGAATCCGTTCGACCCGATGGCCAGCCTCGACATCGCCACCAGCTTCAAGCGCGTCGAACTGACCACCCTGACGCCCTACTCCGGCAAGTTCGCCGGGTTCCGGATCCGCAAGGGACGCCTGAATCTCGACCTGCACTATGTGATCACCAAGGGTCAGCTCAAGGCCGAGAACAAGGTCGTGGTGGAGCAACTGCAACTGGGTGAAAAAGTCGACAGCCCCGATGCCGTCGACCTGCCTATTCGCCTCGCTGTCGCGTTGCTCAAGGATACCGAGGGCAAGATCTCCATCGAGCTGCCTGTCACGGGCGATCTCAACAACCCGCAGTTCAGCGTCATGCCGATCGTCTGGCAGACCCTGCGCAACCTGGTGCTGCGTGCAGCGCAGGCGCCGTTCAAGTTCATCGGCGGGTTGATTGCCGGTGGCGGTTCGGAAGATCTGGGCAACGTATCCTTCGCTCCCGGTTCCAGCGACCTCAGCAGCGAGGCCCAGTCGGCCCTGGACAAGCTGGCCTCGGCCCTGCAACAGCGGCCGGAACTGCGCCTGGAGATCGAAGGTACGAGCGCGCAGAGCAGCGACGGCCCATTGATCGCCCAGCAACGCCTGGAGCGCGAGTACCAGACGACCTGGTACAAGATCCTGCAGCGTCGCGGCGACAAGGTGCCGGCCAATGCCTCGATGCTGGTGGTCGACGACAGCGACAAGCCGGCCATGCTCGAGGGCATCTACCGCACCCGTCTCAAGCAGCAGCCACCTGCGGAATGGGAGAAGCTCAGCCGCGACGAACGCACCACCAAGCTGCGCGAGGCGGTGATCAAATCCTGGGCCGAAAGCGCGGTCTTGCTGCGCAACCTCGGCCAGGATCGGGCGAGCAGCATCAAGGACTACCTGGTAGACAAGGGCAAGCTGGAGGATGACCGTGTGTACTTCATCGATACCAGCCTGGGGCAGGCCGAAAGCGACGGGCGAGTGATCACCCCGATGCATCTTGACGCAGAGTAATCCCTGAACGATTTCAGATGCGCAAAGAGAAAGCCCCGGCAGATGCCGGGGCTTTCTCTTTGGGTGGCCAGATCCTTCTGACCGACGGGACAATCCTTATTCGGTTTTCAGCGCTTCAGCAGTTACGTCTTTCACGCCTTTGATCTTCTTGGTGATGTTCACCGCGGCTTCTTTCTGCGATGGGGTGACCTTCGTGTCCGAAGACAGGGAGACAACACCGTGGCTGGTTTCAACTTTGATATCGCTGCCCGGGATGCCTTTTTCAGTCAGCAGATCAGCCTTGACCTTGGTGGTGATCCAGGTGTCCGAGGTTTCTTGCTTGGCATCGGCCACCGGTTGGTTGGAAGCCAGCATCACTGGAGCTTGGGTAGCCTCTGCGGCGAATGCGCCGTTAGCCATGGACAGAGTCAGGGCGGTAGCAGTAGCGGCAGCAATGGCAAACTTCTTCATGTGGGTCACTCCTGTTTATTCGAAAGATCTGCGCCGTGGTTCCTGGCTGCAGGTATGAAGGTAGTTGCAGGGGCTGTGCCAGTTTTTCCGCTTCGCTTGATTCCTTTAAAAACAATGACTTACGAAAACATTCATCTTGTTGGTGTCGTGCAATTTGCAAGCCCGGCGAAAAACCTGCATGCAAGATGCAAGTCCGACAGGTTTTTCTGCGCACATAAAAAAAGGACCTCCGAAGAGGTCCTTTTCATCAGCGCCGATAAGGCTTAGACACCCGATGCCTTGGCAGCGGCGACGTCCTTGATCGACAGTTTGATACGGCCGCGGTTGTCCACGTCCAGTACCAGTACTTCGACTTCCTGACCTTCTTTCAGCACGTCGGTGACCTTCTCTACACGCGCATCGCTAAGCATGGAGATGTGCACCAGACCGTCCTTGCCAGGCAGGATGTTGACGAAGGCGCCGAAGTCGACGATACGCTCGACCTTGCCAACGTAGATCTTGCCGATCTCGGCTTCTGCGGTGATGCCCAGGATGCGCTGCTTGGCAGCATCTGCCGCTTCCTTGGTTTCGCCGAAGATCTTGATCGAGCCGTCGTCTTCGATGTCGATCGAGGCCTTGGTTTCTTCACAGATGGCGCGGATGGTGGCGCCGCCTTTACCGATGACGTCACGGATCTTGTCGGTGTCGATCTTCATCGCGATCATGGTCGGGGCGTTGGCCGACAGTTCGGTACGCGACTGACCGATGATCTGGTTCATCTGGCCGAGGATGTTCAGGCGCGCTTCCAGGGCCTGGCCCAGGGCGATCTCCATGATCTCTTCGGTGATGCCGTTGATCTTGATGTCCATCTGCAGCGCGGTCACGCCTTTGGCGGTACCGGCAACCTTGAAGTCCATGTCGCCCAAGTGGTCTTCATCACCCAGGATGTCGGTCAGGATCGCGAATTTCTCGCCTTCCTTGACCAGGCCCATGGCGATACCGGCAACCGGCGCCTTCATTGGAACGCCAGCGTCCATCAGGGCCAGGGAAGCGCCGCAGACCGAAGCCATGGAGCTCGAACCGTTGGATTCGGTGATTTCCGAAACGACACGGATGGTGTACGGGAATACGTCGGGAGCAGGCAGCATGGCCTGGACCGAGCGACGTGCCAGACGGCCGTGACCGATTTCACGACGGCCAGCACCGCCCATGCGACCACACTCGCCTACCGAGAACGGCGGGAAGTTGTAGTGCAGCATGAAGGGGTCTTTCTTCTCGCCTTCGAGGGTGTCCAGCAGCTGGGCGTCACGGGCGGTGCCGAGGGTGGCAACGACCAGGGCCTGGGTTTCGCCACGGGTGAACAGGGCCGAACCGTGGGTCTTCGGCAGAACACCGACTTCGATGTTCAGCGGACGCACGGTCTTGGTGTCACGACCGTCGATACGCGGTTTGCCGTTGACGATGTTTTCGCGAACGGTGCGGTACTCGATTTCGCCGAAGATGTCTTTGACTTCGCTCGCCGATGGCTGGCCTTCTTCACCGGAGAACTTGGCGACGGCCTGGTCGCGCAGCTCGCCCAGCCGCGCGTAGCGGTCGGCCTTGACGGTGATGGTGTAGCCCTGGGATACGGCTTCACCGAACTCGGCGCGGATAGCGTCGAACAGTGCGGTGTTGGCGACGGCAGGTTTCCAGTCCCAGGTTGGCTTGCCGGCTTCGGCGGCCAGTTCCTTGACGGCCTGGATCACAGCCTGGAATTCGTCGTGGGCGAACAGCACGGCGCCCAGCATCTGGTCTTCGGTCAGCTCCTGGGCTTCCGATTCGACCATCAGTACGGCGTCGGAGGTACCGGCAACGACCATGTCCAGGCTCGAGGCAGCCAGTTGCTCGTAGGTCGGGTTCAGCAGGTAGCCGGTGCTTTCGTGGAAGGCAACGCGGGCAGCGCCGATCGGGCCTTCGAACGGAATGCCGGAGATGGCCAGGGCAGCCGAGGTACCGATCATCGCAGCGATGTCCGGATCGGTCTTCTTGCTGGTGGAAACCACGGTGCAGACGACCTGCACTTCGTTCATGAAGCCTTCGGGGAAGAGCGGGCGGATCGGACGGTCGATCAGACGCGAGGTCAGGGTTTCTTTCTCGGAAGGACGGCCTTCACGCTTGAAGAAACCGCCAGGGATCTTGCCAGCGGCGTAGGTCTTTTCCTGATAGTGCACGGACAGCGGGAAGAAGCCCTTGCCAGGATCAGCTTGCTTGGCACCGACCACGGTCACCAGCACGGTGACATCGTTGTCGACGGTGACCAGCACGGCGCCGGTGGCCTGACGGGCAATGCGGCCCGTTTCGAGAGTGACGGTCGATTGACCGAACTGGAACGTCTTGATTACCGGGTTCACGGTTTCCTACCTTTTCAGTGGCTCTTGGGGGAACTGGGAAAACTGGGATCTTGCGAATTCTTGGGCGGAAGGGAGTGTCGACTCCGTTGACCGTCCAGATACAACACGAGGCTGGGAGCCTGGGCGTCTTGCGAAAATTCGCTCGACGGCATCAGGCTGCCAACCTCGGAGATACGCGTGGCGTGTCCAAGGGTAGCGCTGACAAGCAGCGCTCCCCAAGCATGCGACACGCCATGCACACCACTGCCAGGCCGCTATTAGCGACGCAGGCCCAGGCGACCGATCAGGGCGCTGTAACGAGTGGTGTCTTTGCCCTTCAGGTAATCCAGCAGCTTACGACGCTGGTTGACCATACGGATCAGACCACGACGGGAGTGGTGGTCTTTTTCGTTGGCCTTGAAGTGGCCTTGCAGCTTGTTGATGTTGGCGGTCAGCAGAGCAACCTGCACTTCCGGGCTACCGGTATCGCCGGCGGCTTGCTGGTAATCGGCAACGATCTGAGCTTTTTCTTCAACGCTGAGGGCCATTTGGCTTCTCCTGATAAACGGATCCCGCAAGCGGGGTCCAATAGGCCAGGGACTGAAATCCCTGTATTAATAAAAAGAGGTCTGACCGTGCCTACTGACAGCCATCCTCGGTTCCACAGCGCATGACCGAAGCCCTGCCCTGTGGTTTCGGTCATTCCGACCGAATCAGTCGACGCGGCGCAATGCGCCCGTCTTCGCTCACTTCACCGATACCGATGAAGCGGCCATTGTGATCCTGTACCCGGACCATGCCGAACTGCGGCGCGTCCGGTGCTCGCACTGCCTGACCGTGCAGCCAGTAGAACGCGCTGTGCTCGGACAACAGCACCAGCGGCCAGTCCTGCAGCCCGCTGTCGGACGGCATGAGGAAGCGATCGAGTGCTTCGTTGCCACCTTCGGCATGCGCCTGCTCGAGCTCCTCGAGCGTCACGGTCTGTGCCAGGGCGAAAGGCCCGGCCTGGGTGCGACGCAGTTCTGCGACATAGGCACCACAGCCCAGTACCTCACCGATATCCTCGACCAGCGTGCGGATATAGGTGCCTTTGCTGCAGCCGACCGAGAGGCGCGCACGGGTGCCTTCGCACTCGAGCAACTCCAAGCGGTTAATAGTAACAGAACGCGCCTCGCGCTCCACTACCTCTCCTGCACGCGCCAATTTGTAAAGCGGCTGGCCGTCACGCTTGAGCGCCGAGTACATCGGCGGCACCTGGCGGATTTCTCCGCGAAAACGCGGGATCGCGGCTTCGATATCGGCGCGACCAACGGTCACCTCGCGAGTCTGCAGCACCTCGCCTTCGGCGTCCGCTGTGCTGGTAGTCTGCCCCAGCTGCATGACGGTTTCGTAGCCCTTGTCGGAATCGAGCAGGTACTGCGAAAACTTGGTCGCCTCACCAAAGCACAGCGGCAACACACCGGTGGCCAGTGGGTCGAGGCTGCCGGTATGGCCGGCCTTTTCTGCATTGAGCAGCCAGCGGACTTTCTGCAAGGCTGCATTGGAGGTGAACCCCAAGGGCTTGTCGAGCAGGATGATACCACTGACGTTACGACGGATACGTTTGACCTGGGCCACCGCTTACTCCTTGGTGTCCAGCTCGTCAGCATCCTTGTGCAGGCGATCTTCGGCCACCGCACGCTCGATCAGTGCCGAGAGATGAACACCCCGGCTGACACTTTCATCGAAGTGGAAATGCAGTTGTGGAACACTGCGCAGTTGCATCGCCCGGCCGAGGTGCAGGCGCAGGAAACTGGCGGCACTGTTGAGCGCCTTGAGGGTCTGGGGGACTGCGTCGGCGTCGTCCTGGCCCATCACGGTGATGAAGACCTTGGCGTGGCCAAGATCACGGCTGACGTCGACCGCGGTGATGGTCACCAGGCCCACGCGTGGATCCTTGACTTCACGGCGGATCAGCTCGGCCAGCTCGCGCTGCATCTGATCGCCGATGCGTTGGGTACGGCTATATTCTTTTGCCATTTTTGCTACCTGTATCTTAAAGCGGCAAACGCCCGGTCAGGCGGGTGTGCCTGACCGGGCGTTACCTTCAGAGGCCCAGCCAGCCGCCTTGCGACGGGGCCTGGGCCGCGCCCATCCCTTACAGGGTACGGGCAACCTGGACTTTCTCGAAGACTTCGATCTTGTCGCCGACCTTGACGTCGTTGTAGCTCTTCACGCCGATACCGCACTCCATGCCGTTACGCACTTCGGCGGCGTCGTCCTTGAAGCGACGCAGCGATTCCAGCTCGCCTTCGAAGATCACGACGTCCTCGCGCAGTACGCGGATCGGACGGTTGCGGTACACGGTACCTTCGATGACCATACAGCCAGCGATGGCGCCGAACTTCGGCGAACGGAACACATCACGCACTTCGGCGACACCCAGGATGTTCTCGCGAACATCGCTGCCGAGCATGCCGGTCAGTGCTTTCTTGACGTCTTCGATGATGTCGTAGATCACGTTGTAGTAACGCATATCCAGACCTTCCTGCTCGACGATCTTGCGCGCACCGGCATCGGCACGCACGTTGAAGCCGAACAGTACTGCATTCGAAGCCAGCGCCAGGTTGGCATCGCTCTCGGTGATACCACCGACGCCGCCACCGATGACGCGTACCTGAACTTCGTCGTTGCCCAGGCCGCCGAGCGAGCCCTGGAGTGCTTCCAGAGAGCCGCGCACGTCGGTCTTGAGGACGATGTTGAGGGTCTTCTTCTCTTCCTGACCCATGGTCTCGAAGATGTTTTCCAGCTTGCCTGCGTGAGCACGGGCCAGCTTGACCTCGCGGTACTTGCCTTGACGGAACAGGGCGACTTCACGTGCCTTCTTCTCGTCAGCGACCACGGACAGCTCGTCACCGGCTTCCGGAGTGCCATCCAGGCCGAGGATCTCGACCGGGATCGACGGGCCGGCTTCCTTCACAGGCTTGCCGTTCTCGTCGAGCATGGCACGTACGCGGCCATAGTTGGAGCCGACCAGAACCATGTCGCCCTGACGCAGCGTGCCGTCCTGAACCAGGATGGTGGCTACCGGACCACGGCCCTTGTCCAGACGCGACTCGACGACAACGCCACGACCAGGTGCGGTCGGGGTAGCGGTCAGTTCGAGAATCTCGGCCTGCAGCAGGACAGCTTCGAGCAGTTCGTCGACACCGGTACCCATCTTCGCCGAAACCTTGACGAACGGAGTGTCACCACCCCAGTCCTCGGAGGTCACGCCTTCGACGGCCAGTTCGTTGCGGATGCGATCGAGGTCGGCACCCGGCTTGTCGATCTTGTTCACTGCGACCACCAGCGGAACACCAGCAGCTTTCGCGTGCTGAACCGCCTCACGGGTCTGTGGCATCACGCCGTCGTCCGCCGCCACCACCAGGATGACGATGTCGGTCGCCTTGGCACCACGGGCACGCATTTGCGTAAACGCAGCGTGGCCTGGGGTGTCGAGGAAGGTGACCATGCCGCGGTCGGTTTCCACGTGGTAGGCACCGATGTGCTGGGTGATACCACCGGCTTCGCCAGCGGCAACCTTGGCACGACGGATGTAGTCGAGCAGCGAAGTCTTGCCGTGGTCGACGTGGCCCATGACGGTCACGACCGGCGCACGGGACTCGACTTCACCTTCGAACTTCAGCGATTCGGCCAGGGAATCTTCCAGGGCGGTATCGCTGACCAGGGTGACCTTGTGGCCCAGCTCTTCGGCGACCAGTTGAGCGGTCTCCTGGTCGAGCACCTGGTTGATGGTGACCGGAGTACCCAGCTTGAACATGAACTTGACGACTTCGGCAGCCTTGACCGACATCTGCTGAGCCAGCTCGGAGACGGTGATGGTCTCGCCGATGCTCACGTCACGGATGACGGGGCCGGTCGGGCTCTGGAAGCCGTGCTGGTTACGCTTCTTCAGTTTGCTCTTGCCGCCACGGCCACGACGTGCGCCATCGCTCTCTTCGTCAGTGGTGCGCGGTGCAGCGCGCGGAGTCGGAGCCTTTTCCTTCTCCTTGACCTTGACCTTGATCGAAACGCGAGGGGCTTCACCGCGACGCTCACCACCGGCGCCACGACGGTCGTCGTCACGGGTGCGGTTTTCGTTGCGACGGTTTTCGTCCTTCTTGCGCTCGGCGGCACGTACAGCGGCGTCGTCGGACACCGGGGCGTCGGCCACGACAGGCTCGGCAGCAACCGGAGCCGGCTCGGCACGTGGAGCAGTCGCTGCAACCGGAGCTTCGGCGGCCTGACGGCGAGCCTGCTCTTCGTTGCGCTGGCGAGTCTCGGCCTCGACCTTCTCACGCGCAGCGTTTTCCGCAGCACGGCGCTCTTCAGCCTCACGCTTCTGCTCGGCCTGGATCTCTTCCGGGCTACGCTGTACGAATACTTTCTTCTTGCGTACTTCTACGCTGATGCTCTTGCTACCGGCGACACGCAGGGTGCTGGTGGTCTTGCGCTGCAAGGTAATCTTGCGTGGCTCTTCCGCCTTGCTCTTGTGGCTGCTTTTCAGATGAGTCAGCAGAACCTGCTTCTCATTGTCGGTCACTACCTGACCGGCGTCGGTGTGCGGCAGACCTGCCTCACGCATCTGCTGCAGCAGGCGCTCTACCGGTGCCTCGACCTCTTGGGCCAGTTCTTTCACCGTGACTTGCGTCATGCACTTCTCTCCTCAGGCCGCGCCTAATTACTCGAACCAGTGGGCTCGGGCGGCCATGATCAACTTGCCGGCACGCTCTTCGTCGATGCCGTCGATGTCGAGCAGGTCGTCGATCGACTGCTCGGCCAGGTCTTCGCGGTTAACCACGCCGCGCACCGCCAGTTCCGCCGCCAGATCCTTGTCCATGCCCTCGAGGGAGAGCAGGTCTTCGGCCGGATGGGCGTCTGCCAGTTTTTCTTCGGTAGCGATGGCTTTGGTCAACAAACGGTCCTTGGCACGAGCACGCAGCTCGTTGACGATTTCCTCGTCGAAGCCATCGATGTTGAGCATTTCTTCCAACGGTACGTAAGCAATTTCTTCGAGGCTGGTGAAGCCTTCGTCGACCAGCACCTGTGCCAGCTCTTCGTCGACTTCCAGTTCCTCGATGAAGTTACGCAGGATGTCACCTGTTTCGGCTTGCTGCTTGGCCTGGATGTCCTTCTCGGTCATCACGTTCAGGGTCCAGCCAGTCAGCTGACTGGCCAGGCGAACGTTCTGACCGCCACGGCCAATGGCCTGGGCCAGGTTGTCCTCGGCAACGGCGATGTCCATGGCATGGGCATCTTCATCGACGATGATCGCCGCGACTTCAGCCGGCGACATGGCGTTGATGACGAACTGCGCCGGGTTCTCGTCCCACAGGACGATATCCACACGCTCACCACCCAGTTCACCGGAGACAGCCTGAACGCGCGAACCACGCATGCCGATGCAGGCGCCTTGCGGGTCGATACGCTTGTCCTTGGAGCGCACGGCGATCTTGGCGCGCGAACCCGGATCACGGGACGCTGCCATCACCTCGATCAGGCCTTCGGCGATTTCCGGTACTTCGATGCGGAACAGCTCGATCAACATCTGCGGTGCGGTACGCGACAGGATCAGTTGCGGACCGCGGTTCTCGGTGCGAATTTCCTTGAGCAGGGCACGCAGGCGCACGCCAACACGGAAAGTCTCACGCGGGATGATGTCTTCGCGGGCCAACAGCGCCTCGGCGTTGTTGCCCAGGTCGACGATTACGTTGTCACGGGTGACTTTCTTGACGGTGCCGGAGATGATTTCGCCAACACGCTCGCGATAGGCATCGACCACCTGTGCGCGCTCGGCCTCACGGACCTTCTGCACGATGACCTGCTTGGCGGTCTGGGCGGCGATACGACCGAACTCGATCGACTCGATCTTCTCTTCGATCACATCACCGATCTTGGCTTCGGGGTGAGTGTCCTTGATCTTGTCCAGCCAGGTTTCGATCGCCGGATCGTCAAGGTCGTTTTCATCGACCACGGTCCAACGGCGGAACGTCTCGTAGCTACCGGTGTGGCGGTTGATTTCCACACGCAGGTCGACTTCGTCCTCAAAACGTTTTTTGGTTGCAGTGGCCAGGGCCACTTCCAGCGCTTCGAAAATGACGCCGGGCGGTACACCCTTTTCGTTGGATACCGATTCAACAACCAGCAGTACTTCTTTGCTCATCGTACGCCTCGCCTTGCGCAAGCCATTAGACCCGGAATGTCCGCCGGGCCCGGCACGTCTCAGTCAAAACTGGGAATAATATTGGCCTTGTCGATCGAGTCGATCGGCAGCAGGAATTCGTTGGAGTCCACCTGGACCACCACATCCTGATCCTCCACACCGCGGAGAAGGCCCTGGAAGTTACGACGCCCCTCGAAGGGCGTACGCAGCTTGATCTTCACTTGTTCGCCGGCATGCGAAGCAAACTGTTCCAGAGTGAACAGCGGGCGATCCATGCCTGGAGAGGACACCTCGAGGGTGTATTCACTGCTGATCGGATCTTCCACATCAAGAATTGCACTGGCCTGACGGCTGACCGCTTCGCAGTCGTCCACCAGGATCCCGTCTTCCTTGTCGATGTAGATGCGCAGTACCGAATGCTTACCCTGGGAAACGTATTCGATCCCCCAGCACTGATAGCCCAGACCCTCGACAACCGGGGCCAACAAGGCCTGCAACTGTTCTAGCTTGCTCGACACCTGAACCCCCTCGTGCATGCTGTGCAAATAAAAAATGGGCGAAGCGCCCATCCCTGAAAGCGCCGTTGAACAACGACGCGAAGAACTGTTCAGCTAGCAAAAAGCCCCTGAAAAGGGGCTCCGCTGAAGCTGGTTGCGGGGGCTGGATTTGAACCAACGACCTTCGGGTTATGAGCCCGACGAGCTACCAAGCTGCTCCACCCCGCGACAAAGCTGGGGCGAAAGTATAAGACCGAACCCTCTGCAGGGTCAATCCGACCTCCACCTGCAAGAAAGCCCGCTAAAGCGGGCTCTCATGCTTCAATTGGTACCGAGAAGGGGACTCGAACCCCTACACCCTATGGGCACAACCACCTCAAGGTTGCGTGTCTACCAATTCCACCACCTCGGCAATATTACATCTTGAAACCCGTTACTTCTGCTCTTCGGTAGGAGGAGGGACATCACCTTTTGGGGCGGCTTCACTCTTCTGTTCCTGGAGCACCGGTACATCATCATTTACTGCCGGCTTTTGCTCTTTGACTTCCAGCACCGCTGGATCTGGCAAACCGGCTTGAGTCAGCTGGTGTGCCTGCTGCTTGGCGAAGTATCCTAACCCAAGTGCAGTTAAAAAGAAAGTGGCAGCAAGTATAGCAGTAAATTTACTCAGGAAGGTAGCAGAACCTTGGCTTCCGAACACAGTATTTGAAGCACCTGCGCCGAAAGATGCACCTGCTTCCGCACCTTTACCCTGTTGCATCAGAACCAGCGCTACCAGCGCCAGCGCAGCCAACAGATGAAAAACAACTACGACTGTTTCCAGCATATGTTCAGTTTCCTGCGGCGCGACAAATTGCACCGAATTCGTCTGCGTTCAGGGATGCTCCACCAATGAGCCCCCCATCAATATCCGGCATGCCGAACAGTTCGGCCGCATTGGCCGCCTTCACGCTACCGCCGTAGAGAAGTTGCACATTCGCTGCAACTTCGGCGTCCTGCGCCGCCAGCTGAGCACGGATGGCAGCATGCACATCCTGAGCTTGCTGAGGCGAGGCCGTCAAACCAGTACCAATGGCCCATACAGGCTCATAGGCAATTACTGCATTGGCAAAAGCACTGATACCGAATGCATCGATAACACTGCTTAGTTGACGCCCTACAACTTCGAGCGTCTTGCCAGCCTCGCGCTCCTCGAGGGTTTCCCCTACGCAAAGCACCGGCTTCAAACCACTTGCCTGTGCAGCTGCAAACTTGCGATTCAGCACTTCGTCCGACTCACCAATGATCTGGCGGCGTTCCGAGTGACCAATCAAGACCAACTTGCAACCGACGTCGGCCAACTGACTGGGTGCAACTTCACCCGTCAGCGCACCCTGCTCGGGCTGTACTGCAGAATTCTGTGCTCCAACGATGATTCCTTTGTCCTTCAGCGCATCAACAACTTGATTGATGAACAGCGACGGTGGAAACACCGCAACTTCGACACTACTCGGAAGAGCCAGATTACTCAGGCTCAGGCTCAGCTCAGCGACGCTGGCGCGGGTACCGTGCATCTTCCAGTTACCAGCTACCATGGGGCGACGCATGCTCTACCTCGTCGGTCAAAGTGGGCGCAGATCTTACCCAACCAGAATCACGCTGGCAAGCATCTTTCAGGCACAAACTTCTGCAACGACCTTGGCCAAGGCTTCGGCGTGGCTGCGCACCTGATTTTCGTCGTCACCCTCGACCATCACCCGCAGCAGCGGTTCGGTCCCGGACTTGCGCAGCAACACACGACCACGACCTGCCATTGCCTCGGTCACCTTGGCACTGGCTTCCTGCACGGCTGGGTTTTCCAGCGGATCGGCGCTGCCGGCGGCATAACGGACATTGATCAGTACCTGCGGGCATTTGCGAATTGCCTGACGGGCCTGGGCAAGATTTTCGCCACGACGTTTGAGCGCCATCAGCACCTGCAGCGCCGCAATGATCGCATCGCCTGTGGTGGTGTGGTTGCAGCACACCACATGGCCGGAGTTCTCGCCACCAAGCTGCCATTCGCGCTCAAGCAGCTCGGCCATGACATAGCGATCACCGACCTTGGCGCGTGCGAACGGAATATCGAGGTCCTTCAACGCCAGCTCCAGACCCAGGTTACTCATGAGCGTGCCAACCACCCCACCCTGCAGCTTGCCACGCTCCTGCAGGTCACGGGCAATGATGAACAGCAGTTCGTCACCGTCGACGATGGCCCCGGTGTGATCGACCATCAGCACCCGATCGCCATCGCCATCGAAGGCGATACCCAGATCGGCATGCCCCACCAGCACGGCCGCCTGCAGCGACTCGATATGCGTAGAACCACAGCCCTCGTTGATGTTCAAACCGTCAGGCTGGGCGTGCAGCACGGTGACATCGGCGCCCAGCTCGCGGAACACGCTGGGAGCGACCTTGTAGGTGGCGCCATGTGCGCAATCGACGACCAGCTTGAGGCCTGCAAAATCAGTGCTGCTGGGCACGCTGCTCTTGCAGAACTCGATGTAACGGCCCGCGGCGTCATTGATTCGAGAAACCTTGCCCAACTTGCTCGACTCAACCACGCTCATCTGTTGATCGAGCAGTTCCTCGATCATCAACTCGACCTCGTCTGGCAGCTTGGTACCGTTACCCGAGAAGAACTTGATGCCATTGTCATCATGCGGATTGTGCGAAGCACTGATGACGATACCCGCTTCGGCATGGAAGGTGCGGGTCAGGTAGGCGATGGCCGGGGTCGGCATGGGCCCGAGAAGCATCACGTCGGCACCGGCGGCCGAGAGGCCGGCCTCCAACGCAGACTCGAACATGTAGCCGGAGATACGGGTATCCTTGCCAACCAGAACGCGGCAGTTGCCCTGCTTGCGGAAGGCCATGCCTGCCGCCCAGCCGAGTTTCAGCATGAAGTCGGGAGTGATCGGATATTCGCCAACGCGGCCACGGATACCATCGGTACCAAAGTATTTTCTGCTCATAGAAACTCCAAACGTTCTTATTCGGCGCTCTGTACCGCAGCGATCATGCGCACCACGTCGACAGTCTCGGCCACATCATGCACGCGCAGAATGCTCGTTCCCATGGTCATGGCCAATGCCGCGAGCGCGAGACTGCCGTACAGCCGCTCTCCGACCGGACGATCCAGCGCCTGGCCGATCATGCTCTTGCGCGAGACGCCCACCAGCAGCGGCCGCCCCAGGCGATAGAGTACTTCCATATGCTTGAACAGGCTCAGGTTGTGCGCCAGGTTCTTGGCGAACCCGAAGCCCGGATCAAGAATGATTCGTTCTGCACCGATGCCAACTGCCGCGCAGGCAGCCATGCGCCGCTCCAGATAGCTAGCCACCTCCTCGGTGACATCGTCATATCGTGGATTGTCCTGCATGTTACCCGGCTCACCACGCATGTGCATCAGGCATACCGGCAGGCCGGTGTCCGCTGCAGCGTCCAGCGCGCCATCGCGTTCCAGGGCGCGCACATCGTTGATCAGCCCGGCACCGAGCCGAGCCGTCTCGCGCATCACCGCAGGCGTAGAGGTATCGACAGAGATGATGACATCGAGGCGACTGCTGATCGCCTCGACGATCGGCGCGACCCGCTCCAGCTCCTCGACGGGCGACACTGCGCGAGCACCGGGGCGGGTGGACTCGCCACCAACGTCGATAAGCGTGGCACCCGCCGCGACCATAGCCTCGGCATGGCGCAGGGCCTCGTCACGGCGATTGAAGCGACCGCCGTCGGAGAATGAGTCAGGGGTGACATTGAGAATACCCATGACATGGGTACGGGACAAATCAAGAACCCGGTTGCCGCAAGGCAACCGGGTCGGGTACTGCTGAGAGGTCATATGAACCCTTAGTGTTGAGCCGCCGGACCACCGATCGGCGACTCGGGGCGATCGCCCTGGGAGGCCTGGTTGCCGGAGGTGCCGGCATCGTTGTCCCAGTCGCGCGGCTCGCGCGGCGTGCGGCCCGCCATGATGTCGTCGATCTGGTCGGCATCGATGGTTTCGTACTTCATCAGGGCCTCGGCCATCGCGTCAAGCTTGTCGCGGTTGTCGGTGAGAATCTGCTTGGCAGTGGCATAGCACTGATCGATGATGCTGCGCACTTCGGAATCGATCAGCTTGGCAGTCTCACCGGAGACGCTGGCGTGCTGGCTGCCAGCACTGCGACCGAGGAACACCTCGCCCTCTTCTTCGGCGTACATCAACGGACCGAGCTTCTCGGACAGGCCCCACTTGGTGACCATGTTCCGTGCGATCTGGCTGGCACGCATGATGTCATTGGACGCACCCGTGGTGACGCCGTCGAAGCCCAGGGTCATCTCCTCGGCGATACGGCCGCCGTACAGCGAGCAGATCTGGCTGATCAGCGCGCGCTTGGAGAGGCTGTAACGGTCTTCCTCGGGCAGGAACATGGTCACACCCAACGCACGACCGCGCGGAATGATCGAAACCTTGTACACCGGGTCGTGCTCAGGCACGACACGACCAACGATAGCGTGACCCGCTTCGTGGTAGGCCGTGTTCTGCTTCTCTTTCTCGGACATGACCATGGTCTTGCGCTCGGCGCCCATCATGATCTTGTCCTTGGCCAGTTCGAACTCCTTCATCTCGACCAGGCGCTTGCTGGCACGAGCAGCGAACAGCGACGCCTCGTTGACCAGGTTGGCAAGGTCGGCACCGGAGAAGCCTGGGGTACCACGGGCAATGACGGCGGCATTGACGTTCTCGCCGACCGGCACCTTGCGCATGTGCACCTTGAGGATCTGCTCACGACCACGGATATCCGGCAGGCCGACCACCACCTGGCGGTCGAAGCGACCGGGACGCAGCAGCGCCGGGTCGAGCACGTCAGGTCGGTTGGTGGCAGCGATGACGATGATGCCATCGTTCATCTCGAAGCCATCCATCTCGACCAGCAACTGGTTCAGGGTCTGCTCGCGTTCGTCGTGACCACCACCCATGCCGGCGCCACGGTGGCGACCGACGGCGTCGATCTCATCGATGAAGATGATGCACGGCGCGTGTTTCTTCGCCTGCTCGAACATGTCACGGACACGGCTGGCACCGACACCGACGAACATTTCGACGAAATCGGAACCGGAAATGGTGAAGAACGGCACTTTCGCTTCACCGGCGATGGCCTTGGCCAGCAAGGTCTTACCGGTACCGGGCGGGCCAACCATCAGCACGCCACGCGGGATACGACCACCCAGGCGCTGGAACTTGCCCGGGTCACGCAGGAATTCGACCAGTTCGCCGACTTCTTCTTTGGCTTCATCGCAACCGGCGACATCGGCCAGTGTGGTTTTCACCTGGTCTTCGGAGAGCAGGCGCGCCTTGCTCTTGCCGAAGCTCATCGGCCCGCCCTTGCCACCTGCACCGCCTTGCATCTGGCGCATGAAGAACATGAACACGGCGATGATCACGAGGATGGGGAAGCTGGCAACGAGCAACTGGGTCCAGATGCTCTGCTGTTCGGGTTGCTTGCCTTCGATCACGACGTGATTGTCGACCAGATCACCGATCAGGCCGTTATCGGCGATGGCCGGACGAACGGTCTTGAAGTTGTCGCCATCGGTACGCTTGCCGGTGATGACGGCGCCGTCGACGGTCACGCGCTCGACCTTACCGTCCTTGACCTGCTGGATGAAGTCGGAATAGTTGAGGGTCTGCGGCTCGTTAGGGCTGGAGAAGTTGTTCATCACCGTCACGAGGACAGCCGCGATGATCAACCACAGGATCAGATTCTTTGCCATGTCGTTCAATTAGCTACCCTCTGAGGTCGGCGCACGACGCAGCCGTGCCTCGCATGATATTCACCGCCCTAACTTACTACATTACCTGCGCATCCGCAGGCACCGTCTGTAACCCTTTGTGAAACCTAGACTACACGAAGTTCGGACGATCCAGAGGCCGCGGCCGATTGGAAATAACTATCGGCACCCCGCCCTTCCACAGTCACTCGCCCTTGTACCCCCTGGCCAGCAAGTACTGTTCACGGGAGCGATCCCGAGAGGACGACGGCTTGCGCATCTGCACCTTGTCGAACTTGCTGCGCACATCCTTGAGGTACACATCGAAGCCTTCTCCCTGGAAAATCTTGATCAGGAAGTCGCCGCCGGGCTTGAGCACACGGGTTGCCAGGTCCAGGGCGAGCTCGCAGAGGAACATGGCGCGCGGCATGTCCACAGCGGGCGTACCACTCATATTGGGGGCCATATCGGAAATCACAAGGTCCACATGTGAATCGCCGACCGCCTGGAGAATCTGCTCGAGCACCGAGTCCTGGGTGAAATCGCCCTGGATGAAGGTCACGTCAGGGATCGAGTCCATTTCCAGGATATCGGAGGCAATCAGACGCCCTTGCCCACCAATCAGACGACTGGTCACCTGCGACCAGCCGCCCGGTGCTGCGCCAAGGTCGATCACGCTCATGCCGGGGCGGATGAGGCGGTCCTTTTCCTGGATCTCCAGCAGTTTGTAGCTCGCACGCGAGCGGTAGCCATCCTTCTGCGCCTGCTTGACGAAAGGATCGTTGAAATGCTCTCTCAGCCAGTTATGGCTGCTTTTGGAACGCTGCGCCACGGGGCACCTCGATGATTAGCGTCGTGATTGACTGGGCGGAGCCAGTGGCCCTCGGGTAAAATGGCCACCAATTTTACAGAATCAGACGAAAAGGGTCAGATTATGCCGCTCAATAACGAGCAGAAGAAACAGTACAAGTCTATTGGTCACGACCTGAAACCGGTCCTGATCGTTGCCGGTAACGGCCTGAACGAAGGCGTGATCGCCGAACTGGAGCGTGCGCTGGCCGATCACGAGTTGATCAAGGTCGAAATTCGCTCGGACGATCGTGAAGAGCGCGCCGCCGCTATCGCTGAACTGTGCAAGGCGGGCCGTGCCGAGCTGGTACAGACCATTGGCAAGAAGGCACTGATCTATCGCAAGAACCCACAGCCGAACAAGCAGCTGTCCAACATCCACCGCTACAAGTAAGGGTGGCGCCGGTCAGTGGCGCGCCTTGCGCACCCTGACCGGGACCGGCTGGGCCACCAGCACGATGCCGGAAAAGCCCAGCACCAGGAAACAGAACATCTGCCAGCGCTCCCCTACGGAAATCCCGTAGCGCAGCGTGTAGTAGCCGACACAGGCACCAAATCCGAGCAACAGCATCTGGCCGCGGAACTGCCGCCACCAGGCCGCCAGGCCATCCACCCTCGCCAGCACTGCCAACTGGGTCAACAGCCCGAGCAGCGCCACGCCGATCAACCAGCGATCGATCTGCCCGGCGATGTCCTGCACCAATAATGGCGCAAGGCCGCTGACCTTCAGCGCCGGCACCAGCCCCACATGAAACACCCACAGGCCACCGACCCAGAATACCTGGGCCAGTTGCCAGAGGATGCCCTCGAGGGACGGCGCGCGCTGGCGCCGATCAGATGTGCTTGACTTCGACAATCTCGTACTCGACGGTGCCGCTCGGCGTCTTGACCACGACCGTATCACCCTCTTCCTTACCAATGATGGCACGGGCGATAGGCGCGCTCGCCGAGAGCTTGCCTTTCTTGATGTCCGCTTCGTCTTCGCCAACGATCTGGTAGGTGACCTGATCGCCGGTCTCGGTGTTTTCCAGGTCTACGGTAGTCCCGAAGATCACCTTGCCGGTGTGGGCGATGGTGGTGACGTCGATCACCACCGAGTTCTGCAGACGACCTTCGATATCACGGATACGCGCCTCGACCATGCCCTGCTCTTCACGAGCAGCATGGTATTCGGCGTTTTCCTTGAGATCGCCAAGCTCACGGGCCTCGCCGATCGCCTGGCTCAGACGCGGGCGCTCGGTCTTGCTCAGGAACAAATGCTCTTCTTCCAGGGCGCGAGCGCCCTGGACGGTCATCGGGTACTTGGTAATGCTCATGCTTTCAGTCCTGCATGCAGATCCTGCAGGCGACGAACGGTCTTTTCGGGACCGAATTTCAGCGCCTCGCAGATGGCTTCACCTGCCGCAATGGTGGTCGTGCAGTAGATCTTGTGCTGCAGCGCATTGCGACGAATCGAGTAGGAGTCGGCGATAGACTGGCGGCCTTCGGTGGTGTTGATGATCAGCGACACTTCGTCGTTCTTGATCATGTCGACCACGTGCGGACGACCCTCGGTCACCTTGTTCACACGGCGCACTTTCAGACCCGCCGCTTCGATAACCTTGGCGGTGCCTGCAGTAGCAACCACTTCGAAGCCCAGGGCAATCAGGTCACGGGCAACGCCAGCCACTTGTGGCTTGTCGTCGTCACGCACGCTGATGAACGCGGTACCGCCGGTCGGCAGCACTTCGCTGGCGCCCATCTGGGCCTTGGCGAAGGCTTCACCGAAGCTGTCGCCGACACCCATGACTTCACCGGTGGATTTCATCTCAGGGCCGAGGATCGGGTCAACCCCCGGGAACTTGGCGAACGGGAAGACGGCTTCCTTGACGCTGTAGAAGTTCGGGATGATTTCCTGAGTGAAGCCCAGCTCTTTGAGGGTTTTGCCGGCCATGACGCGAGCCGCGATCATCGCCAGCGAGGTGCCGATGCACTTGGACACGAACGGTACGGTACGCGAGGCGCGCGGGTTGACTTCGATCACGTAGATCTTGTCACCCTGCAGGGCCAGCTGCACGTTCATAAGGCCGACGACGCCCAGCTCCAGGGCCATTTTCTTGACCTGTTCGCGGACTTCGTCCTGCACTTGCTGGCTCAGCGAGTAAGGTGGCAGCGAACACGCCGAGTCACCGGAGTGAACACCAGCCTGCTCGATGTGCTGCATGATCGCACCGATCACCACGTCGGTGCCGTCGCAGACCGCATCCACGTCCATCTCGATGGCGCAGTTGAGGAAGTGGTCGAGCAGGACCGGGCTGTCATTGGACACTTGGACCGCTTCGCGCAGGTAGCGCTTGAGTTCGTCCAGCTCATAGACGATCTCCATGGCACGACCGCCCAGTACGTACGACGGGCGCACGACCAGCGGGTAGCCGATACCGCCAGCAGCGTTGATGGCCTCTTCTTCGCTACGCACAGTGGCGTTTGGCGGCTGCAGCAGGTTCAGGCGCTGCACCATCTGCTGGAAGCGCTCGCGGTCTTCGGCGCGGTCGATGGCGTCCGGGCTGGTACCGATGATCGGCACCCCGGCTTCTTCCAGGGCACGGGCCAGCTTCAGCGGGGTCTGGCCGCCGTAGTGGACGATCACGCCCTTCGGCTTCTCGACGCGGCAGACTTCCAGCACATCTTCCAGGGTCAGCGGCTCGAAGTACAGGCGGTCGGAGGTGTCGTAGTCGGTGGAGACGGTTTCCGGGTTGCAGTTGACCATGATGGTCTCGTAACCGTCTTCACGCAGCGCCAGGGCTGCGTGTACGCAGCAGTAGTCGAACTCGATGCCTTGGCCGATACGGTTCGGGCCACCACCCAGGATCATGATCTTGTCGCGAGTCGACGGGTTGGCCTCGCACTCTTCTTCATACGTCGAGTACAGGTAGGCGGTGTCGGTGGCGAACTCGGCCGCACAGGTGTCGACGCGCTTGTAGACCGGGAACACTTCCAGCTTGTGGCGGTGACGACGCAGGTTCTTGTCGGTGATGCCGAGCAGCTTGGCCAGGCGCTGATCCGAGAAGCCCTTGCGCTTGAGGCGCAGCATGTAGTCCTTGTCGATGGCCGACAGGGCCAAGGTTTTGACCTTCTCTTCTTCCTTGATCAGATCTTCCATCTGCACCAGGAACCACAGGTCGATACCGGTCAGCTCGAAGATTGCTTCGATGGTCATGCCCGAGCGGATGGCGTCAGCCACGTACCAGATGCGCTCGGCGCCCGGCACGGTCAGCTCGCGCTTGAGGATGCTGGAAGCATCGGCGCTGGCCAGGTCGACTTTCGGGTCCAGGCCACAGGCGCCGACTTCCAGGCCACGCAGGGCTTTCTGCAAGGACTCCTGGAAGGTACGGCCAATGGCCATGACTTCACCGACCGACTTCATCTGAGTGGTCAGGCGGGCATCGGCTTTCGGGAATTTCTCGAAGGCGAAGCGTGGCAGCTTGGTCACGACGTAGTCGATGGACGGCTCGAAGGACGCCGGGGTGCGACCACCGGTGATGTCGTTCTGCAGCTCGTCGAGGGTGTAGCCGATAGCCAGTTTGGCGGCGATCTTGGCGATCGGGAAGCCAGTGGCTTTCGAGGCCAGGGCCGACGAACGAGAAACCCGCGGGTTCATCTCGATCACGACCATGCGGCCGGTGTTCGGGCAGATACCGAACTGCACGTTGGAACCGCCGGTTTCGACACCGATCTCACGCAGCACCGCCAGCGAGGCGTTGCGCATGACCTGGTATTCCTTGTCGGTCAGGGTCTGTGCAGGAGCAACGGTGATGGAGTCACCGGTGTGCACGCCCATCGGGTCGAAGTTCTCGATGGAGCAGACGATGATGCAGTTGTCCTTCTTGTCACGGACCACCTCCATCTCGTATTCCTTCCAGCCGATCAGCGACTCGTCGATCAGCAGTTCCTTGGTCGGCGACAGGTCCAGGCCACGGGTGCAGATTTCTTCGAATTCTTCACGGTTGTAGGCGATGCCGCCACCGGTGCCGCCCATGGTGAACGAAGGACGGATGATGCATGGGAAGCCCAGCTTCTCGAGAACCGCGTAGGCCTCTTCCATGCTGTGGGCGATACCGGAGCGCGGGCACTCAAGGCCGATGTCCTTCATCGCCTTGTCGAAACGCGAACGGTCCTCGGCCTTGTCGATGGTGTCGGCGTTGGCACCGATCATCTCTACGCCGAACTTCTCCAGAACGCCGTGGCGCTCCAGGTCCAGGGCGCAGTTCAGTGCAGTCTGGCCGCCCATGGTCGGCAGCACCGCGTCAGGACGCTCTTTTTCGATGATCTTGGCCACCGATTGCCACTTGATCGGCTCGATGTAGGTGGCGTCGGCCATGGCCGGGTCGGTCATGATGGTGGCCGGGTTGGAGTTCACCAGGATGACGCGGAAACCTTCCTCGCGCAGGGCCTTGCAGGCCTGGGCGCCGGAATAGTCGAATTCGCAGGCCTGGCCGATCACGATCGGGCCAGCGCCGAGAATCAGGATGCTTTTGATGTCTGTACGTTTTGGCATGGTTGTCACTCAAATCCGCGGGTCAGTCGGCAAGCCGTCTTGAACAATCTGGGTCAGGCGCTTCCGGACGCGGCGCATGCCGGTCCGGGGCCTTGATGCAGGATGCTCAGCGGCGCTTGGCCATGGCATCGATGAAACGATCGAACAGTGGCGCGACGTCGGTCGGGCCTGGGCTCGCTTCAGGGTGGCCCTGGAAGCTGAACGCGCTCTTGTCGGTACGCTCGATACCCTGCAGGGTGCCGTCGAACAGCGACTTGTGGATGGCACGCACGTTGCCCGGCAGGGTGGCTTCGTCGACGGCGAAACCGTGGTTCTGGCTGGTGATCATGACCACACCGGTATCCAGGTCCTGGACCGGGTGGTTGGCACCGTGGTGGCCGTGGCCCATCTTGACGGTCTTGGCACCGGAGGCCAGGGCCAGCAACTGGTGGCCGAGGCAGATGCCGAAGACTGGAATCTCGGTCTCGAGGACATCCTTGATCGCCTGGATCGCGTAGTCGCACGGTTCAGGATCGCCTGGGCCGTTGGACAGGAACACGCCGTCCGGATTCAGCGCCAGCACTTCGCTCGCCGGGGTCTGGGCAGGCACCACGGTCACACGACAGCCACGAGCGACCAGCATGCGCAGGATGTTCAGCTTGACGCCATAGTCGTAGGCGACGACGTGGTACGGCAGGTCGGCGGCCTCGATGGTCGGGTGGCTGTCGGTTTTCAGCTCCCACACGCTGGAACGCCACTCGTAGCGCTCCTTGGTGGAGACGACCTTGGCCAGGTCCATGCCCTTGAGGCCCGGGAAGGCACGGGCAGCGGCGATGGCCTGCTCTTCGGTGATGTTGTCACCGGCCAGGATGCAGCCGTTCTGGGCGCCTTTCTCACGCAGGATACGGGTCAGGCGACGGGTGTCGATGCCAGCGATGGCAACGACGTTGTTGGCCTTGAGGTAGTCCGGCAGCGATTGGGTGTTGCGCCAGTTGCTGGCCAGCAGCGGCAGGTCACGGATGACCAGGCCTGCGGACCATACACGGTTCGATTCGGCGTCTTCCGGCGTAGTACCGGTGTTGCCGATGTGCGGGTAGGTCAGGGTGACGATCTGCTGCGAATAGGAAGGGTCTGTAAGGATTTCCTGGTAGCCGGTCATAGCGGTGTTGAACACCACCTCACCAACGGTTTGTCCGTCGGCCCCAATGGCCTCACCGCGAAAAATGCTGCCATCAGCAAGGGCGAGTATGGCTGGCTTTGTCAAGAAGACCTCCCGTAAATGACGCATGAAGGGGCGATCGCAGGTTGCAAAAAAGCGGAGTGCCGTATGGATACGTCACCCCGCTTTTATGTGCTGAATTCAATTCTCTGCGCGCTTTTAGTGGATACACTAAAGCTGTAGTCTACAGAAAAGTGAGGTTTCGGTCTACCGTATATGTGCCTCTAAAACACATGATTGCGACAGACTGGCGTCGGCGATGGCTTCTACGCGGGCAAGCCCGCTCCCACTGGATTTTTGCAAGCCTTCAGGTTCGTGTATTTCCTGTGGGAGCGGCGGTTCGCCGCTGCGACTTGTCCCGCGAACAAGCCACTGCCGCACTGACGCCTCAATGCAGCTCGAGCACATCCTGCATGTCGTACAGCCCAGGCTCGCGGCCATCCAGCCACAGCGCCGCACGTACGGCACCCTTGGCGAAAGTCATGCGGCTCGAGGCCTTGTGGGTGATCTCGACGCGCTCGCCCTCTGCCGCGAACAGCACAGTGTGATCACCGACCACGTCACCGGCACGCACAGTGGCAAAGCCGATGGTCTGGCGATCACGCGCGCCGGTCTGGCCTTCGCGACCATAGACGGCCACTTCCTGCAGGTCGCGACCCAACGCCTGTGCAACCACCTCACCCATGCGCAGCGCGGTACCCGACGGAGCGTCGACCTTGTGGCGGTGGTGAGCCTCGATGATCTCGATGTCCACCTCGTCACCCAGCACCCGCGCGGCAGTATCGAGCAATTTCAGGCACAGGTTGACGCCAATGCTGAAGTTGGCAGCGAAGACGATCGGAATCTCCTTGCCCGCCTCGACCAGCAGCAGCTTCTCTTCCGGCGAGAAGCCAGTGGTGCCGATCACCATGGCCTTGCCCGCCTTACGGCAGAACGCCAGGTTCTTCAGGGTCACCGACGGGTGAGTGAAGTCGATCAGCACATCGAACTCGTCAGCGACCTTGGTCAGGTCATCGGAGATCGGCACGCCGATACGACCCAGCGCCGCGAGCTCGCCGGCGTCGGCACCCACCAGGGTGCTGTCCGGACGATCGATCGCCGCCGTCAGGCCAGCCTGGGGAGCCTGCTGCTGCACGGCTTCGACGAGGGTCTTGCCCATCCGCCCTGCCGCGCCCATTACCGCAATACGTCGCATAGCCTGTTCCTTGTCAGAGATCGCCGAAGAAGCGCTTCACACCCTCGAACCAGCCGCTGGCCTTGGGCGAATGGGAGCTGTCGCCTTCGAGCGAGTCACGCAGCTCTTCGAGCAGTTCGCGCTGGCGACGGCTCAGGTTGACCGGCGTTTCCACCGCAACACGGCACAGCAAATCGCCCGCCGCACCACCGCGCACCGGCGCAACGCCCTTGCCGCGCAGGCGGAACTGCTTGCCGGTCTGGGTGCCTTCCGGGATCTTCAACTTGACCCGGCCGTCCAGCGTCGGCACTTCCAGCTCGCCACCCAGCGCCGCATCGGTGTAGCTGATCGGCACTTCGCAGAACAGGTGCTTGCCGTCACGCTGGAAGATCGCGTGCTCGCGCACACTGATCACCACGTACAGGTCACCAGTCGGACCACCATGGGCCCCCGCCTCGCCCTCGCCAGACAGACGGATGCGATCACCGGTATCGACGCCTGCCGGCACCTTGACCGACAGGGTCTTGTATTCCTCGACCCGTCCTTCGCCATGGCAGGCGTTGCAAGGGTCGGTGATGATCTTGCCCTGGCCATGACAGCGCGGGCAGGTCTGCTGCACGGAGAAGAAGCCTTGCTGCATGCGCACCTGACCGATGCCACCGCAGGTCGGGCACGTCGACGGTGTAGAGCCCTTCTTGGCGCCCGTCCCGTCACAGGGCTGACAGTTGACCAGCGTCGGCACACGAATGTTGACCGTGGTGCCACGCACTGCTTCTTCCAGGTTCAGCTCGAGGGTGTAGCGCAGGTCACTGCCCCGCTGGGCACCACCACGGCCGCCGCCGCGACCGCCACCAAAGAAGTCGCTGAAGACGTCGCCGAAGATATCGGAGAAGTTCGCGCCGCCGAAACCGGCGCCACCGCCACCCATACTCGGGTCGACGCCGGCATGGCCGTACTGATCGTAGGCCGCGCGCTTGCTGGCATCGGAGAGCACTTCGTAGGCCTCGTTGGCCTCCTTGAACCTCTCTTCCGACTCTTTGTCGCCCGGGTTGCGGTCCGGGTGGAATTTCATCGCCAGGCGGCGATAGGCCTTCTTGAGGTCACCTTCGCTGGCGCCGCGCTCGACACCCAGGACCTCATAAAAATCACGCTTTGCCATAGGTCATTTGCACTCTTGAGGGCTTTCGGCATCTGTGCACCGTGCCGTCAGCACCTGCCGCAACACGCCTGATGCGCCCTGACAGATGCTGGAAATATTTCCCGTGTTCCAGACACGCCAACGCGGGAGCAAGCCCCCGCGCGGCGACATCCTACCAGTTCACCGACCAATGGCGATGAACCGGCCGACAACATGCAGGCATTACTGCTTGTTGTTGTCTTTCACTTCCTCGAACTCGGCGTCAACCACGTCATCGTGCTTGGCTTCCGGCTCGGCCTGCTGAGCGCCGTCCTGAGGCTGCTGTGCCTGTTGCTCGGCGTACATCTTCTGGGCAACTGTCGCGGAGACCTTGGACAGTTCCTCGACCTTGGCGTCGATGGCAGCCTTGTCGTCGCCCTTGACTGCAGCTTCCAGGGCAACCACGGCAGCTTCGATCGCAGCCTTTTCCTCGGCAGTCGCCTTGTCACCGGCGTCGACGACCATCTTGCGGGTCGAGTGAACCAGCGCATCACCCTGGTTGCGGGCAGCGGCCAGCTCTTCGAACTTGCGGTCTTCCTCGGCGTTGGCCTCGGCATCACGCACCATGCGCTCGACTTCTTCGTCGGACAGGCCGGAGTTGGCCTTGATCACGATCGACTGCGCCTTGCCAGTGGCCTTGTCTTTCGCGCCGACATGCAGGATGCCGTTGGCGTCGATGTCGAAGGTCACTTCGATCTGTGGAACACCGCGCGGGGCTGGCGGAATGTCAGCCAGGTCGAACTTGCCCAGCGACTTGTTCTGCGCAGCTTGCTTGCGCTCGCCCTGCAGGACGTGGATGGTCACTGCACCCTGGTTGTCGTCGGCAGTCGAGAACACCTGCGACTTCTTGGTCGGGATGGTGGTGTTCTTCTCGATCAGCGCGGTCATCACGCCACCCATGGTTTCGATACCCAGGGTCAGCGGGCTGACGTCGAGCAGCAGGACGTCCTTCACGTCACCGGCCAGTACTGCACCCTGGATGGCGGCACCCATGGCAACGGCTTCGTCCGGGTTAACGTCCTTGCGCGCTTCCTTGCCAAAGAAGTCGGCAACGGCTTTCTGCACCAGCGGCATACGAGTCTGGCCACCGACGAGGATCACGTCGTCGATCTTGCTCGCGTCGATACCGGCATCTTTCAGGGCGATGCGGCAAGGCTCGATGGTACGGCTGACCAGGTCTTCGACCAGCGACTCCAGCTTGGCGCGGGAGATCTTCACGTTCAAGTGCTTCGGACCGGTTGCATCAGCAGTGATGTACGGCAGGTTGACGTCGGTCGACTGAGCGGAAGACAGCTCGATCTTGGCCTTTTCAGCAGCTTCTTTCAGACGCTGCAGTGCCAGCGGATCGTTCTTCAGATCCATGCCGGACTCTTTCTTGAACTCGTCGACGAGGTAGTCGATCAGGCGCATGTCGAAGTCTTCACCACCCAGGAAGGTGTCACCGTTGGTGGCCAGTACTTCGAACTGATGCTCACCGTCGACTTCGGCGATTTCGATGACCGACACGTCGAAAGTACCACCACCCAGGTCATAGACGATGACGGTGTGGTCGCCCTTGGCCTTGTCCATGCCATAGGCCAGTGCAGCGGCGGTCGGTTCGTTGATGATGCGCTTGACGTCCAGACCGGCGATGCGACCGGCATCCTTGGTAGCCTGGCGCTGGCTGTCGTTGAAGTAGGCCGGAACGGTGATGACCGCTTCGGTGACAGGCTCGCCGAGGTAGTCTTCGGCGGTCTTCTTCATTTTCTTCAGGACTTCGGCGCTGATCTGCGGCGGAGCCATTTCCTTGCCAGCGGCCTCGACCCAGGCGTCACCGTTGCCGGCCTTGACGATCTTGTACGGGACCAGCTTGATGTCTTTCTGCACGACGTCTTCTTCGAAGCGGCGGCCAATCAGGCGCTTCACTGCGAACAGGGTGTTGTGCGGGTTGGTGACGGCCTGGCGCTTGGCCGACTGACCGACCAGGATTTCGCCGTCGTTGGCGTAGGCCACGATCGAAGGGGTGGTACGCGCACCTTCGGCGTTCTCGATGACCTTGACGTTACCGTTTTCCAGAATGGAGACGCACGAGTTGGTCGTCCCCAGGTCGATACCGATGATTTTGCCCATGTTAACTCTCCCGAAACTTGAATTTGGTAGCAGCGACTACTTTGGCCAACTGCGGTAATACTTGAAGGCTTGACACCTAGATGGGGATGCCCCGGCGGATTTCAAGCCTTTTCGTCGATAGAAGGCTGGGGCGCTGCCGGCGCCTTGCTGACCACCACCATGGCGGGGCGCAGCAGGCGACCGTTGAGCAGATAACCCTTCTGGAACACGTTGAGCACGCTGTTCGGCTCTACCTCGGCGTTTTCCTGCATGGCCATGGCCTGGTGATGCTCAGGGTTGAACGGCTGGCCATGGGGATCGACGGCTTCGAGGTTGTAGCGCTTGAGGGTGTCCTGGAACATCTTCAGGGTCAGCTCGACACCTTCGCGGATCTGCTTGACGTTCTCGTCATCGGCGCTGGAGTGGGCCAGGGCCAGTTCCAGGCTGTCGATCACCGGCAGCAGGTCGCCGGCGAATTTCTCCAGGGCGAACTTGTGAGCCTTCTCGACGTCCTGCTCGGCACGACGGCGGATGTTCTGCAGGTCTGCAGCCACGCGCAGCGACTGATCCTTGGCGGCGGCCAGCTGCTCCTCGAGCACCTGGACGCGGGCACCGAGATCTTCGGAGCCGGCTTCTTCGGCGTTAAGGTTTTGTTCATCCAGCTGTTCGTCAGCCATCGGGTCTCTCCTCCGCAATTTCTGGTGTACAGGTCATGCCTGCCTTGTCTGCCGGTTATATGGGGTCGGAAAAAACAGGTTCAAGGGGCGAGCGGCATTTCCACATTCATCAGGCGAGCATTGGCAGGCAGGAAAAAAGTACTGTATAAATAAACAGACATGACCTTCGGGAGTGGCCCTCATGCTGGTGCACCTGTCCATTCACAACTACGCCATCGTCGAGCACCTCGACCTCGAACTCGCCCGCGGAATGTCGGTGATCACCGGCGAAACAGGCGCTGGCAAGTCGATCATGCTCGACGCGCTTGGCCTGGCGCTGGGCGACCGCGCCGACAGTGGCGTGGTACGACCCGGCGCCGACAAGGCCGACCTGCTTGCCACCTTCGACCTGGTCGATATCCCCGAAGCCCGCACCTGGCTGGCAGAACGCGACCTCGACACCGACGGCCCGTGCATCCTGCGGCGGGTGATCACCGCCGAAGGCCGCAGCCGCGGCTACATCAACGGCACTCCCTGCCCGCTTGCCGACCTCAAGGCACTCGGCGAGCTACTGATCGACATCCACAGCCAGCACGAGCACCAGTCGCTCCTCAAGACCGACACGCATCGTCGTCTGGTCGACGAGTACGCCGGCGCCGTCGACCTCGCCCGCCAGGTGCAACTGGCAGCCCAGCGCTGGCGCCAGACCCGCCTGGAGCTGGAGCGCCTTTCCAACTCCGGCGACGAGCAACGCGCCCGTCATCAGCTACTGAGCTACCAGCTCGAAGAGCTCGACAACCTGGGCCTTGGCGAAAACGAGCTGGAACAGCTTGAGCACGAGCACAAGAACCTGACCAATGCCGAAGCCCTGTTCGGCATCTGCCGCCAGGTCATCGATCAATGCAGCGAAAGCGACTCCGGCAACGTGCTCAGCGCCCTGACGGTCAGCCTCAATCGCCTGACCGCCGTGAACAACGCCCCCAAGGCATTGGGCGAAGCCGTCAACCTGATCGCCAGTGCGCAGATCCAGATCGAGGAAGCGGTTGGCGAGCTCAACCGCTTCCTCGATCACTTCGACGCCGACCCTCTGCGCCTGCAAGCACTGGAAGAGCGGCTCGACACCCTCTATACCCTCGCTCGCAAGCACCGCGTGCACCCGAGCGAGTTGCCACACCTGCAACAGCGCCTGATGGAAGAGCTCGAAGGGCTCAACGCCAGCGATGAATCCATCGAGCGCCTGGGCGGCGAGCTGGCCGCCTATGCACAGCACTATAAAGAGAAGGCCGTCGAGCTCAGCAATCTGCGCCGGCAGGCCGCAGCGCAACTGGCGGTGGCGGTCGAGCAGGAGATCCAGCGCCTGGGCATGCCCGGCGGGCGCTTCTGTATCGAGCTGTCGCCCAACGAGAGCGGTGAGCTTTCGCCCCACGGGCTGGAGCAGGTCGAGTTGCTGGTCAGCGCCAACCCCGGCCAACCGCTCAAGGGGCTGGCCAAAGTGGCTTCGGGAGGTGAGCTGTCACGCATCAGCCTGGCCATTCAGGTCATCACCGCACAAACCTCGCGCATTCCCACACTGGTCTTTGACGAAGTGGACGTGGGCATCGGCGGCCCGACCGCCGAGATCGTCGGCCAACTGTTGCGCCGCCTGGGCGAGCGCGGCCAGGTCCTGACCGTCACCCACCTGCCGCAGGTTGCAGCCCAAGGGCACCATCACCTGTTCGTGCACAAGGTACGCAACAGCGACACCACCCATACCGCCGTGGCCAGCCTCGGCAAGCGCGAGCGGGTCGAAGAAGTGGCACGCATGCTGGGTGGGATAGACCTGACCAAAGAGTCCCTGGCGCATGCGCGCAAGATGGTAGTCAGCGGCAAGGCCTGAGGCAGCTCACTCCTCGACCCGCGCCAGAAAGCACAAAGGCGACCCGAAGGTCGCCTTTGCTGTTAATAACGATCGAAATCGTTACTTTTTCTTACGCACATACAGGACCAGGTTGTGGTCCACGAGCTCGTAGCCATGTTCGGCGACGATCTCTTTCTGACGGCGCTCGATCTCCGCATCCATGAATTCGATCACTTCGCTGGTGTCCACGTTGACCATATGGTCGTGGTGTCCGCCATCGGCCAGCTCGAACACCGCGTGGCCGCCATCGAAGTTGTGGCGAACCACCAGACCCGCAGCTTCGAACTGGGTCAGTACGCGGTAGACGGTCGCCAGACCGACATCCTCACCCGCTTCCATCAGCGCCTTGTAAACATCCTCGGCGCTCATGTGACGCTGCTCGGTCGAATCGAGCATCTGAAGGATCTTGACTCGAGGCAGGGTCACCTTGAGACCGGCTTTGCGCAATTCGCTATTTTCAACCATGGTCAGCTTTCTCGCCGATGCTGCTTCGCAGCTTCTCTTAATACGGGTATGATCGGGGTTTACGTTGTCCAGCCAAGATAGTGGAAGTCGCCCACCGATGCAAAACACCAAGCTCTTGCTAACCAGCCTCACCCTCGTGGGACTGCTCGCACTCGCCGGTTGCTCGTTTCCCGGGGTTTACAAAATCGACATCCAGCAGGGCAATGTCGTCACGCAGGACATGATAGACCAATTGCGCCCCGGAATGACCCGACGGCAAGTAAGGTTTATCATGGGCAACCCACTCCTGCAGGACACCTTCAACACCAATCGCTGGGATTATCTCTACAGCATCCAGCCTGGCGGCGGTAAGCGCCAGCAGGAGCGCATGAGTATCTTCTTCAACGAGAGCGACCAACTGGTCAGCCTTTCCGGCGACTTCATGCCGGGCGTAAGCCGCGACCAGGAAATCCTGGGCGGCAGCAGCACCACGACCGTCAGCCCGGCCAACCAGCCGTCTCAACAGCCAGAAAAACCAGCCAAGGCTGGCTCGACGGAAGAGTCGATCCAACGCGAAATCGACACCATCGAGACGACCCCGGTGCCTACGCCGGCGCCACTGGAGACCTCGCCGCAATAACGGCATGGCCCATGAAAAAGCCCGGACCTGGTCCGGGCTTTTTATTGCGCAGCGTATACAGCAACAACCTTACCCGCGTGCAGCCTTGGCCTTTTCGGCTCGCTGCCTGCGCATCGCCTTCGGGTCCACCAGCAGCGGCCGGTAGATTTCCAGGCGTTCACCCTCCTCGACCTGACGCTGATGCGGTTCGGCAACGACCTTGCCAAACACGCCCACCGGGCAGCTTTCAATATCCAGCCCTGGCACTTGCGCAGCAATGCCAGACAACCGCAAGGCCTCACGCAGCGTCACGCCCTGCGGCACCAGACACGCCAGCAGCCATTGGCGCTCGGCAGTCGCGTAGGCCACCTCGATACCCAGCGTCTCAGCCATGCAGCTGCTTGGCTCGCTGGCAGAAGGCATCGACGAGGGTGTTGGCTGCCTGGTTGAACAATGGCCCGAGGGTGGCGCGCACCAGCGGCCCGGCATAATCGAACGACAGGTCGAGGCTGATCTTGCAGGCTTTTTCGCCCAGCGCCTTGAACACCCATACGCCATGCAACTGGGTGAAGGGTCCTTCTTCCAGATTCATCTCGATGGATTGCCCCGGCACCAGCACATTGCGCGTGACGAACTGCTGGCTCATGCCGCCCTTGGCCACCTCCAGCTTCGCCCGCATGTGGGTGTCACTCGCCTCGAGCACCGTCGAGTCCGAGCACCAGGGAAGAAACTCAGGGTAGCTGGCCACGTCGTTGACCAGGTCGTAGAGCGCCTGGGCAGGGTATGGCAGCAGGGCGGAGCGTTGAATATGGGTAGTCATCCAGGCATCACTTCCAAGCTGGGCGGCAGCGCATCGCAGCGCTTCGGAACGGTTCCGTGCAACGGAACGAGGCCTGCATTGTCCGGGATTCATCCTGCAGGCTCAAGCGCACCGAACCCCATAGCCAGAGGACGTGGCGACTGCCTATAATGCCGCCCCTATGGCTAAGCAAAAGAAACATCCGACCGGGACCATCGCGCAGAACAAGAAAGCGCGACACGATTACTTCATCGAACACAAGTTCGAGGCCGGGCTGGTCCTGTCCGGTTGGGAAGTAAAAAGCCTGCGGGCCGGCAAGGCGCACCTGACCGACAGCTACGTGCTGCTCAAGGATGGCGAAGCCTGGCTGTTCGGCAGCCACATCACCCCGCTGAACACCGCCAGCACCCACGTCATCGCCGACCCCATGCGTACCCGCAAGCTGCTGCTGAACAAGCGCGAGCTCGAGCGCGTGGAAGCTGCCGTGGCGCAGAAAGGCTACACCTGCGTGGCCTTGGCGCTGTACTGGAGCAAGCACCTGATCAAGTGCGAAATCGCGCTCGGCAAGGGCAAGAAGGAGTTCGACAAGCGCGACACGATGCGCGAGCGCGACTCCAACCGCGAGCTACAGCGTGCGGTGCGCAACAAGGGCAAGGAAGAGTAGATCTTCTTCAGCGGGCAAGTCGCAGCGGCGGTTCGGCGCTTCGGCTTGCCCGCGAATGCTGCAACACCTGTCTAGCGCCCGCTGCGTCGCTCCGCACGCGCCACGCGCTGAGCTTCCTGCTGCGCCTCTTCCAGCACTTCCTGCACATACAGGATGTGCCGACTCGACACCTCCCGCGCATCTTCCGCACGCCCCTCGACGATCGCCTCGTACAGTTCGCGATGCTGACTGATCAGCATGTCGCGCGTCTCCGTGCGCTGCTGGTACATGCCCCCGATGTTGGTCACCACATTGCGCTTGAGCAGGTCGAACAGGCCACGAATGGTATGCAGCAGCACGGCATTGTGGCTGGCTTCGGCAATCGCCAGATGAAAACGCGCATCCGCAGCGCCTTCTTCTGCACGACTGACCTCATCGACGCGGGCATAGCAGTCCTGCAGCGCATCGAAGGCGGCCTTCAACCGCGCCCGATCCGGCTCGGTAGCACGCTGGGCTGCGTAGAAGGCGCATGAGGCCTCAAGGGTGTGACGAAACTCCAGCAGGTCGCGCTGAGCCTCAGGGTTGTGCTCGAGCAACTGCAACAAGGGATCACTGAACGTCGATCCCAGCGACTCGGCCACATAGTTGCCGCCCCCCTGGCGGCTGACCAGCAGCCCCTTGGCCACCAGTTTCTGGATCGCCTCGCGCAACGACGGGCGGGAAACGCCAAACTGCTCGGCCAGGGCGCGTTCGGCGGGCAGGCGCTGCCCTGAGGTCAACGTCCCCTCGAGAATCATCCCTTCCAGTCGATCGACGATATCGTCGGACAGGCGCCGTTGGCGGACCTGATCAAAAACCATCACATGCTCTCCACAAACCCCGGCACCGATTTCGGGGCGCCTATTCTGCGCCTATCCGCGGCAGCCCAACAGATATTCCTCGATTGATCCGACGCGATCTCGCCATCCGCTCATCGGCACTCGACCAAAGTTTTGCTTGGGACAAATTGACACACCCCGTATCCGGCTTTTAACCTAGCGACCAGTCATTGTAAATTGGTCTTACCAATTATCCAATGCCAGTGCTGACCAACAACAATTAGGGGTCACCCCATATGCAAACCTGGCAACAACTCTACACACCGCTTGGTAGTCTCGGCCTGTCCGCACTGGCGGCGGTCATCCCCATCGTGTTCTTCTTCCTCGCCCTCGCCGTGTTCCGCCTCAAGGGCCACGTGGCAGGCAGCATTACCCTCGGCCTGTCGATCCTGGTGGCGATCTTCGCCTTCCAGATGCCTGTCGACATGGCCCTTGCCGCAGCAGGCTATGGCTTCCTCTACGGCCTCTGGCCGATTGCCTGGATCATCGTTGCCGCGGTGTTCCTGTACAAACTCACGGTCAAGAGCGGCCAGTTCGAAGTCATCCGCAGCTCGGTGCTGTCGATCACCGACGACCAGCGCCTGCAGGTGCTGCTGATCGGCTTCTGCTTCGGTGCCTTCCTTGAGGGTGCAGCGGGCTTTGGCGCCCCTGTGGCCATCACCGCCGCACTGCTGGTGGGCCTGGGCTTCAACCCGCTGTATGCCGCCGGTCTGTGCCTGATCGCCAACACCGCGCCGGTCGCCTTCGGCGCCTTGGGTATCCCGATCATCGTCGCCGGGCAGGTGACCGGCATCGACGCCTTCCACATTGGCGCCATGACCGGCCGCCAGCTGCCGCTGCTGTCGCTGTTCGTGCCGTTCTGGCTGGTGTTCATGATGGATGGCCTGCGTGGCGTGAAAGAGACCTGGCCCGCCGCGCTGGTCGCCGGCCTGAGCTTCGCCGTGACCCAGTACTTCACCTCCAACTTCATCGGTCCTGAACTGCCGGACATCACCTCGGCCCTGGCCAGCCTGATCGCCCTGACCCTGTTCCTCAAAGTCTGGCAGCCCAAGCGCGCGTTCGCCGAGGCCAAGGGCAGTGTCGGTGCAGCCGTGGTCAGCAGTGGCGGCAGCCAGCCTTCGCCGTACAGCTTCGGCGAGATCTTCAAGGCCTGGTCGCCATTCCTGATTCTCACCGTGCTGGTGACCATCTGGACCCTCAAGCCCTTCAAGGCCGCATTCGCGCCGGGCGGTGCGATGTACAACTTCGTGTTCAACTTCGCCATCCCGCACCTCGATCAACTGGTGATCAAGACCGCGCCGATCGTGACCGCGCCGACCGCAATGCCGGCGGTGTTCAAGCTCGACCCGATCTCCGCCACCGGCACCGCGATCTTCCTGTCGGCACTGATCTCGATGTGGGTCTTGAAGATCAACTTCAAAACTGGTCTTACCACTTTCAAAGAGACCTTCTGGGAACTGCGCTGGCCGATCCTGTCGATTGGCATGGTGCTGGCCTTCGCCTTCGTCACCAACTACTCGGGCATGTCCTCGACCATGGCGCTGGTCCTGGCCGGCACCGGCGCGGCGTTCCCGTTCTTCTCGCCGTTCCTGGGTTGGCTGGGCGTGTTCCTGACCGGCTCCGATACGTCGTCCAACGCCCTGTTCAGCTCGCTGCAGGCCACCACCGCGCACCAGATCGGCGTCAGCGACACCTTGCTGGTCGCCGCCAACACCAGCGGCGGCGTGACCGGCAAGATGATCTCGCCGCAGTCGATCGCCGTGGCCTGCGCCGCCACCGGCCTGGTCGGCAAGGAGTCGGACCTGTTCCGCTTCACCGTCAAGCACAGCCTGTTCTTCGCTACCATCGTCGGCCTGATCACCCTGGTCCAGGCCTATTGGCTGACCGGTATGCTGGTTCATCACTAAAGTGACAGGGGCCGGGCGCCCTCATGCGCCCGGCAGCTCCCTCAACCCACGCTGCGAGAATCCATGATCATTTCCGCCTCCACCGACTATCGCGCCGCGGCCCAGCGCAAGCTGCCCCCCTTCCTGTTCCACTACGCCGACGGCGGCGCCTACGCCGAGCACACCCTGCGCCACAACGTCTCGGACCTGGCCAGCATCGCCCTGCGCCAGCGGGTCCTGAGAAACATGTCGGAGCTGAGCCTTCAGACCCGGCTGTTCGACGAAACCCTGAGCATGCCCGTGGCTCTGGCCCCGGTCGGCCTCACCGGCATGTACGCGCGCCGTGGCGAAGTGCAAGCGGCGCGCGCGGCGGCGGCGCACGGCATTCCCTTCACCCTGTCCACGGTGTCGGTCTGCCCGATCGAGGAAGTGGCGCCGGCCATCGACCGGCCCATGTGGTTCCAGCTGTATGTCCTCAAGGACCGCGGCTTCATGCGCAACGCCCTGGAGCGCGCCAAGGCCGCCGGGGTGAAGACGCTGGTGTTCACCGTCGACATGCCCGTGCCCGGCGCCCGCTACCGCGACGCCCATTCCGGCATGAGTGGCGCCAACGGCCCGATGCGTCGCGTGCTGCAAGCCATGACCCACCCTGAATGGGCCTGGGACGTCGGCGTGATGGGACGCCCGCACGACCTGGGCAACATTTCCACCTATCGCGGCAACCCGACCGGCCTTGCCGACTACATCGGCTGGCTGGGCAACAATTTCGACCCGTCGATTTCCTGGAAGGACCTGGAGTGGATCCGCGAATTCTGGGACGGCCCGATGATCATCAAGGGCATCCTCGACGCCGATGACGCCCGTGACGCCGTGAGGTTCGGTGCCGACGGCATCGTCGTCTCCAACCACGGCGGCCGCCAGCTCGACGGCGTGCTGTCCAGCGCCCGCGCCCTGCCGGCCATTGCCGACGCGGTCAAGGGTGACTTGAAGATCCTCGCCGACTCGGGCATCCGCAGCGGCCTGGACGTGGTGCGCATGATCGCCCTGGGCGCCGACACGGTACTGATCGGCCGCGCCTTCCTCTGGGCCCTGGCCGTGCATGGCCAGGCCGGGGTGAAGAACCTGCTGGAGCTGTTCGAGAAAGAAATGCGCGTGGCCATGGTACTGACCGGCGCCAAGTCGATCGGCGAGATCAGCCGCGATTCGCTGGTACGCGAGCTGGGCGCCTGAGCCCTTACGAAACAAACGCCTGATAGTCCGGGGCACGTCGCGCGCCAGACGCGCCGGCCCCGCGAGGAGATTGCATGAGCCTGCCCGCTGCGTTCCTGCGTGATGCCGAGCGCCTGATCCCTGCCGAACGCCGTTTCGACAACCCGACTTCGACCCTGGCCTTCGGCACCGACGCCAGTTTCTACCGGCTGATCCCCAAGCTGGTGGTGCGCGTCGAATCCGAGGACGAGGTGGTCGAGCTGATCCGCCTGGCCCAGCGCGAGCGCGTGCCGGTAACCTTCCGTGCCGCTGGCACCAGCCTTTCCGGCCAGGCCATCAGCGATTCGGTGCTGATCGTGCTGGGCGACAACTGGAACGGCCGCGAGATTCGCAACCAGGGCGAACAGATCCGCCTGCAGCCCGGGGTCATCGGTGCCCAGGCCAATGCCTGGCTGGCCCCCTATGGGCGCAAGATCGGGCCAGATCCGGCGTCGATCAATGCCTGCAAGATCGGCGGCATCGTCGCCAACAATGCCAGCGGCATGTGCTGCGGCACCGCGCAGAACACCTACCACACCCTTGCCGGCCTGCGCCTGGTGCTGGCCGACGGCACTCGCCTGGACAGCGAGGATCCGGCCAGCGTCGCCGCCTTCGAACAAAGCCACGCCGCGCTGCTCGACGAACTTGCCCGCCTTGGCCGTGAGACCCGCGCCAACACCGAACTGGCCGACCGTATCCGCCACAAGTACCGGTTGAAGAACACCACCGGCCTCTCGCTCAACGCACTGGTGGACTACGACCAGCCGCTGGACATCCTTCAGCATCTGCTGGTCGGCTCCGAAGGCACCCTGGGCTTCATCAGCGCAGTCACCTACGACACCGTGCCCGACCACCCGCACAAGGCCAGCGCCCTGCTGGTGTTCCCCAGTGTCGAAAGCTGCTGCCGAGCGGTGACCGTGCTCAAGCGCCAGCCCGTGTCGGCGGTCGAGCTGCTCGACCGCCGCAGCCTGCGCTCGGTGCAGGAGATGCCAGGCATGCCGGCCTGGGTGAAGGGCCTGTCAGACAACGCCTGCGCCCTGCTGATCGAGTCCCGCGCCGCCAGCCAGAGCCTGCTGCACGAACAACTGGCGCAGGTGATGGGGTCCATCGCCGAGTTCCCGCTCGAGCAGAAGGTCGAGTTCAGCGAAGATCCGGCGGTGTACAACCTGCTGTGGAAGATTCGCAAGGACACCTTCCCCGCTGTCGGCGCCGTGCGCCAGACCGGCACCACAGTGATCATCGAAGACGTAACCTTCCCGGTCGAACAACTGGCCGAAGGCGTCAACCGCCTGATCCAGCTGTTCGACAAGCATCACTACGACGAGGCGATCATTTTCGGCCACGCGCTGGAAGGCAACCTGCACTTCGTTTTCACCCAGGGCTTCAACAGCGCCGAAGAAGTTGCGCGTTACCAGGCCTTCATGGAGGACGTTGCGCAACTGGTGGCGGTGGAATTCGGCGGTTCGCTCAAGGCCGAGCACGGCACCGGACGCAACATGGCGCCCTTCGTCGAGCTGGAATGGGGCAAGGACGCCTACCAATTGATGTGGGCACTCAAGCGCTTGCTCGACCCCAACGGCATCCTCAACCCGGATGTGGTGCTCAGCAGCGATCCAGACATCCACCTGAAAAACCTCAAGCCACTGCCGGCGGCCGACGAGATCGTCGACAAATGCATCGAATGCGGCTTCTGCGAGCCGGTGTGCCCGTCCAAAGGGCTGACCCTCAGCCCGCGCCAGCGCATCGTCATGTGGCGCGATATCCAGGCCAGGCGCCGTGCCGGTCTCGACACCCGCGAGCTGCTGCAGACCTATCAATACCAGGGCCTCGACACCTGTGCCGCGACCGGCCTGTGCGCCCAGCGCTGCCCGGTAGGGATCAACACCGGCGAGCTGGTGAAAAAGCTTCGCGGCGAGGCCGCCGGCCATCTGAAGACCGCCGACTGGCTGGCCGAGCACTTCCACTCGGCCCTCAGCGGCGCACGCCTGACCCTCGCCGCAGCCAACGGCGCCCGCAAGCTGCTCGGCGCCCCGCGCCTGGGACGCCTCAGCAGCGGCCTGCGCAAAGTCAGCAACGGTCGCCTGCCGCAGTGGACACCGGCCATGCCGCAACCGCTCAAACCGATCGACTTCGGCCCGGCAAGCCACGATGCACGACCTCGGGTGGTTTACCTCGCGGCCTGCGTGTCGCGCGTCATGGGCCCGGCCTATGGCGATCGCGAGCAGCGCTCGTTGCTGGACAAGACCCGGGCCCTGCTGGAAAAGGCCGGCTACCAGGTGATCTTCCCCGACAACGCCGACAACCTCTGCTGCGGCCAGCCATTCGCTTCCAAGGGCTATGCCGAACAGGCCGAGCACAAACGCCAGGAACTGATCGCCGCCCTGCTGCATGCGAGCCGCGGCGGCCTCGACCCGATCTACTGCGACACCAGCCCCTGCACCTTGCGCCTGGTACAGGACCTGGGGGAAACCCGACTGGATCTTTACGACCCGGTACGCTTCATCCGCACGCATCTGCTCGACAAGCTGGAGTTCACCCCGCAGGAGGAACCTGTGGCCGTGCATGTCACCTGCAGCACCCAGCACCTGGGCGAAAGCCAGGCGCTGATAGACCTCGCGCGGCGTTGCAGCAAGCAGGTGGTGATTCCCGAGGGCATCCATTGCTGCGGGTTCGCTGGCGACAAGGGCTTCACCACGCCGGAGCTCAATGCCCACTCCCTGCGCAGCCTGAAAGATGCCGTGCAGTACTGCAGCGAAGGGATTTCCACCAGCCGGACCTGCGAGATCGGGCTGTCGAACCATAGTGGTATCGACTATCACGGGTTGGTCTATCTGGTGGACCGGGTGACGCGCGCACGAGCTATCTGAGGTCAGCCCAATCCCTGTGGGAGCGGCGGTTCGCCGCTGCGACTTGTCCCGCGAACACGGGCGTAGCCCGTGCCAGGCAGCGCGGTGTCGTTTTCGCGGGTAAACCCGCTCCTACAATGGGACCGGCTACCCAGGCTATTGCCCAACAGCCCGCAACCATTTGTTACAAGTAAATGCTAATCTGCAGCCCCCTCCCTCCGCTGCCGTTGGCCCCTGATGTCTGAGTCCGCACCGTTGCTGTTGCGTCACCACCGTCCTTTCATCGCCTTCTGGCTTGCGCGGGTCTTCACCGCCAGCGGCTTCCAGATGCTCACCGTGGCCATCGGCTGGCACCTCTACCAGCTCACCGGCAACGTCCTGGACCTGGGCCTTGTCGGCCTGGTCGAGTTTGCCCCCCGGGTGCTGTTCATGCTGCACACCGGGCATGTGGCAGACCGCTACGACCGGCGCAAGGTCGCCGCCCTGTGCCAGTGCCTGCAAGGGCTCATCGCCCTGGCCCTGGCGCTGGGCAGTGCCACCGACAGCGTCACCCGCGAACTGATCTTCGTACTGGCGTTCCTGCTCGGTGCCACTCGCTCCTTCGAGATGCCCGCAACCCAGGCACTGCTGCCCAACGTGGTGCCGCCGGGGCTGTTCCCGCGCGCCGTCGCTGCGTCGGCGTCGGCGACCCAGGCAGCGACCATCGTCGCCCCGGCGGTCGGCGGCCTGCTCTACGCCTTCGGCAGCATCTGGGTGTATGGCCCGACCGTATTGCTGTACGCCATCGCCTGCCTGCTGATGCTCACCCTCGATTCGCGCCAGCAAACACCTCAACGCGGCCGTGCCAGCCTGGAGTCGCTGCTGGCCGGCATCCGCTTCATCCGCAGTCGCCCGGACATCCTCGGCGCCATCTCGCTGGACCTGTTCGCCGTGCTGCTGGGCGGTGCCACGGCGCTGCTGCCGGTGTTCGCCAAGGATATCCTGCTCACCGGCGCCTGGGGCCTGGGCCTGCTGCGCTCGGCCCCGGCGGTGGGCGCCTTGTTGATGTCGCTGTGGCTGGCGCGCTTCCCGGTGGAGCGCAAGGTCGGCCGGACCATGTTCACCGCCGTGGGTGTGTTCGGCGTGGCGACCATCGCCTTCGGCCTGTCGACCTCGTTCTGGTTCTCGCTGGCGGTGCTGGTGGTACTGGGCGCGGCAGACATGATCAGCATGGTCATCCGTAGTGCTTTCGTGCAGCTGGAGACACCGGATGAAATGCGCGGCCGGGTCAGCGCGGTGAACGGGCTGTTCATCGGCGCCTCGAATCAGCTCGGCGAGTTCGAATCCGGGGTCACTGCGCACTGGTTTGGCACAGTTCCGGCGGTGGTGCTGGGTGGCGTGGGCACGCTGGTGGTCACTGGCGTGTGGATGAAGCTGTTCCCGACCCTGGCCAACCGCGACCGCATGCACAATCCGCAATAGTCTTCATGGGGCTGCCTGGCAGCCCTTTCGCGGCACCAGGCCGCGCCGACAGCGGGCGCCACGCCACAAAGACCAACAGCCATAGGCCCCCGCCCCCCATGCTGGTATGATGCGCGGCTTTTTTCCGCCCCCACAAAACCACGGCAACCGGTACGGTCTGTGCTTTGCTGATGGGGTCGAATACATTCACGGCGCCGCGGCGCCATGGGAGCAGGCATGCTGGAAAGGCTGTTTCAACTAAAAGCACACAACACCAACGTGCGCACCGAGATCCTCGCGGGCGTCACCACCTTCCTGGCGATGGCCTACATCCTGTTCGTCAACCCGAGCATCCTCGGCGAAACCGGCATGGACAAGGGCGCGATCTTCGTCGCCACCTGCCTGGCCGCGGCCATCGGCTCGGTCACCATGGGCCTGATCGCCAATTACCCGATCGCCCTCGCTCCGGGCATGGGCTTGAACGCCTTCTTCACCTACACCGTGGTCCTGCACATGGGCCACACCTGGCAGGTGGCACTGGGCGCGGTATTCCTCTCGGCAGTGCTGTTCTTCCTGCTGTCGATCTTCCGTATCCGCGAGTGGATCGTGAACAGCATCCCGCTGCCGCTGCGCTCGGCGATCGCTGCGGGCATCGGCCTGTTCCTGGCGCTGATCGCCCTGCACAACGCTGGCATCGTCGTCGATAACCCGGCCACCCTGGTGGGCCTGGGCGACCTCAAGCAGCCTGCACCGATCCTTGCCACCCTCGGTTTCTTCCTCATCGTCGGCCTCGAGTCGCTGAAAGTGCGCGGCGCCGTGCTGATCGGCATCCTCGCCGTGACCGTGGTGTCGATCCTGGTGGGGGCCAGCCAGTTCGGCGGCATCGTTTCCATGCCGCCGTCGCTGGCCCCGACCTTCCTGCAACTGGACATCAAGGGCGCGTTGGACGTCGGGCTGATCAGCGTGATCTTCGCCTTCCTGTTCGTCGACCTGTTCGACAACTCCGGCACCCTGATCGGCGTGGCCAAGCGCGCCGGGCTGATGGGCAAGGACGGCCACATGCCGAAAATGGGCCGTGCGCTGATCGCTGACAGCACCGCAGCCATGGCCGGCTCACTGCTGGGCACCTCGACCACCACCAGCTATATCGAATCGGCCGCAGGCGTGAGTGCCGGCGGACGCACCGGCCTGACCGCCATCGTGGTGGCCGTGCTGTTCCTGCTGGCCCTGTTCTTCGCGCCCCTGGCCGGTAGCGTGCCGGCCTACGCCACCGCGCCGGCACTGCTGTTCGTTGCCGTGCTGATGGCCTCGGGCCTGGCCGAGATCAACTGGGACGACGTCACCGAGGCCGCGCCGGTGGTGGTCACCGCCCTGGCCATGCCGTTGACCTATTCGATCGCCAACGGCATCGCCTTCGGCTTCATCGCCTGGACCGCCATCAAGCTGATCTCCGGTCGTCACCGCGACCTGAACCCGGCCCTGGTGATCCTGTCCATTCTGTTCGTCATCAAGCTGGGCTGGTTCAACGCATGAGTGCCGTCTTCGACCCTTCGCAATACACGACCCAACTGCAGGCCAAGGTCGAGCGCCTGCGCGAGCTGCTGGCGCCCTTCGATGCACCGCAACCTGCAGTGTTCGAGTCGCCGCGCGAGCACTATCGCCTGCGCGCAGAGTTCCGCCTGTGGCGCGAAGAGGGTCAACGCCACTACGCGATGTTCGCCCCGGGCGAAAAGCACAAGGCAATTCTGATCGACGACTTCCCTATCGCCAGCCAGCGCATCAATGACCTGATGCCCCGCCTGAAGGCCGCCTGGCAGGGCAACGAAGACCTGAGCAATCGTCTGTTCCAGGTCGAGTTCCTGACCACACTGGCTGGCGATGCCATGGTCACCCTGTGCTATCACCGCCCGCTCGACCAGGCCTGGGAAGCCGCCGCGCAGCAACTGGCCGCGCAACTGGGCGTCAGCGTGATCGGTCGCTCCAAGGGCAAGCGCGTGGTGATCGGTCGTGACTATGCCGTGGAGAAACTCGATATCGCCGGGCGCACCTTCAGCTACCGCCAGCCTGAAGGCGCCTTCACCCAGCCCAACGGCGCGGTGAACCAGAAGATGCTCGGCTGGGCCTGCGAGGCGATGGGCGAGCGCAGCGACGACCTGCTGGAGCTGTACTGCGGCAACGGCAACTTCACCCTGCCCCTGGCCACCCGCGCGCGCCAGGTGCTGGCCACCGAGATCAGCAAGACCTCGGTCAACGCCGCCCTGCACAACCTCGACGAAAACGGCATCGACAACGTACGCCTGGTGCGCCTGTCGGCCGAGGAACTGACCGAGGCGCTGAATGAGATTCGCCCATTCCGTCGCCTGGAAGGCATCGACCTGAAAAGCTACGACTTCGGCACCGTTTTCGTCGACCCACCGCGCGCCGGCATGGACCCGGACACCTGCGAGCTGACCCGACGTTTCGAGCGCATCCTGTACATCTCCTGCAACCCCGAGACGCTGGCGCAGAACATCGCCCAACTGCACGATAGCCACCGTATCGAACGCTGCGCGCTGTTCGACCAGTTCCCCTACACCCATCACATGGAAAGCGGGGTCCTGCTGGTCAGGCGCTGATCCGCGCACTGCGGGGTCGAGCAGACCCCGCCGCACGCACCCAAGGAGCGATGTGCCGATGGACCAATTGAGCGCCATGCAGACCTTCCGCCGAGTCGTCGACCTCGGCAGTTTCAGCGCCGCCGCCCATCAGGCGGGCGTGTCTCACACCGTGCTGTCGCGCCAGGTGAAGAACCTCGAGCGCGAACTCGGCACGCAACTGCTCAACCGCACCACACGCAGCCTGCAACCCACCGAAGCGGGCATGCTGTTCTACCGCCACTGTGTGTTGATTCTCGAACAGATGCAGGCCATGAACCTGGAGCTGTCCGAGCACCAGCAACAGCCCACTGGCACATTGCGCCTGAGCGTTGCCACCGCCTTCGGAGAGCTCGAATTGGGCCACTGGCTGCCGGATTTCGCGGCACGGTACGAGCACCTGCAGATCGAGCTCAGTTGCACCGATCGCTTCGTCGACCTGATCGAGGAGGAAGTGGATGTCTGCCTGCGGATCACCGACCACCTGCCCGACTCCAGCCTGGTCGCACGCCTGCTGGCGCCCAGCCCGGTCATGCTGGTGGCCGCACCGGGCTACCTCGAACGCCAAGGCACACCCACCACGCCCGACGCACTGAAGGACCATCCGCTACTTGGCTACAGCCGCCTCACCCATCCCCAGCGCCTGCAGCTCAGCGGTCCGCAAGGTGCCCAGCAGGACGTGCTGATGCCCAGGCGGCTGAGCGCCAACTCGCCCATGGCCCTGCGTGCAGCCGCCATCGGTGGCTTGGGTATCGCCAGCTTCGACCGTTTCATCGTGCATGACGCCTTGCGCGACGGGCGCCTGGTGCCGGTGCTGGCCGATTGGCGATTGCCGGGGCGCAGCCTGTATGCCGTCTACCCGCAGAGCCGATATCTGGCACCGAAGGTACGCGCACTGCTCGACTACGTGCAGCACTACTACGGAACGCCGCGCTGGGAAGATTGATTGGTGCAACAAAAGCACAAGTCATGGCTAACTTGTGCCGTATCTGTGCTTAGAACATCTGGTTAACCTTCGCTCACTCACATTGATCGGCGAAGGAGCCTCTCCATGAAAGCACTGCACACCCTGATTGCCGGCCTCGCCCTGGGCACCCTCGCCCTTACCGCGCAGGCCGTCGAAACCAAACTGGTCTCTGTCCCGAACAGCGCCGAACTCAAATGGCAGGACGTGCCGAACACCAAGGGCGCGGTCAGCTACGCCAACGTCGAAGGCGACATCTTTGGCGAGGGCCCGTACTCGGCCTACGTGAAGTTCAAGAAGGGCGTCGACAACGGCCTGCACCAGCACACCGAGACCCTGCCGACCGTAGTACTCGACGGGACCTTCTATGCCGTGATCGATGGCAAGCGCACCGAATTCCCGGCAGGTTCGTACTACAAGCTGCCCGCCGACCTGGTTCACGAGAGCGGCTGCACCGCTGCAGCAGATTGCCTGCTGTTCCAGTACCAGGCTGACAAGTTCGACCTGAAGCCGGTCAAGAAGTAACACCCCGTTGTAACCGCACCGCTCCTGTTTTGGGCGTAGCGCCTGGCGCTACGCCCATTTTTGTTGAGTAGCGCCCCTCAGAAATCGAAGAACACCGTCTCCCCTTCCCCCTGGAGGCGAATGTCGAACCGATAGGCTGTCTTGCCATCCACCTCACAGCGCTTGGCGACCAGTGTCTCGCGCCGCTGCGGCTGCTCGATCAGGTTGAGCACCGGGCACTTGCCGTTGGCCTCGGCCTCGTCATCGAAATACAAGCGGGTATGCAGGTGGATGTTGATCCCCCGGGCGAACAGGCTGATGTTGATGTGCGGTGCCATCGGCACCCCGGCGGCATTGTTCACCACACCTGGCTTGACCGTGTGCAGGGTCCACTCACCCGCATCGAAGGTGGTGGCGGTCCGGCCGAAGCTGTTGAAGGCGTTCTCCAGGTTGAACACGTCCTGGTACTGGCCGTTGGCATCGGCCTGCCACACCTCGAGGAAGGAATCGCGCACTAGATGGCCATTGCCATCGTACACCTGGCCGATCAGCAGGATGTGCTCGCCCGGGGCCTGCGGACGAGCCAGACGGTTCCAGATTTCCTGATCGCGGGTCGGATTACCAGCCGCTTCCAGGGCCAGGCCGATGTGCACATAGGGGCCGGCAGTCTGCGAGGGGGTTTCCGGCAGCAGTTCGATAGGCATGACGGATCTCCTCAGCGATTCTCGAAGTGGGTCTGGCGCTGGCCACGCAGCACGATGTCGAAGCGGTAGGCCAGGCAGTCCATCGGGTTGGCGTGGCTCATGTCGAGCCGAGCAATCAGGCGCTGCACCGCGTCCGGGTTGGCGATCGACTTGACGATCGGACACATCGGAATCAGCGGGTCACCTTCGAAATACAGTTGGGTGATCAGCTTGGTGGCAATCGAAGGGCCGCTGATGGAGAAGTGGATGTGCGCCGGACGCCAATCGTTGGGGCCGTTGCGCCAGGGGTAGGGGCCGGGCTTGATGGTGCGGAAGCTGTAGTAGCCGTCACGGTCGGTCAGGCAGCGACCGACGCCACCGAAGTTCGGATCGAGCGGGGCCAGGTAGCGGTCGTTCTTGTGGCGGTAGCGACCACCAGCGTTGGCCTGCCACATCTCCACCAGAGTATTGGGCACCGGCTTGCCGTACTGGTCGACGACCCGCCCGGCGATGATGATGCGCTCACCAATCGGCAGGCCACCATTGTTGAAGTTCAGCAACAGGTCATGGTCGTGCTCGCCGAAGCGCAGGTGGGAAAAATCCGGGCCGGTGCTTTCGCTGACCGACTGCGCAATGCTCACCAGCGCCTGGCGCGGCGAGCGGGCGATGGATGTCTTGTAATCAGGCGTGAAGGCCTTGGGGTGCCAGTTGCGATCACGGATCACGAAGCGGCTGGTGTCCTGGGCGGGCATGCCGTTTTCCTCTCTTGGAATTGTTCGAACCACCTGTGCGTGGCAGGCGGACGTGCAGTTTCCGGCAGGTCGCGCAGGGCGAAAACTGAAAACATGCGCGCCAGACATAACCATTTGGTTATGCAACTTTTCACCAGACCTCCCGATCTGAAGCGCTGGACTATTCTGGATGGACTGCGGTGCTGGCTGCGCAGAGCCCAACGGCCCTTCAGCCAGGCACGACCCTCACAGCGGAGAACTTCTATGGACTGGCGAAAAGGCCGACGCAGCGACAATGTAGTGGATGCACGCGGCGAAGGCGGTGGCGGTGGGATGCGCTTCGGCGGTGGCAAGGGCCTGGGGCTGGGTGCCGTGCTGCTGATCGTCGGCATCGGCTGGCTCACCGGCCAGGATCCGCTGCAGATCCTCGGCCAGCTTGCCGGCCAGATGGAGCAGCAGCAGGCAGCGCCCAGCGGCGCTGGCGGCAAGGCACCGCCGGCCAATGACCAACAGGCCGAGTTCGTCACCTCGATCCTCGGCGACACCGAGGATACCTGGAAAGCCCTGTTCGCCCAGGCCGGAAAGCAGTACCGCGATCCCAAGCTGGTGCTGTTCAGCGGCCAGGTCAGCTCCGCCTGCGGCTTCGCCTCCTCGGCGGTCGGCCCCTTCTATTGCCCGGCTGACCAGCGGGTGTACCTGGACATGTCGTTCTTCCGTGAAATGGAAACCCGCTTCGCCGCCGCCGGCGACTTCGCCCAGGCCTACGTGATCGCCCACGAGATTGGCCACCACGTGCAGACCCTGCTCGGCGTCTCGGCCAAGGTCGATGCCGCGCGCCGCAGCGGCCAGCGCCTGGAAGGCGACAATGGCCTGCTGGTACGCCAGGAACTGCAGGCCGACTGCCTGGCTGGTGTCTGGGCCTACCAGGCACAGAAACGCCTCAACTGGCTGGAGCCCGGCGATGTCGAAGAGGCGCTCAACGCCGCCAACGCCATCGGCGACGACCGCCTGCAGCAACAGGGTCAGGGACGCGTGGTGCCCGACTCCTTCACCCATGGCACCTCGGCGCAGCGGGTACGCTGGTTCAAGGCTGGCTTTGCCAGCGGCGACCTGAACCGCTGCGACACCTTCAGCGCACGCAACCTGTAACGCCCCGCTGCAACGGGCGTTGCAGAGCCCCTCCAGAACGCAATACGACCAATTGGTCATTTTTCTGCTGAAAAACGTTTCAGCGACAGCCGATTCGGCCGATAACCCCATGGACCCATCAGCTGGCCCCTATAAGAACAACGCCCGGCGACGTGAGATTTTGCAAGACACATTTTCTGGAGAGCGTGCATGAACAGATGGTTTGCCGACAAGAGCGTGAACCTCAAACTCGGTCTGGGCTTCGGTCTGGTCCTGGTATTGACCAGCCTGCTGGCCCTGGCCAGTTGGACCAGCCTGGGCAGCCTCATCAATCGCAGCAACTGGATGAGCGACATTACCCGCCTCAACACTGACCTGACCAACCTGCGCGTGGCGCGTCTGCAATACATGCTGACCGACGGCGACGACACCGCGGCAGCCAACGTGCTGACCAAGCTGGATATCTTCAACAAACAGCAGCAGCACCTGGTAACCACCTTCAAGAGCCCGGAAAACGTCAAGCTGCTGCGCGAGCTGGGCGGTATCATCGACCAGTACCGCGTATCGCTGGACAAGATGCGTGCCGCCTACAAGACCACCCTTGGCGCCCGCGACAGCATGAACCAGAACGGCACCAAGGCCGTGGAAGCCGTCGCCGCCATCGGCAACGATGTGCTGACCCGCGAGGAAAGCGATGCCAGCCGCCTGCAACAGTACCTGACCGTCAGCAAGGCTCGCCAACAGCTGACCCAGGTACGCCTGGACGTGCGCAACTACATCTCAGATCCGAGCAACGCCAACGAACAGGCCGCCCTGCGCCAGCTCGACCTGGCCCTGACCGAAATCGACGGCCTCAAGCGCCAGTTGCCGAACGACGGCACGCGTATCCAGGCATTCGACCTCGCCGTGCGCGCCTATGGTGATTCGGTGCGTCAGTTCCGCGATGCCATCTCGCAGATCGCCCTGGCACGCCAGGAGATGACCACCCAGGGTGGCGATATCGTCAAGATCAGTGACGCCCTCTACAAGATCCAGCTCGAACGCCGTGACATCGAAAGTGCCGAGGCCCGCGCCCTGCAGATCGGCGCGACGCTGCTGGCCCTGCTCATCGGCGTACTCGCCGCCGTGATCATCACCCGCCAGATCACTCGCCCGCTGCGCGAGACCCTCGCCGTGGTGGAGAAGATCGCCAGTGGCGACCTGACCCACAACCTGCAGGTCACTCGCCGCGACGAGCTGGGCGTGCTCCAGCAAGGCATTGCGCGCATGGGTACGACCCTGCGTGACCTCATCAGCGGCATCCGTGACGGTGTTACCCAGATCGCCAGTGCGGCCGAGGAGCTGTCGGCGGTGACCGAGCAGACCAGCGCCGGTGCCAACAGCCAGAAGGTCGAGACCGACCAGGTCGCTACCGCCATGCACGAAATGGCTGCCACCGTGCAGGAAGTCGCGCGCAACGCCGAACAGGCGTCGCTTGCAGCGACCAACGCCGACGGCGAAGCCCGTGCCGGTGACAAAGTGGTGGGCGAGGCGATCAACCAGATCGAGCGCCTGGCCGCCGAGGTCAACCGCTCCACCGAAGCGATGAACCTGCTGCAACAGGAAAGCCAGAAGATCGGCAGTGTCATGGACGTGATCAAGTCAGTGGCCGAGCAGACCAACCTGTTGGCGCTCAACGCCGCCATCGAAGCGGCTCGCGCCGGTGAGGCGGGACGTGGGTTCGCCGTGGTCGCCGACGAAGTGCGTGGCCTGGCGCAGCGCACGCAGAAGTCCACCGAAGAGATCGAAGAGCTGGTCGCCAGCCTGCAGAACGGCACACAGCAGGTGGCCAACGCCATGCTCGGCAGCCGCACCCTGACCGACAGCAGCGTGGAACTGGCACGCAAGGCCGGCGCGTCGCTGGAGAACATCACCAGTACCGTGTCGGGCATCCAATCGATGAACCAGCAGATCGCCGCCGCCGCAGAGCAGCAGAGTGCCGTGGCCGAAGAGATCAGCCGCAGCATCCTCAGCGTACGCGATGTGTCCGAACAGACCGCCGCTGCGAGCGACGAGACGGCGGCCTCCAGCGTCGAGCTGGCGCGGCTGGGTGGGCAGTTGCAAACCCTGGTCAGCCATTTCCGCGTCTGACCACACGCCTTCCGGGGCCGCGTCGCGGCCCCCATCCTTCCCCCAAAAAATCTGCTGAACGGCGTTTCAGCTCCTGCAGACATTGCCGATATCTCTTCTGCGGCAATGGAGGGCCCATCACAAAAACAAAAGCCGAATGACGCGAAGTCCCGCGAGCAGGCGCTTTCCCCGGGGAACCTCCATGAGCAACTGGTTTGCCAACATCAGCGTCAAACTCAAACTGATGCTGGGCTTCAGCCTGGTCCTTCTACTCACCACCGCACTGGCCTTGACCGGCTGGAACAGCCTGGAAAACCTCGTCGCACGCAGCAACTCTATGGGGCAGATCACCCAGTTCAACACGCACCTGAACAACCTGCGCGTGGCACGCCTGCAATACATGCTCGCCGACGGCGACGAAAGCGCCGCCACCACCGTGCAAGCCCGCCTGGACACCTTCGACCAGCACAAGCAGGAACTGCTCGCCAGCTTCGACCATCCCCAGAGCCTGCAACTGCTGCGCGAACAGGCCACCTACATCGACCAGTACCGCGCCTCGCTGGACAAGATGCGCCAGGGCTACCGCACCATCGCCAGCAAACCCGACGCCGAGCAGCAGGTACGCGACGCCCGGGCGGCGATCGCCACGGCACGCCAGGAAATGATCGAGGAGCAGGCGCAGATCACCAAGCGCAGCGACGAGCTGTACAAGATCGAACTTGGCAGGCGCGATGTCGATACCGCCCAGGCGCGCAACCTGCAACTCGGCGTGGCGCTGCTGGCGCTGGTGTTCGGCCTGCTCGGCGCCGTGATCATCACCCGCCAGATCACCCGCCCCTTGCAGGAAACCCTCGAAGTGGTGAAGAAGATCGCCGAAGGCGACCTCACCCAGCGCCTGCAAATCACCCGGCGTGACGAACTCGGCACCTTGCAGCAGGGCATCGCGGGCATGGGCGAAACCCTGCGCGCACTGATCACCGGTATCCGCGACGGCATCACCCAGATCGCCAGCGCCGCCGAGGAACTGTCGGCAGTGACCGAGCAGACCAGTGCCGGAGTCAACAATCAGAAGGTCGAAACCGATCAGGTCGCCACTGCCATGCACGAGATGACCGCGACCGTGCAGGAAGTCGCACGCAATGCCGAGCAGGCATCCCAAGCCGCCACGCAGGCCGATGGCGAGGCCCGTGCCGGTGACAGGGTGGTGAACGAGGCCATCGGCCAGATCGAACGCCTGGCCGCTGAAGTACAGCACTCCACCGAGGCGATGAACCTGCTGCAACAGGAAAGCCAGAAGATCGGCAGCGTCATGGACGTGATCAAGTCGGTGGCCCAGCAGACCAACCTGCTGGCACTGAATGCCGCCATCGAAGCGGCGCGTGCCGGTGAAGCCGGGCGCGGCTTTGCGGTGGTCGCCGATGAGGTCCGGGCCCTGGCCCAGCGCACGCAGAAGTCCACCGAAGAGATCGAAGAACTGGTCGCCAGCCTGCAGAACGGCACCCAGCGCGTGGCCACCGCCATGCAAGGCAGCAGCGGGCTGACCGACAGCAGCGTGGAACTGGCCCGCAAGGCTGGCACCTCATTGGCCAGCATCACCCGCACTGTGTCGGGAATTCAGGCGATGAACCAGCAGATTGCCGCTGCGGCAGAGCAGCAGAGCGCCGTGGCCGACGAGATCGGCCGCAGCATCATGAATGTGCGCGATGTGTCGGAGCAGACGGCGGCGGCCAGTGAGGAGACAGCAGCGTCAAGCGTGGAGCTGGCGCGGCTGGGTGGGCAGTTACAGACGATGGTCAGCCACTTCCGCGTTTGAAGAACCTCCCACAGGTTTCCCACTGCCGTTGAGCGCGGTGGGATACCTGTGGAGGCGGGCTTGCACGGTATTACTTGACGATCAACCCAACCCCGCGCCCGCGTGGATCGGACGCGGTCTCGAGCTTCTCGCCGGTGACCCGAATCGCCTGGATATCGCCCATTTCCCAGCCTTGGTCCTCAAGCACGTAGCCCATTTTTTTCAGATCCTCTGCCACCTGCCCTTCGAGCGGTGCATAGCTGTCGAAATAGATGGTGTCCTTGGGCAGCAGCTGGTGGTGCACACGCTGGGCGGCCACGGCTTTTTCCAGCGGCATGCCATAGTCGTACAGGTTGTTCATCACCTGGAAGATCGAGGTGAAGATCCGCGAACCACCCGGCGTGCCGAGCACCAGGGTCAGCTTGCCGTCGCGGGTGACCAGGCTTGGGCTCATGGACGAGAGCATACGCTTGCCCGGCTCGATGGCATTGGCATCACCACCCACCACGCCAAAGGCGTTGGCCGCTCCAGGCTTGGCGCTGAAATCGTCCATCTCGTCGTTGAGCAGGAAGCCCGCGCCCTTGACCACCACGCCGCTGCCATAGTCGAGGTTCAGGGTGTAGGTGTTGCTCACCGCGTTACCCTGCTTGTCGACGATGGAGAAGTGCGTGGTCTGGTGCGGCTCCAGGCCCGGCTTGACTTGGTCGGTGGCGGAGATCGCTTTGGGGTTGACCTGCGCCGCGCGCTTGGCCAGGTAGTCCTTGGCCACCAGCTCCTTGACCGGCACCTTGGTGAAGGCCGGGTCGCCCAGGTAGTCGGCGCGGTCGGCGAACACACGCTTCTCGATCTCGGCCAGCAGGTGGATGTACTTGGCCGAGTTGTGCTCGACACCCTTGAAATCGGCCGCACGGTCTTCCTTGATGCCCAACAGCTGAGCCAGGGCGACGCCACCAGAGCTTGGCGGTGGCGCGGTGTAGACCACATTGCCGCGCCAGTCGATGGCGATCGGGTCGCGCCACACGGCCTTGTAGTCCTTCAGATCTTCCTTGGTGATCAGGCCCTTGTCGGCCTGCATCTGCGCCACCAGCAAGTCGGCGGTCTTGCCCTGGTAGAACTCGCTGACGCCCTTGTCGGCGATGCGTTCCAGGGTCTTGGCCAGCTCGGGCTGCTTGAACAGCTCGCCGACCTTCATGTCGCCGAAGTAGTCGTTGAAGTTGGTGGCGGTCTTGAACAGGCCCTGGGCATCGTCGCGGTACTGGTACTGCTTCTGCGCGATCTTGAAGCCGTTCTGCGCATAGCCGATGGCCGGGGTGAGCAGCTCGCTCCACTTGAGCTTGCCGAACTTCTGGTGCGCCTCCCACAGGCCCATCACCGTGCCAGGCACGCCAGCAGCGCGTACGCCGACCAGGCTGAGGTTCTCGATGACCTCGCCCTTGTCGTCCAGGTACATGTTGCGCGTGGCGGCCTTGGGCGCGACTTCACGGTAGTCGAGGAAGTACGGCTTGCCGTCGACGAACAGGGTCATGAAGCCACCGCCGCCGATGTTGCCGGCTTCGGGGTAGGTGACCGCCAGGGTGAACGCAGTGGCGACCGCGGCATCCACCGCGTTGCCGCCTTTCTTGAGAATGTCGGCGGCTACCTGTGCGCCATATTGATCGGGCGCCGCCACCGCGCCACCTTCGAGTGTCACGGCATAGGCGGAAGAACAGCTCAGGATCGCGGCCCCGAGGGCCAGGGACTGGAACATGACGATACGCATGACACTTCCTTGGTGTTGTTTTTGTCGAGCACTCATTTAAGGCTCAAGCGTTGCGACTAAGCAAACGGCACACAGGAAAGGAGGCGTCTTTGGGCAAATCTGTCGCGTTCAGGTAACTCAGCAGGCGTACATCGATAGCTTGCGCTGGATGAAATCGAGGAAGCACTGGATGCGCAGCGCCAGTTGGGTGTTGCGGTAGTAAACCGCGTGGATCGGCTGGCGATAGCCGTTGTTGGCCTCGGCCAGCACCACCTGCAGCCGACCGGCACGAATGTCTTCGTGGGTCATGAAATGTGACAGGCTGACGATGCCTTCACCGGCCAGTGCCAGCTGGCGCAAGGTCTCGCCGCTGGAGGCGAGGATCGCCGGACGGATCGCCCAGCGGTCCCCCTGGGCATGGCGCAACGGCCACTGATTGAGCGTCTCGGGTGCGCTGAACCCCAGCAGGCAGTGCGTGCTGAGTTCTTCGACCTTCTGCGGTGTACCGCGCCGGGCCAGGTAATCCGGGCTGGCGAGCACCTGCACGGGGCTGCACCCCAGCGAGCGCGCGTGCAGGCTGGAATCGGCCAGCTCACCGATGCGAATGGCCACGTCGGTGCTCTGTTCGAGCAGGTCGATGATCAGGTCGTCGGTATTGAGCTCGAGTTCGATGCCGGGGTACTGGCGGCGAAACTCGCCGATCCACGGCAGGATGGCATGCAGCATGAACGGCGCGGCGGCGTTGATCCGCAGACGCCCGGACGGGGTCTGGCGGTTCATCGACAGGCGCTCTTCCATGTCGTCCATCTGTTCGAGGATGACCCGCGAACGCTCGAGGAAGAAACGCCCTTCTTCGGTCAGGTCCATGCGCCGGGTGGTGCGATTGACCAGCGTGGTCCCAAGCTTGCCCTCCAGGCGCGACAGGGTGCGACTGACCGCCGACGGGGTCTGGCCCATCTGCTCGGCGGCGGCGGAGATCGAACCGCAGTCGATGACGGCGACGAATACCTGGAGTTCTTCGGATCGGGTTTTCACGCGGTGGCCTTGGGCTTGAGGTAGTGCTGATTGATAGCTGCTGGGCGGTCACGGCGCAAGTGTGGCCGCCTCGTCACTCAGCCTTGCCGAACACCTTGCTCAGGTGCGCTTCGTACGCCGCCAGCGCTGCCGGTACATCCGGGCGCTTCATCACATCCACCGCCAGGAAGGTCGGCAGGCCGGTCATGCCCAGGAACTGATTGGCCTTGTGGAACGGGAAATACACCGCATCCACACCCTTGCCTTCAAAGAAGTCGGTCGGATCGTCGAAAGCCTGCTGCGGCGCGTTCCAGGTCAACGAGAGCATGTACTGCTTGCCCTGGATCAGCCCGCCACTGCCGTACTTCTGCGAGGCATCGGAACGGGTGCGACCATCGCTGGCATACAGGCTGCCGTGGCCTTCGGTGAAGACCTCATCGACGTACTTCTTCACGGTCCAGGGCGCGCCCATCCACCAACCCGGCATCTGGTAGATGACCACGTCCGCCCAGAGGAATTTCTGCACCTCTTCCTTGACGTCATAGCCACCGTCGATGAAGGTCTGCTGCACGTCGAAACCGGCGCGGTCCAGATAGGCCAGCGCGGCCTCGTGCAGGGTGCGGTTCAGGCGGCCGTCGGAATGAGCGAACTGTTTGCCGCCGTTGAGTAGAAGAATCTTTTTCATGGGGAGCCTCGTAGGTCTGGGTCGGTCCGAGGCAAGGACGCCTGCCGACCGAGTCAAAAGTGATGGCGGCAGATTAGGCAGTCGCAGGCGCAGGAAAAAGCCGGCTGGCGGCAAAATACATTTGCCTTAAAGTCACGAATAGACATCAGATTATTGCAATACAATCTGCTCACTTTCCCCCGCACAGGCCATCGCCATGAGTGAACAGTTCGCTTTCATCCTCAAAGCCAAGACCCGTCCTGAGAAGGCCGAAGCCTTCGAAACCCTGTTCCGCGCCTATGTCGAACCGAGCCGCCAGGAGCCCGGCTGCATCGAGTACCACATGCTGCGCGACAAGGAAGACCCGAGCCTGTTCGTGTTCTACGAGGTCTGGGCCGACAAGGCCGCCCTCGACGTGCACTCGGCCCTGCCGCACATGGCCGCGTTCTTCGAGAAGCGCATGGACTACCTGGAGCGCGACTTCGATATCCAGATGATCGAGATGCTCAGCGCTTCCTCCGCTAGCCGTTGATCAGCAGGTGCCCGCCGAGCAGCGCCAGGCCCACGAAGAAGCAGCGCCTGAACTGTGCCGCGCTGATGCGCTGGCGCAGCCAGGTGCCGGCGAACATGCCCAGCAAGGCGGGGGCCAGCATCAGCAATGACGCACCCAGGGCCGGGCCGTCGAGCGCGTCCTGCCCGGCCAGGCCCAGCGCCAGCGCAAGGGTCGAGACCGTGAACGACAGGCCCATCGCCTGGACCAGCGCGTCACGATCCAGGCCCAGCCCCTGCAGGTAGGGCACCCCCGGTATCACGAACACCCCGGTTGCCGCCGTCACCACACCAGTCAGCAGGCCGCACAGCGGCCCCAGCCACCACTCCCACTGTGGCTGGACGCGCAAGCCCGGCCCCACCAGCCCGTACAGGGCATATATCAACAGCGCACCACCGAGCGCATGCGCCGCCCAGGGGCCGCTGTCGATGCCAAGCCACAGGCTGCCCAGCAGCGTACCGGCGACGATCATCACCAGCATGCTGCCCAGGCGCTTGAGCAGCCCGCGCAAGTGCCCGCCCGAGGCCAGTTGCCACAGGTTGGTAAGGGTCGAGGGCACGATCAGCAGTGCCGCTGCCTGCGCCGGGGGCATAGCCAGCCCCAGCATGCCCATGGCGATGGTCGGCATCCCCAGGCCGATCACGCCCTTGACCGCACCGGCCATGGCAAAGGTGATGATCACCAGCAGTGACAATGCCGGCCCCATGTTCTGATACAACGCGATAAAGGTATTCATGGCGCTATCCTGGGCTGCCGCGAGCACAGTGAAAATCTGCCATATACTCAGCCAGACTCTTGCCAGGACAGAGGCACATGCATTTCGACCTGATCGACCTCAGTCTTTTCCGTCATACCCTCGAATGCGGCAACATCACCGCCGGTGCCCGTCGCAGCCATCTTTCGCTGCCTGCGGCCAGTGCGCGCATCCGTGCCATGGAAGCCTCGCTGGGCATCCCCTTGCTCGAGCGCAACCGCCGAGGGGTACAGCCAACGCCAGCGGGCCAGGCGTTGTTACAGCATGCGCGGCTGATTGCCCAGCAGGTCGAGCGGCTGCAATACGACCTCGGCCAGTACGCCCAGGGCCAACAGGGGCAGGTGCGCCTGCTGTGCAATACCGCGGCGCTGACCGAGTACCTGCCGGAGTTGCTGGCTGCATACCTGGTGGAGTACCCGGGCGTCAGCGTCGATGTGCAGGAGCAGCCGAGCCTGCGCATCGTGCAGGCGATCACCCAGGGGACTGCGGACCTGGGCATCATTTCCACCGCGGCACCGAGCGAGCACTTGCAGGTGCGGCCGTTTCGCGAAGACCCGCTGGTGCTGATCATGCCCCTGGCGCATCCGCTGGCTGGACACCCGGCGCCCCGTTTCGTCGACAGCCTGGTGCATGGCCATGTGGGGCTGGGTGCGGACAGCGCACTGGCCTTGCACCTCGAAGAACAGGCTCTGCGCCTCGGGCGGCGCATGCAGGTACGGGTGCGGGCCGAAGGTTTTGACGGTGTGATCCGCATGGTGGCCGGGGGCGCCGGGGTCGGCGTGGTGCCGTTGGCCTCGGTGAGACGCTGGGAGGGTGCGCTGCCCTTGCGCTGGGTGGCGCTGGAGGAAGATTGGGCCAATCGTCGGCTGCAGCTGTGTGCACGGGATTTTGCCGGATTGCCGGGGTATGCCGCCGCGCTGGTCGAGCGGCTTGGGCTTGGGGATTGAGTTAGCCTGTGGGAGCGGCGGCTCGTCGCCTCGACTTGTCCCGCGAGGCAGACGACGCGCTGCCTGGCACGGGCTACGCCCGTGTTCGCGGGACCAGCCCGCTCCCACAGGGATTGGGCTGGTCTTTAGATTTTGAGCAAGACAGTTGCCCCTACAAGAGCTCCGCAACTTCTGAATACTGCGATGTTAATTGTGGGAGCGGGCTTGTCCCGCGATCACCGGCGAAGCCGGTGCCATGCAGCGCGTTGTCTTATTCGCGGGACAAGTCGGAGCGCCGAGCCCTCGCTCCCACAGGGGGAGCGGTTCTCCGTTGCGACTTGCCCGCGAAGAGGCCGGTACTGACTCAGCACACCTCGATCAGAACAACTTCACCGTATAACTCAGGATCAACCGGTTCTCATCGATGTCGGTCCGGTAGTTGGACCGCGCCATGACATTGCGCACCCGCACTCCCAGCCCGGCCAGCGGCCCGCTCTGCACCACATACGCCAGGTCCAGATCGCGCTCCCGGTCACGCCCTTCGAAACCAAGCCCGGTGTCCACATCCCCGCCCCTCACATAGCGCAGGGTCGAGGTCAGGCCGGGAATGCCCAGGGCCACGAAGTTGTAGTCATGGCGCACCTGCCACGAACGTTCCCCTGGCGCCGAGAACTCGTAGGTCGGCAGCGTGTTGCCCATCGGGTTGGTGTTGGCCCCGACCTGGATGAAGCCATCCTTGCCGCCGATCTGCTGGTAGCCCACATAGAAGGTATGCCCGCCGGTCTTGGCCGAGAACAGGCTGAACAAGGCATGGTTGTCGTAGTCACCGGCAATCTTGCGGCCGTCCTCGCGGGCATCGAAGTACCCGGCATTGACACCCAGCGTCCAGTCGCCCACCGGCTCGGCGTGCTTGAAGCTGTAGAACCGCTGCTGGTAGATATCCTCCAGTTGCGCCTGCCACACCCCGACGCTGGTGCGGTTGTCGTTGAAGGCATAGTCGGCGCCGACGTAGTTGAAGCGGTCGCTGGTGAAGCGCGCCAGCCGCGACGGGTTGATCGGGTCGTTAACCAGCGCATACATCTTCTGGCTGTTGGACGAGTCGCGCAGGCTGGTGGAGCGGAACTGGCCGGCGTTCAAGGTCAACCCGGCGATCTCGCGGGACTCGAGCATCGCCCCCTGGTACGTCGGCGGCAGCAGGCGCAGGTCGCTGAACAACAGCACTGGCAGGTTGGGCATCAGCTCACCGACCTTGAGCTCGGTCTGCGACACCTTGAACTTGATCGCCGCACCCAGGCGGCTGTATTCGTCCGCCGACTTGCCGCTGGCAAGGCTCGGCAGCAGCCCCGACTTCGAATGCTCCGGGCTGCTGTCGAGCTTGAAACCGAGCAGCCCGGTCACATCGAGGCCGACGCCCACCGTCCCCTGGGTATAGCCGGAGCTGGCATTGAGGATGAAACCCTGCGCCCACTCCTGGGTACGCGACTGGGTGCTGGCGCCCTTGATATCCGCATAGTCGCGGCTGAAGAAGTAATTGCGCGCCTGCAAGGTGGCGCGGGCGCCTTCGATGAAACCGCTGTCTTCGGCAGAAGCATCGAGGCACAGCGCCGCGGCGACACAGCCACCGGCCAGTCGGGTAGCCGATGAAAAACGTTGTGAAATCTGTACGTACATGGGGAGCGACTCCTGGATTCGGGCAACAGCGATCCACCGCGGCAGCCTGAAGGCCGCCGACGTGCGGATGGCGTGATGAAGGGATCAGGCGGGCGCCAGGGCCCGCCAAGCTACCGTTGCGAAAAGCGGTCGACCGCTAGCGGTTGACCAGCTTCGCGGGCAGCGCGATCACCAGGAAGCAGCTCAGGATCAGGCAGCCGGCGAACACCCACAATGCCGCATGGGAGGTACCGGTGAGATCGGTCACGATGCCCATCAGCGAGTTGCTCACCAGGCCCGCGATATTGGCCAGCGAACAGGCCAGGGCGAAACCGGTGGCCGCGGCAGTACCCTTGAGGAAGGTCGCCGGCAGGCTGAAGAACACCGGCACCGCGCCGATGATCGCCGCCGATGCGATGGCAAACAACGCCACGGTCATCACCAGGTTCTGGCTGAACAAGGTGCTGCTGGCCATGGCGATGGCGCCGATGATGAACGGCACGATGATGTGCCAGCGACGCTCGCGATGACGGTCGGAACTGGCGCCGATCATCAGCATCCCGAGCAGCGCGGCCAGGCTCGGAATCGCAGTGAGCAAGCCGATGTGGAAGGTGTCGCTGACGCCTGCATCGCGGATGAAGGTCGGCATCCAGAACCCCATGGCATAGGCACTGAGCAGGATCGAGAAATCGATGCCACCGAGCATCCACACCTTCAGGTTGAAGAAGCCATCGCGGAAGCTGTGCTTGCTGCCCTTGCCTTCGGCATCGTCCGCAGCCAGGTCGCTGGCCAGTTGCGCCTTGTCATCGTCCGACAGCCATTTGGCCTGCTGGAAATTGTTCGGCAGGGCCCAGAAGGTCAGGATGCCGAGCAACACGCTGGGGATCGCCTCGAGCAGGAACAGCCACTGCCAGCCATGCAGGCCGTGGACCTGGTCGAAGTGGCCCATGATCCAGCCAGAGATCGGCCCGCCGATCACGCTCGACAGCGGCAAGCCGATCATGAACAGCGCGATGATGCGCCCGCGCCGGTAGGTCGGATACCACATGGTCAGGTAGTACAGCACGCCCGGGAGGAAGCCCGCCTCGGCGGCCCCGAGCAGAAAGCGCAGGATGTAGAACTGGGTGGTGGTGGACACGAACATGGTGCAGGCCGACAGCAGGCCCCAGGTGATCATGATCCGTGCGATCCAGAGCTTGGCACCGACGCGCTCCAGGATCAGGTTGCTCGGCACCTCGAAGATGATGTAGCCGACGAAGAACAGCCCGGCACCCAGGCCATAGGCTGCGGTGCTGAACTGCAGGTCTTCGAGCATCTGCAGCTTGGCAAAGCCGACGTTGATGCGGTCCAGATAGGCCGCGAGATAGCAGAAGCACAGGAAAGGAATGAGCCTCCATGTGATCTTGCGGTAGAGCGCTTGTGTGCCATGGTCGGTTGCACTGTGGACCGCGGTTGCATTCGCAATTGGCATTTCTTGTCTCCTGGCGGCGACTTTGTGGTTGTTTTTAGGCCAGCAGTTTTCGACGCTCCAAGAGCGCCGCACACTACAGGCGGCTGTCCAGGGCAGCGTCACAAGACCCCGAGTGCTCCTGCGGGGCGACCGTCCGCACAGCGGACGGCGATGGAACGGGCGTTCCTGCACCGTTCCTCGATTGTTATGGGTACAAAGCGTCCGGCTCAGTCGGCCAGGCGCGTCAGTTGCTCCATGGCCTCCTGGCGGCTGACGACATCGCCGTACTTGCTGTCGATGTCGAACAGGTTCGCTTCGTGCGGATCGTTGTGGCGATCGCCGACGCACTCGCGCACCACGATGGTCCGGAACCCGTGCTGCAGCGCATCCACCGCACTGGCGCGGATACAGCCGCTGGTGGAGCAGCCGGCCAGCACCACGGTGTCGATCCCTTGTGCATGCAACAGCGGTGCAAGGCTGGTGCCGAAGAAGGCGCTCGCATACTGCTTGCTCAGCACCACTTCATCCGCCTGCGGCATCACCGCCTCGCAGAAGGCGGCCAGTGGGTTGCCCTCGACCATGTCCTTCATCACTGGCGCCTTGCGCACCCACACGCCACCATCGGCAAAGTGCGGGGGCTGGTAGCGGATATTGGTGTGGACCACCAGAGTACCGCAGTCCCGCGCCAGCGCCAGCAGGCCGCTGGCCTGCTCGACGGCCGACACCACACCGGGGGCGTAGAGCGGCGCACCGGGGGTGGTGTAACCCTGCATGAAGTCGATCATCAGCAGGGCCGCCTTGCGCCCGAAGCCGATGCGCTGGCCCCACACGCCCTGATAGTTGTCATGGGCGCTCTGTGCGTCGCTCATGTTCGTCTCCCGTTTTCAGTAGGCGCCCGACAGCAGGGCACCGGCCCCCGGAACCACAGGCTCCAGGTCCAGCGCCTTGAGCATGGCGTAGGTGGTGGCGATGGCTGCGGTGACCACCGGCTTGCCGGTCTGTGCCTCGACCTTGGCCACGGCGGGCAGCGACTGCATCTGCACGCAGGCCGACAGCACCACTACATCGACGCCCTCCAGGTTCATGCCGGCGACGATGCCCGGCAGGTTGGCCGGATCATGGCGCGCCACGGCGAGGTTGTCGGGGATCTCCAGCGCACGCCAATCCTGAACCTCGAAGCCCTCTTCACGGATGTAGTTCACCACCAGCTCGGTCAGCGGCTTCATGTAGGGCGCAACGATGGCGATGCGCTTGGCCTTCATGACGTGCAGCGCCTCGACCAAGGCACCTGCACTGGTGATCACCGGCGCCAGCGCGTCGTTGTCGGCGGTGGCTTTCTGCAGGCGCTTCTCCGACTGGCGGTGATAGCCCAGCCCCATGGCCATGATCGCCACCAGGCACGCGTAGCCCAGCACATCGACCTTGGCGTCGGACAACTCCACCGCGCAGCGATCGGACTCGGCATCCATCGCCGCCAGTTCTTCCTTCTTCACCTGCTTCATGCGCATGCGGCTGGAGTGGAAGGTGAAGCGCTCGGGACGGATCGCCTGGCGCGCGGTGAGCATCGCCGGGATCTCGGTTTCCATGGTGGTGTTCGAACTCGGCACGATCTGGCCGATGCGGTACAGCTTGGTCATGTCTCGTGCTCCTTCAGACGAGGGAATGGTCGAGGAAATCGCCGAAGGCGGCAAAGAAGCCTTCGAGGTCGTCCCAGGGAATCATGTGGCCGGCGTTTTCGACCTGAACCACCTGGATGTCCGGCTTGAGTTCGCGGATCTCGGCGATGTCCTGTGCCTGGATCACACCGCCACGCCCGGCCACCATCAGCAGCGCCGGCTGGCGCACGGCAGGCAGGTCCTGATGGATATCCACATCATGGAAATCGTTGAAAGCCCGCACGATCGCCGGCTCGTGGCAGGTGTGCAGCCATTCGGCGCGCAGGGCCAGTTGCTCGTCGCTCCAGGTAGCGCAGAAGGCACGCATGTCCTCACCGGTCATGCCGATCGTGGCCTGGCGGATCGAATCGACGTACCACGGCAGCTTGCTGGGATACTCGCGCCGGCCCGGGCCGGACACCGGCGGATCGATCAGCACCAGGCGCTGCAGGCCCGGCGCGCCCTGGGCGGCAGCGCGGATGGCGAAGCGCGCGCCCATCGAATGACCGACCAGGTGATAGCTGCCAAGCCCCAGCGCTGCGGCGAAGGCCGGAATGTCTGCGGCGCAGGCGTCGGTGCCGTAGTCCAGGCCTGGGCCGCTGGAGGACAAGCCACGCCCGCGCACATCCAGGACATAGGTGTCGAAGTGCTGACCGAGGCGTTCGGCGACGAATCCCCAGGTGATCGCCGGGCTGGTGATCCCCGGCACCAGGATCAGCGCCGGCCCCTTGCCGCCGTAGCGCAGGTAATGCTGGCGGATGCCGTTGGCGCTGACGTTGCCGCCGGCGACGAAGCTGCTCATGCCGCCTCCCCGCTTTTCAGTTCCTGGCCGTACAGGTCGTAGCCATAGACCCACGCCGGGTCTTCCTGGGTGTAGAGGAAGGTGTTGGCGTTGGACACCGACTGCACCCGCGAGGCGCGCTCCTTGCGGTTGGCCTCGTAGAGGGCGAAGGCGGTGCGGTGGTCGGACAGCCCGGTCTCCTGCAGGCAGCGAGTCAGCATCGCCGCGTCCTCGATGGCCATGCAGGCGCCCTGCGCCATGTGCGGTTTCATCGGATGGCAGGCATCGCCCAGCAGCACCAGGCGGCCACGGCTCCACAGCGGCAGCGGGTTGCGGTTGCGCAGCGGCCACTTGGTGATGGACTCGGTAGCGTCGATCAGCTTGTGCACCGTCGAGTGATAGCCCTCGAAGGCGGCGCGCATCTCTTCCTGGCTGCTGTCCACGAACGGGCCCTGGAAGTCCCAGGCCTCGTGCGGTACGCCGGTGACGAAGTAGTACTCGTCGCGTTTGCCGGTGGTGTAGTAGACCATCATGTGACGATCGTCGGTCCACCACTTCACGCAGTCCTCGAACACGTCCGCGTGCTGTTTGAGCTTGTCGCCGCGAATCAACGCACGGTGGGCGACCCAACCGCTGTAGATCGGCGCTTCGACGCCCAGCAGTTCCTCGCGGATCTTCGAGTGGATGCCGTCGGCACCGATGACGATATCGGCCACGGTATGGGTGCCGTCGGCGAAGTCCAGGCGCACCTGGTCACCCTCGTCGACGATCTTTTCCAGGCGCTTGCCGAAATGCACGGTGCCCGGCTTGATCGCCTCGATCTGCAGGGCGTGCAGATCGCCACGATGGATGGTGATGTACGAGGCGCCGTACTCGCGGCGAGCGAACTCGCCCAACGGGATGCGCGACAGGTAGTCGCCGGTCTTGCCGTCGCGGCTGAACCAGAAGTCCGGGTGCGAGCTCATCAGCTCCAGCTTCTGCTCGAGGCCCATGCGACGGAAGATCTTCATCACGTTGGGGCCGATGTGGATGCCCGCACCGAGGCGGGTGAACTCCGGCGCCTGCTCGAACACCTCGACGTCGAACCCGGCCTGCTGCAGCAACGTGGCGGCGGCCGCCCCACCCAGACCCGCACCGACGATTGCGATTTTCTGCCTACCCCGCATGGGTATGTCTCCTCTTGTTCTGATGTGTTGCCAGCGGTTCGGCCGCTCGACGATTTAGAGTGTATACGCTCTATTTTTTTAATTGGAAGAGGCAGCGAAAAATATTTTATCGGCCCCGGATCAATGGCGATAACGCGGCCATTGTTACCGCAAATATTGGAATATGTGTGGATAGGTAACGTTTGATCGCACCGCTTGCGCTTATCGACGGGATGCGCTTTCATCTGAGCAAATATGGCGTACACACTATTGTTTTGCACCGAGATGACGCGCCCGGCACCGCCGTGGTGCAGCCGCTCGACCCTTGAGTCCTGACCAGGAGAACCCCCATGCCGGTGAGCAATGCAGAGCTGACCCAGATGTTCGAACACGTGCTGAAACTGTCCCGGGTAGACGAAACCCAGAGCGTCGCCGTGCTCAAGAGCCACTATTCCGATCCGCGTACGGTCAACGCCGCGATGGAGGCGGCGCAGCGCCTGAAAGCCAAGGTCTATGCGGTGGAGCTGCCGTCGTTCAACCATCCCACCGCCATGGGCAACGACATGACCGCCTACTGCGGCGACACCGCGCTGACCGGCAACATCGCCGCCCAGCGGGCGCTGGAGGCGGCCGACCTGATCGTCGACACCATGATGCTGCTGCACTCCCCCGAGCAGGAGCAGATCCTCAAGACCGGCACGCGCATCCTGCTGGCGGTCGAACCCCCGGAAGTACTGGCGCGCATGCTGCCCACCGAGGACGACAAACGTCGCGTGCTGGCCGCCGAGACCCTGCTCAAGCAAGCGCGCAGCATGCACGTGCGCTCCAAGGCCGGCAGCGACTTCCACGCCCCGCTCGGCCAGTATCCGGCGGTCACCGAATACGGCTACGCCGACGAGCCAGGGCGCTGGGACCACTGGCCCAGTGGCTTCCTGTTCACATGGCCGAACGAGGACAGCGCCGAAGGCACGCTGGTGCTGGATGTCGGCGACATCATCCTGCCGTTCAAGAACTACTGCCGCGAGCGCATCACCCTGGAAATCGAGAAAGGCTTCATCACCGGTATCCACGGCGGCTTCGAGGCCGAGTACCTGCGCGACTACATGAAGTACTTCAACGACCCCGAGGTGTACGGCATCTCCCACATCGGCTGGGGCCTGCAACCCCGCGCACAGTGGACCGCCATGGGCCTGCACGACCGCAACGACGGCATGTGCATGGACGCCCGCGCCTTCTACGGCAACTTCCTGTTCTCCACCGGCCCCAACACCGAGGTCGGCGGCAAGCGCAAGACCCCGTGCCACCTGGATATCCCGCTGCGCAACTGCGATATCTACCTGGACGACCAGCCCGTGGTGCTGGCCGGCGAGGTGGTCGCGCCCGAGGAGTCCAAGGCCCGATAGCGGGTATACTGGCCCGGCGCTCCGCTTTCGGGGGCCGGCCAGCCAACCCACACAGCCCAAGCCATCACATGCCGAAGAAAACCACCCCCGTTGCCACCCCGCTCGACACCACGCCGTATGACGTCACCGAACAGATCGGCCACCTGCTGCGCAAGGCGTACCAGCGGCATACGGCGATCTTCCAGCAGCAAGCGTGCGATCCGCAGCTCACCTCGATCCAGTTCGTCACCCTGTGCGCCCTGCGCGACCACGGGCCCAGCTCCCAGGCTGAGCTGATCAAGGCCACCGCCGTGGACCAGGCAACCATCCGTGGCATCGTCGAGCGCCTCAAGGCGCGCGGACTGGTGCAACTGTCGCCAGACCCGGACGACCGGCGCAAGGTCATCGTCGAGCTCACCGAAAGCGGCTCGGCGCTGCTCGATGCGATGATTCCCTGCGCACGGCAGATCAGCGAGCTGAGCATGGGCAGCCTCAATGCCGGGGAGCGGGTGGCGATCCTGTTCCTGCTGCGCAAGATGATCGACAGCGACGAGGCGGCGGGCTGATCGCGCCCTTCAACAAAACCCTCACCGTCGTTACCGGCCCTATCGCGGGGCAAGCCCGCTCCCACAGGTTAATCACTGCCCTCGAGAACGGTGGGGTACCAGTGGGAGCGGGCTTGCCCCGCGATTGCGTCTGACCTGCCCACCACCGTCGCTGACGCCCCCCTGCAACCCGCCTGGCCTGCTTCTTGCCTACTCATTTCATGTAGTGAGCACTTACCGAAAAAGCGCACCGTTTGAGTCCTTTGGTAGCGCCCCAGAGATGAGCGAGCCATGCAAGAAGACATCGCCCTGCGGATAAACGGCCAGACCGTCACGGTCGCCGCTGAACCCGACACCCCCCTGTTGTTGGTGCTGCGCAACGACCTGTGCCTGAACGGCCCGAAATACGGCTGCGGCCTGGGCGAGTGCGGCGCCTGTACGGTGATCATCGACGGGGTGGCCGCGCGCTCCTGCGTGATCCCGCTGGCCGGCGCTGAAAACCGCGAGGTCACCACACTCGAAGGCCTCGGCAACAAAGCCGCGCCGCACCCGGTGCAGCAGGCGTTCATCGACGAGCAGGCAGCCCAGTGCGGCTACTGCATGAACGGCATGATCATGACCGCCAAGGCCCTGCTCGACCGCATCCCCAATCCCACCGACGAACAGATCCGCAACGAACTGTCCGGCAACCTCTGCCGCTGCGGCACCCACGTCGAAATCCTGCGCGCGGTGCGCCGCGCCGCCGGCCGCCAGGCCTGAGATCCGGAGAACCCCATGAACCACTCGCAACAGGTGCCTTCACGCGAGCAATTGCTGGCCAGCAACGGTGTGCTGCTGATCGTCGACGAAATCACCCCGCCCTCGGGGCCGGTTGCCAAGGGTGTGACACCCCAGGTCAAGGACCGCGAACTGGCACTGTTCATCGCCGTGAGCGACGACGGCCTGGTGTATGCCTTCAATGGCCACGTCGACCTGGGCACCGGCATCCGCACCTCGCTGGCACAGATCGTCGCCGAGGAACTGGACCTGCGCATGGACCAGGTGCACATGGTGCTCGGCGACACCGAGCGTGCGCCGAACCAGGGCGCGACCATCGCCAGCGCCACACTGCAGATCTCCGCCGTGCCGCTGCGCAAGGCAGCAGCCACCGCGCGACGCTTCCTGCTGCAGCAGGCTGCCCTTGAGCTGGACTGCACAGCCGATGCGTTGCGAATCGAAGAAGGCGCGGTGATCGCCGAAGACGGCCGTCGCCTACCCTTCGCCGACCTGGTGCGCGGGCACAACCAGCAGTTGCGCATCGCCGAAGACGCGCCGCTCAAGGCCGTCGAGGACTACCGCCTGGTCGGACGCAGTACCGCGCGGGTGGACATCCCCGGCAAGGCCACCGGCGAGCTGACCTACGTGCACGACATGCGCCTGCCCGACATGCTCCATGGCCGGGTGATCCGCCCACCTTATGCCGGCCACGATAGCGGCGACTTCGTCGGCAACAGCCTGCTGGCGGTGGATGAAAGCTCCATCGCCCATGTGCCTGGCGTGGTCGCCGTGGTGGTGATCCGCGACTTCGTCGGCGTGGTGGCCGAACGTGAGGAACAGGCGATCCGCGCCGCCCACGACCTCAAGCTGAGCTGGAAACCGTTCACCGGCAAGCTGCCCGATCTCAGCGACGTCGCCCAGGCCATCCGCGACAACCCCAGGGTGCAGCGCACCGTGCTGGACAAGGGCGAGGTCGACGCGGGCATCGCCAACGCCAGCCAGCGTCTGAGCCGCAGCTACCTGTGGCCCTACCAGTTGCATGGCTCTATCGGCCCATCCTGCGCCCTGGCCGACTTCACCGAAGGCCAGATCCGCGTCTGGTCCGGAACCCAGAATCCACACCTGCTGCGCGCCGACCTCGCCTGGTTGCTGGAATGCCCCGAAGCACGCATCGAGATCATCCGCATGGAGGCGGCGGGCTGCTACGGCCGCAACTGCGCCGACGACGTGTGCGCCGATGCGGTGCTGCTGTCGCGCGCGGTCGGACGCCCGGTGCGGGTACAGCTGACCCGCGAGCAGGAGCATGTCTGGGAGCCCAAAGGCACCGCGCAACTGATGGAGATCGACGGCGGCCTGAACGCCGACGGCACGGTCGCCGCCTATGACTTCCAGACCAGCTACCCCTCCAACGGCGCCCCCACCCTCGCCCTGCTGCTGACCGGCGCGGTGGAGCCGGTGCCGGCGCTGTTCGAAATGGGCGACCGTACCTCGATTCCGCCCTACGACTACGAACACATGCGCGTCACCATCAATGACATGACGCCGCTGGTGCGTGCGTCGTGGATGCGCGGCGTGTCGGCGATGCCCAACAGCTTCGCCCACGAGTCATATATCGACGAGCTGGCCTTCGCGGCGGGGGTCGACCCGGTCGAGTACCGCCTGCGCCACCTGTCCGATCCGCGCGCCATCGACCTGGTCAAGGCCACCGCCGAGCGCGCCCAGTGGCAGGCGCACACCCAGCCCATGCAGACGCCCGCCGAAGGCGATGTGTTGCGCGGTCGCGGTTTTGCCTATGCGCGCTACATCCACAGCAAGTTCCCGGGTTTCGGCGCGGCCTGGGCGGCCTGGGTCGCCGATGTGGCGGTGGACCGACGTACCGGCGAGGTGGCCGTCACGCGGGTGGTGATCGGCCATGACGCGGGCATGATGGTCAACCCTGAGGGCGTGCGCCACCAGATCCACGGCAACGTGATCCAGTCCACCAGCCGCGTGCTCAAGGAACAGGTGCACTTCGAGGAATCGACGGTGGCCAGCAAGGAATGGGGCGGCTACCCGATCCTCACCTTCCCGGAGCTGCCAGCCATCGACGTGATGATGCTGCCGCGCCAGCACGAACCACCGATGGGCAGCGGCGAATCGGCCTCGGTGCCGAGCGCGGCGGCCATCGCCAACGCGATCTTCGACGCCACCGGCATACGCTTTCGCGAGCTGCCGATCACTGCCGAACGGGTGCGCGCCGCGCTTGGCGGCAACGGCGAGGATTCGTCTGCGCCAGCACAGCCCGCGTCGAAACGCTCGAAGTGGTGGTTCGGCTCGATCGCCGGCGTGTTCGGTGCCGCCCTGGGCATGCTCGCGACCGCCCTGCCCTTTCGCGCGGAAATCGCGCCGGTGACGCCCCCGGCGGCCGGCAGCTGGTCAGCGGCAATGCTCGAACGTGGGCGCCAGGTGGCGGCGGCCGGCGATTGCGCGGTGTGCCACACGGTCAGCGGCGGCAAGGTCAATGCCGGCGGCCTGGCGATGGAAACGCCGTTCGGTACGCTGTACAGCACCAACATCACGCCCGATCCGGAAACCGGCATCGGCCGTTGGTCGTTCGCCGCCTTCGAGCGCGCCATGCGCGAGGGCATCAGCCGCGACGGCCGACATCTGTACCCGGCCTTTCCCTACACCTCGTTTCGCAACATCACCGACGGTGACATGCAGGCGCTGTACGCCTACCTGATGTCGCAGACACCGGTGCGCCAGGAGGCGCCCGCCAACGACATGCGTTTCCCGTTCAACCAGCGCCCGCTGATGGCCGGCTGGAACGCACTGTTCCTCAAGCGCGGCGAGTACCGGCCCGACCCGCAGCGCAGTGCGCAGTGGAACCGCGGCGCCTACCTGGTCGATGGCCTCGGGCACTGCACCGCCTGTCACTCGCCGCGCAACCTGATGGGCGCGGAAAAAGCCGGCAAAAGCTACCTGGCCGGGGGCATGGTCGATGGCTGGGAAGCGCCAGCGCTCAACGGCCTGGGCAAGTCGTCCACGCCCTGGAGCGAGAGCGAGCTGTTCACTTATCTGCGCACCGGTTTCTCCGACAGGCACGGTGTCGCCGCCGGGCCCATGGGGCCGGTGGTCAGCGAGCTGGCCACCTTGCCGGAGAGCGACGTGCGGGCCATTGCCCACTACCTGACTTCACTGGACGGCGCGCCGCAGCCAGTCGCGACCCCGGCTGCGCCCCAGGTCGATACGCAACTGTCCATCAGCAATGGCGAGCGGGTGTTCAAGGGTGCGTGCATGGCCTGCCACAGCGATGGCCTGGGCCCGAAGCTGTTCGGTGTCAGCCCGTCGATGGCGGTCAACAGCAACGTGCACAGCGATGTGCCGGACAACCTGCTGCGCGTGATCCTGCACGGGATTCCGACGCCTGCGACCCGCGACCTGGGCTATATGCCCGGCTTCAGGGATAGCCTCTCGGACCGCCAGGTGGCGGATCTGGCCGCCTACTTGCGCCAGCGTTTCGCCGCAGACAAACCGGCCTGGCAAGGGCTGACGGCGAAGAGCGCGCAAGTGCGTGCCAACCCCGGCAGCCACTGAGGCTAGCGGCGCAGACCGCGCAGGGCGAGATCGCTGATGAAGTCCAGCCAGTCGGCCTTGGCCTGCTTGTCGGCAAGGTCCACGGCGAGGAACGAGCTGAGCGTATGGCGGTTGGAGTTATAGAAATAGCAGAGCGAGGCAATCATCAGGTAGGCGTGGGTGATGTCGATATCGTCGCGGAACAGGCCCTTGGCCTGCCCAGCCTCGATGATCGGCCGCAGCACGCCGACCGCCTCGCCGGACAGCGCCTGCAGGTTCTGCGACTTGCGCGCGTGCTGGCCCTGGTGAAGGTTTTCGGTGGCCAGGATGGTGACGAACTCGGGATGGCGCACGTAGTAATCCCAGATGAACGCCACCAGTTGGCGCAGCGCGAGCTCGGGGTCGGACAGGTCCAGGCGCAGCTTGGCTTCGGCCTGGTTGAAGCTGGCGTAGATATGCTCCAGCACGCTGATGAACAGCTTTTCCTTGTTGCCGAAGTAGTAATAGATCATCCGGTCGTTGGACTTGGCCAGCGTGGAGATCTGCTCGACGCGCCCGCCGGTGAAGCCCTCCTTGCTGAAGACCTTCACCGCGGCCTTGAGGATGTTGTCCTTGGTGCGGTCGGCCTGCTGGGCGCGAACGCCGGTTTTGCGAGTCTGCATGTCGGTCCCTGTGGGGCTGGCCAGATAGCCAACACTGCCACAGACATGGGGTGTGGCGCCAACGATTGGAACGGGGTAACCGAACATGCAGCATCTCGACCGGCAAGTGATCGACAAGGCGCTGGCATGGGCTTGTGCCGGCGACACGGTATGGCTGTGCACGGTGCTCTCCACCTACGGCTCGGCACCCCGTGCACCGGGAGCGATGCTGGTCTGCCGTGGCGGGCTGGAGTATGTCGGATCGTTGTCGGGAGGCTGCGTGGAGGAAGAGTTTCTCGACAGCCTCTCACAGGGTGCATTCCACTGTGCTGCGCAGGTGGTGCGCTATGGCGACGGACAGGCGCAAAGCCGGCGCTTGCGCCTGCCGTGCGGGGGGGTGTTGGTGGTGCTGGTCGAGCGGCGCGAGGCCAGTGCGGCCTGGCTGGAGCACTTGCAGGCGTTGCGCGGCGCATTGCTTGGCCAGCGCCGGGTGACGCGCAGGGTGGGGCTGATGGATGGCACCTTTGGCCTGGAAAGCGATAGCAGCGTTACCGTGCGCATGAGCGAGGATGCCGTACATATCGCCATCGGCCCGGCCCTGCGCCTGCTGCTGGCGGGGCTGTCGCCCGTGGCCGAGGCCTGCGCCGATATCGCCCGTACGCTGGGCTGCGAAGTGATCGCCTGCGATCCGCGCGAGGAGATGGCCCATGTGCATCTGGAGGGTGCTCAACTGCACCGCGTGCTGCCCTCGGAGTTCATTGCCGAAGGTGGCTGCCATGCCGCCACCGCAGTGGTGGCGCTGACCCACGATCCGAAGATCGATGACCTGGCGCTGATGGAGGCCGTGCACACCCCGGCGTTCTACATCGGCGCCATGGGCTCGGTGACCACCTCCGCACGCCGCGCCGAACGCCTGCAGCGCATTGGCGGCTTGTCAGCACAGCAGATCGAACGCCTGCACATGCCGATCGGCCTGGACCTGGGCAGCAAGTCGCCAGCGGAAATCGCCCTGGCGGTGATGGCGGATGTGCTGCGGGTGTATCGCGGCAAGGCGCGGGATGCGTTATAGCCGCGATGGCCGGTTCAATAGGCGATAGCCAACTCGCGTAGCGCCGCTGAAGCCAGAAAACCGGAGCGCGAGGCATATCGGCTATCGCGCTTCACCTTCTCGTCGATGCGCTGCAACAGGTTCTCTGGCAGCGTCGCATTGAAACGCACCGCCTTGCCCAGGTAGGGCGTTACATCAAAATCCACTACCGCCCAGATACCACCGGCGAAATCCGGATTGACCACGTGCACGTCGATCTCCTGCGCTTGGGGTAAAGGCTCGCCATCAGCGACAAGGCCTTCAAAATGCAGCGCCAGTGCCTCTTGGACATTATCCAGCGCCTGGGCAGCGGTGACGCCGGCGGAAAAACACCCAGGGACATCGGGTACGGTCACGCCGTGGTCGGAATCTTTGTCCTTGTGCAAAACAACTGGAAATTTCATCGACTCACACATCTATTTAACTAAACCAGCCTCCAATACACACTATCCACACACCCCTGACGAGCGGCGACACGCTTTCTAGTGCGAAGGCTTTATCTAGTTCACATGTAGGACAGATGCACCTTGCCGCCCGCCAATCTCTTTCCCCACAATCCCCTCCACGCCGCACCACGACAGGGAACTCACCGTGCCATCCATCTATCAGCTCAAACCCCGCTTCCAGGCTCTGCTGCGCCCATCGGTTCAGCGTCTCTACGATCGCGGCGTCACTGCCAACCAGGTCACCGTCGCCGCAGCGTTGGTGTCGGTGCTGCTGGGGCTGCTGCTCACCTGGCTGCCCCACGTCACCTGGCTGTTCATCCTCATCCCGGTGTGGATGCTGCTGCGCATGGCGCTCAATGCCGTCGATGGCATGCTGGCCCGCGAGTTCGGCCAGCAATCGACCCTCGGCGCCTACCTCAACGAGCTGTGCGATGTGATCGCCGACGCGGCGCTGTACCTGCCCTTCGCGTTGCTGGTCGGGGTGTCGCCGACACTGGTGGTGCTGGTGGTGTTGCTTGCCGTCATCAGTGAATACGCCGGGGTGATGGGCCCGCTGGCCGGTGCTTCGCGGCGTTACGACGGGCCGATGGGCAAGAGCGACCGGGCCTTTGCATTCGGCGTACTGGGGACCGGCGTGGCCTTCGGCGTGCTGAATCCGACGTGGATCAACGGCCTGCTGCTGGTCATCCTGCTGCTCTCGCTCTATACCCTCTACAACCGGGTACGCCACGGGCTGGCCGAAACCCGCTGACCCCACCGCCGCAGGACAAGGACTTTCGCCATGCGCCAAGCGCAATCGCTGCACTTCTCGACCCACGACGGCGTCGAGCTGCACTACCGGCACTGGCCGGCCACTCGCAACGAGCACCAGCCGCGCCGGGCGCTGGTGATGTTCCATCGCGGGCACGAGCACGGCGGGCGCATGGCGCACCTGGCCGACGAACTGGACCTGCCCGGTTACGACATCTTCGCCTGGGACGCCCGTGGCCATGGCCTGTCGCCAGGGGCCCGGGGCGATAGCCCGAGCTTCGCCACCAGCGTGCGCGACGTGCAGACCTTCATCGAACATATCCAGGCCCGGCACGGCATCGCCGAGCCCGATATGGCAGTGCTGGCGCAGAGCGTCGGCGCAGTGCTGATCGCCACCTGGGCCCACGACTACGCGCCCAAGGTGCGCTGCCTGGTGCTGGCCTCGCCGGCGTTCAAGGTCAAGCTCTACGTGCCCTTCGCCCGCCCCGGCCTGAAACTGCTCAAGGCCCTGCGCGGCAACTTCTTCGTCAACAGCTATGTCAAGCCGCGCCTGCTCACCCATGACCCGGAACGGGTGATGTCGTACACCGCAGACCCGCTGATCAGCCGACCGATCTCGGTGACCGTGCTGCTGGGCCTGTACGAGGCTGCCGACCGTGTGGTGGCCGACGCCCAGGCCATCCAGGTGCCGACTCAGTTGCTGGTGTCCGGCGCAGACTTCGTGGTGGAACGCGGCCCGCAGGAGCGCTTCTTCGAGCGCCTGGGCAGCCCGCGCAAGGAGATGCACATCCTGCCCGGTTTCTTCCACGACACCCTCGGCGAACGCGACCGCACCCACGCCCTGGCGCGGATCGAGCGCTTCATCGCCCACTGTTTCGACGCACCGCTGCCTGCACCGTCGCTGCTCGATGCAGACAAGGTCGGCGCCAGCTGCGCCGAGGCCGAGTGCCTGGCCGCACCGCTGCCACGCAACTCGCCGCGCGACCTCTACTGGCGCAGCTACCGCGCCAGCCTGCGCCTGGGCAAGGGGCTGTCCGAAGGGGTGAAGCTGGGTTTCGACACTGGCTTCGACTCCGGCAGCACCCTGGACTACGTGTACCGCAACCAGGCCACCGGCAAGGGCAAACTGGGCGAGCTGATCGATCGCAACTACCTCGACGCCATTGGCTGGCGTGGCATCCGCCAACGCAAGGTGCATGTCGAGGAACTGCTGCGCCTGGCCATCGCGCGCCTGCGCGAACAGGCACGACCTGTGCACATCGTCGATATCGCCGCCGGCCACGGCCGCTACATCCTCGAAGCGCTGCAGGAGCAATTGCCGGACTCGATACTGCTGCGCGACTACAGCGAGCTGAACGTGCAGCAGGGCAGCGCGTTGATCAACGAAAAGGGCCTGGGCGAGATCGCCCGTTTCGTCCAGGGCGATGCCTTCGACCGCCAGAGCCTGGCCAGCCTCGACCCGCGCCCCACCCTGGCGGTGGTGTCCGGGCTCTATGAACTGTTCGCCAGCAACCAACTGGTGGGCGACTCCCTGGCCGGGCTGGCCGATGCCGTGGAAGACGGCGGCTACCTGGTCTACACCGGCCAGCCCTGGCACCCACAGCTGGAGATGATCGCCCGCGCCCTGACCAGCCACCGCGGCGGCGACGCCTGGGTCATGCGCCGGCGCAGCCAGGCCGAGATGGACCAGTTGGTGGAGGCGGCAGGTTTTCGCAAGATCGCCCAGCGCATCGACGAGTGGGGCATCTTCAGCGTCAGCCTGGCCCAGCGGGTTCGCTGATGACACGCGAAGCCGGACTGATCCGGCGCGGCGTGCTGTGGCTGATGCTGCTCGGGCCGTTCTTCTTCCTCAGCTACGGCCTGGCCAACAGCTACACCGCCGGGCGCGACGATGTCGGCAGCCTGGTATTCGGCTGGGAGCAGCATATGCCGCTGTGGCCGTGGACGATCATCCCGTACTGGTCGATCGACCTGCTGTACGGTTTGTCATTCCTGCTGCCGCTCACTCGCCGCGAGATGGACCGCCATGCCCTGGCGCTGCTGACCGCACAGGTGGTCAGCGTGACCTGCTTCCTGCTCTGGCCGCTGCGCTTCACCTTCGAGCGACCGGAACTGGCAGGTGTGTTCGGCTGGCTGTTCGATGTGCTGATGGGCTTCGACAAGCCGTACAACCAGGCCCCGTCGCTGCATATCGCGCTGCTGGTGATCATCTGGACGATGTTCGCCCGGCATACCCATAAGCCGCTCTGGCGCTGGGCTGTGCACGGCTGGATGGCGTTGATCGGGCTGTCGGTGCTGACCACCTGGCAGCACCACTTCATCGACCTGCCCAGCGGCGCGCTGGTGGGGTTGTTGTGCATGTGGCTATGGCCGCACCAGGGCGCATTGCCGCTGCGCGAGGCGCGCCTGACGCGTGAGCCGAAACGCTGGCGGCTTGGCTTGCGCTATGGCATCGGCGCCCTGTTGTGTGCAGGGCTGGCCTTCAAGCTCGGTGGTGTATGGCTGTGCTTGTTATGGCCGGCACTGGCGTTGCTGGTGGTGGCGCTGAACTATGTGCTGTTCGGTGCTGGCGGATTCCAGAAGGGAGCGGATGGACGACTGTCGAATGCCGCGACCTGGCTGCTGGCGCCCTATCTGGTTGGCGCCTGGATCAACTCGCGGGCCTGGACCTGGCGGCATCCGCAAGCGGATGAGGTGCGCGACGGGGTGTATCTGGGGCGTGTTCCCGGGTTGCGAGATGCCGCCGATCTTGCCACGGTAGTGGATTTGAGTGCGGAGCTGCCCTGTCCATGTGTAGGAGCGGGCTTGCCCGCGAATGGGCCAGAACAGGCAACCTACCTCAGCCTGCCCACCCTGGACCTCATCCCCCCGAGCCCCGCCCTGCTGCTCCAAGCCGCCGAAGCCATCGACCGCCTGCGCCAGCAAGGCCCGCTGCTGGTCTGCTGCGCCCTGGGCTATTCACGCAGCGCCAGCGCCGTAGCCGCCTGGCTGATCCACACTGGCCGCTGCGCCGACATCGACGCCGCCGAAGCCCTCATCCGCCAGGCCCGCCCGGGCGTGGTGCTGCATACGGGCCACCGCCAGGCCCTGCTACAACTCGGAGTCCAGCCATGAACCTGTACCTGGTCGCGACCCTGCTAGCTCGTGGTCGGCAACTCGAACGCCTGTCCGATGCATTGACCCTGCTGGCCATCGCCTACGGCCTGGCACCGCTGCTCGGCCTGCATCTGCACCCGCTGGCCAGCGTGCTGTGCATCCTGCTGCTGATCCTCGGCGTTGCCCACAAGTACTGGGCCATTCGCGTGGCCCTGGACGCCGAGCTCTTCGCACGCCTGGCCGCCAGCCCGCAACGTGCCGACGATACCCGCGCCCTGGACCGCGCCCTGTTCGACCTCAACCTCAAGGCCAAGGCCGACGATCCACGCGACTGGCCAACCCGCAGCCAGGCCGCCCTCGCCCTGCTGCGCCGCCAGAGCCTGTGCCTGGGCCTGCAGCTACTGCTGACCTTGGCTACCCTGCTGACACTGCCCTTCACCGGATGACCCTGCACCATGCTCGCCGCCTTGACCGCCTTCGCCATCACCTCCGCCGCGCGCCTGATCACCGGCGCTCGGGCCCTCTGGCTCGGCTGCACGCCACAACCGGTGCAGCGCCTGTACTTCGCCAACCACAGCAGCCACGGCGATTTCGTCCTGCTCTGGGCCTCGCTGCCCGAACCCTTGCGGCGCCGCACGCGGCCCGTGGCCGGCGCCGACTACTGGAACACGCCAGGCCTGCGCAACTTCGTCATCCACAATGTCTTCAATGGCATCCTGATCGACCGTCAGCGCGGCGAAGGCCAGGACAATCCGCTGCAACCGGTACTCGATGCGCTGGCCCAGGGTGACTCGCTGATCTTCTTCCCCGAAGGCACACGCAATCTTGGCGACGATCCACTGCTGCCCTTCAAGAGCGGCCTGTTCCACCTCGCATCCGCCCAGCCAGACATCGAAGTGGTGCCGGTGTGGATCGCCAACCTCAACCGGGTGATGCCCAAGGGCCGCGCCCTGCCGTTGCCGCTGCTGTGCACGCTGAGTTTCGGCGAGCCATTGCAGGTGCTGCCTGACGAAAGCAAGCAGGCGTTTCTCGAGCGGGCCCGTCAGGCCCTGCTGAACCTGGCCCCGAAGGAAGCCTGAGATGGATCACAACACCCTGTCCCTGTTCGCCGGCATCGGCGCCCTGCTGCTCCTGGCCAGTGTCATCGGCCGCCTGCTCAAGTGGCGCGCCGGTTCCGCGCCGCACGCGGTGATCGACAACCTCAACGCACGCATCAACGCCTGGTGGGTGATGGTGCTGGTGATCGGCCTGGCCTTCATGTTCGGCAAGTACGGCGTGATCGTGCTGTTCTATTGCGTGTCGTTCTACGCCCTGCGCGAGTTCATGACCCTCACCCCGACCCGGCGCAGCGACTACCCGGCGCTGGTCGCAGCGTTCTACGTAGCGTTGCCGGTGCAGTACCTGCTGATCGCCATGGACTGGTACGGGATGTTCAGCATCTTCATTCCGGTGTACCTGTTCTTGCTGCTGCCGATCCTGGCCAGCTTCGGCGGCGATACCACACGCTTCCTGGAACGCGCCTCGAAGGTGCAGTGGGGCCTGATGATCGCGGTGTACTGCTTGTCGTCGGTGCCCGCGCTGATGACCCTGGACATCCCCGGCTACGAGGGCCGCAACCTGCTGCTGATCGCCTGGCTGATCCTGGTGGTGCAGATCAGCGACGTGCTGCAGTACGTGTGCGGCAAGCTGTTCGGCAAGCGCAAGGTGGCGCCCAACCTGTCGCCGTCCAAAACCGTCGAAGGCCTGGCCGGCGGGGTGGCGTTGGCCACGCTGGTCGGCGCCCTGCTGTGCTGGATCACCCCGTTCAACTTCTGGCAGGCGGCGCTGATGGCATTGACGGTCAACGCCATGGGGTTCTTTGGCGGGCTGGTGATGTCGGCCATCAAGCGCGATCGCGGGGTGAAGGACTGGGGGCACATGATCGAAGGACATGGCGGCATGCTCGACCGCATGGATTCGGTGTGCTTCGCCGCGCCGGTGTTCTTCCACTTCGTGCGCTATTGGTGGGCGTGACCGCCATAGCGCGACCAGGCAGATAGGCGTCGAATCCAGGCAACTGCATGTCACGCCAACGCCCTAAGGTGACGGGTCACTCAGCCCGTCATCAGGAGCCTTGCCATGTCCGACTTCATCACCGTCCTGCGCGAAACCTGTCCGACCCCGGTGGTAGATGCGACCAAGTGGAAACGCATCGGCGGCGACCCGCACACCGTCAACCTCAACGCCTACCTGTCGGCCGATGGCAGCAAGATCATGGGCACCTGGATCTGCACGCCAGGCAAGTTCGAGGTCAACTATGAGAAGTGGGAGTTCTGCCACTTCCTCGAGGGCTACTGCATCATCACCCCCGAAGGCGAAGAACCCAAGCACCTCAAGGGCGGCGATGTGTTCGTCATCGAGCCCGGCATGAAAGGCACCTGGGAAGTGGTCGAGACCGTACGCAAGTACTTCGTCTTCGCCTGACTGCATCTGATGTAGCGGGCGTGCAGCCGGGCCGGCAGGCTCAGCGCAGCGCCCGGTCCACCAGCACCTGAAGGCGGCCACGGGAGCACTGCTCGACCCGCGCCTCGACGCCATATACCTGCGCCAGCAACTGCGGTTCGAGCACCTCGGCCGGGGTGCCGCAGGCCACCACCCGGCCCTTCTCCAGCATCACCAGGCAATCGGCATGGCTGGCCGCCAGGTTGATGTCGTGCAGCACCGCGACCGCCAACAGCCGATGGCGAACCACCCGCTCACGCACTGCATCCATCACCCGCAGTTGGTAGTGCAGGTCCAGGGCGCTGGTTGGCTCGTCGAGCAACAGCACCTGTGGATTGCGCGCCAGCAACTGGGCCAGGGCCACCAGTTGGCGCTGGCCGCCGGACAGGCTGTCCAAGCCTTGCTCGGCCAGGTGCTCGATGCCCAACTGGCGCAGCGCATCGAAGGCCGTCGCCAACAGGTCATCGGCAGCCCCCACGCGCAGCGCAGCGACGATGCTCTCCAGCACCCCGAGCGCCAGCCCCGGCGGCAGTTGCTGTGGCATGTAGGCCAGGCGCCGGGCGCGTTCGGCGAAACTCAGGCGGGTAACGTCCTCATCGCCCAGGTGCACCGCGCCCTGCATCCGCTCCAGCCCGGCCAGGGCGCGCAGCAGGGTGGACTTGCCCGCCCCGTTGGGCCCGACCAGCGCCACCAGGCTGCCCGTCGGCAGCGGCGGCAGGCTCAGTTGCTGGATGATCCGGCGCGCGCCATAGGTGACCGACAGCCCTTCGATACGCAAGCTCACAACCTTCTCCCCCGCCGGAACACCAGCACCACGAACACCGGGACGCCCACCAGGGCAGTGACGATCCCCACCGGCACGATCACCCCCGGCAGGATCAGCTTGCTGGCGATCGACGACAGCGACAGCAGCAACGCCCCGACCAGTGCACTCGCCGGCAGCAGGAAGCGCTGGTCCTCGCCCACCAGCAGGCGGGCGATGTGCGGGCCGACCAGGCCGATAAACCCGATGGTGCCGACAAAGGCCACGGCGGTCGCCGACAGCAGGCTGATGCGCAGCAGCGAGGCGACGCGCAGACGCCGGGTGTCCACGCCGAAGCTGCGGGCACGGTCTTCGCCCATGCGCAGCAGAGTCATGGCCGGGGCGGCGCGCAGCGAGAACGGCAGCACCAGCGCCAGCACCGCAGCAAGAATGCCCAGCTTCTGCCAGTTGGCCCGCGCCAGGCTACCGAGGGTCCAGAACACCAGTTGCTGCAGCACATCCTCGGTGGCCAGCAACTGCAGCAACGACACCAATGCGTTGCAACTGAACACCAGGGCGATACCGAACAACACCAGGCTCTCGACCCCGGCACCGCGCAGCCGCGACATGGCCTGCAGCAACAGCACCGACAGGCAGGCGAAGACGAACGCCATCACCGTCACCTGGGCGCTCGGCGCCAGCCAGGCCACCGACAGCGGATAGACGATGGCCAGCGACGCGCCCAGCGCGGCGGCAGAGGACACCCCCAGGGTGAAAGGGCTGGCCAGCGGGTTGTCGAGGATCGCCTGCATCTCGGCGCCAGCCAGCGCCAACGCGGCCCCGACCAGCACCGCCATCAGCGCGTAGGGCAGGCGCACGTTCCAGATGATCACCCGTTCGGTGGCGCTCAGTGCGTTCGGATCGAACACCCCATGCAGCAGCTGTCCAAGCCCCATGCCAGAGGCGCCGCTGGCCAGGTCGCCGAGCACCGCCAGCGCCAGCAGCACGGCCAGCCCGCCGACCAGCCCGGCACGCCGCCAGAGCAGGCGCCGATACCGCCAGGCCGCCAGCGCGGCGCCGTCCAGAGCCTGGGCGGTCACTTGGCGTCGATCCAGTAGTGGCCGTCCAGGCCGACCTTCAGCAGGTGGTTGATGTCGGCCATGGTCGCTTGCGGATCCAGATCCTTGAAGCGCTCGGGGTGAATCCAGCGGGCCATGGCTTCGATGGCGAGGATGTTGAACGGTGAGTTGTAGAAGTCATGCCACAGACCGTGGGCCTGGCCATCGCGGATCGGGCGCAGCGGCGCGAATTCGGGGCGCGCGATGATCCTGGCCAGGCTCTGGCGCGCGGTATCGGCACTCACGCCGGCGCCGAGCAGCACGCCGGGGGCACGGTTGCCGGTGGCGATGTAGACGTCCGGATCGGCCTTGAGCACGTATTCGACGCTGACGTCGCCCAGCGCGCCGGGCACCACGTCAGCAGCGATATTGTGCCCACCGACCGCCTCGACCACACTGCCCAGGCCGCTCTTGCCGGTGGTGTGCCCCGGCGCCTGCCAGACGCCCGCCAGCAGTTCGAGGAAGACCTTCGGCCGCTCGCTGTCCTTGAGCCCCGCCACCTGGTCGGTGACGTGCTTGAGGTGGCTGTCGTAGAGGTCCAGGTATTCCTGCGCCTGCTGCTCACGACCCAGCAAGGTGCCCAGGGCTTCGAGGCTGACGCGGGTGTTCTTGATCGGGTGCACACGGAAGTCGATGAACAGTACCGGGATGCCGGCCTGTTCCAGCAGGTCGGCGACCGGGCTGTGCTGGGTCGGGCCTTCGCCGGCGATGCTGAAGATCGCCAGGTCCGGTTTCAGTGCCAGGATCTGCTCGGCGCTGACGCTCTGCTCCGAGGCCTGGCCGATCAGCGGCAGCTTGGCCACCTGGGGATAAAGCTTGGCGTAGACGTCGTAGGTATGCGGGTCGAGCAGGCGCATGTCGTTCTGCCAACCGACCACGCGCTGGAACGGGTTGTCGCGATCCAGCAGGGCCAGGGCGAAGAACAGCCGGCCCTCGCCGAGGACGATGCGCTGGGGCGCGTGATCGACTTCCACCTTGCGCCCGAGCACGTCGGTGACCTGGGCGGCGCTGGCGGTCTGGAGAGTGCCGAGGCCTGCGACCAGCAGCATGAGCAGCGGCAGCAGGCGCCGCGCGGAACGGAGAACGGAGAACATCGGAGGGCTCCTGGCAACAGCGGATGCGTGACAGAGAATCGGTCTCATTCAAGACCGGGCATTCTAGTCAGGGGACTGCCCTTGCCAGTGTCCGGGAATGTAGTGGGATGTCAGTGAATCGTCATGGGTTACTGTTCATTACATGGGATAGCGGTGAGTTCTTCGCGGGCAGGCCCGCTACCACAGTTCGGCGCTCCGACTTGCCCGCGAAGAACCCACCGCAACCTTTCAGCCAAGCATCGCCCTCAACGCCCGGCAGTCCGCCGCATGCCAGTCCGCCAGCTCCGGCCAGGGGTTGTCGGGCAGGTTTACCAGGACCGTCCTGGCCCCCGCCGCACGCCCGCAATCCAGGTCGAAGCGGTAGTCGCCCACCATCACCAGTTCCGACGGATTCACACCCCAGGCCCGGGCGATCTGCAACAGGCCATCCGGATCGGGCTTGGGCGCCGCTTCGTCACGTCCCAGAATGTGCTCGACCGGGAAGCAGTCCGCCAGGCCAATGGCCTCCAGCGTGACATGCGCCAGCTCCCGCGCGTTGCGGGTGAGGATCGCCAGCCGGCAGCCACGCGCCGACAGCTCGCGTACCAGCTCGACTGCACCGGTCGCGGCCTTCGAGGCGATCGCCAGGTCGCGCTCGTGCTCCAGCAGCCAGGCGTGCTTGGCCTTGGACTCCTCGTGAGGCAGCGCGGCGAGGTGGGTGAGGATGTCATCCTCGGGCGGAATCTCCAGCGCCTCGCGGATCGCGGCAAAGTCGTGCACCGCCACGGTGAGGGTGCCGTCCATGTCGAACACCCAGTTGCGTACTTCGTGCAGGCTCATGCCCAGTCCTTGCGATGGCGGATCAGGCCTTCCTGGGTGGACGAGGCCACCAGTTGCCCGGCGCGGTTGAAGATGCTGCCGCGGGTGAAACCGCGGGCGTTGCCGGCCCATGGGCTGTCGGTGGCGTACAGCAGCCAGTCGTCGGCACGCAGGTCGCGGTGGAACCACAGCGCATGGTCGAGGCTGGCGATCTGCATATCCTTCTGCCACACCGATTTGCCGTGGGGCAGCAACGAGGTGGTCAGCAGCCCGAAATCCGAGGCGTAGGCCAACACGTACTTGTGCAGCGCCGGGATGTCCGGAAGGTTGCCGTCGGCGCGGAACCAGGCGTACTTCACCGGGTCGCCCGGCTTGGGGTCGAACGGATCACGCTCGGTCACCGGGCGGATCTCGATGGGCTTGGCGCACAGCACCTTGTCGCGGATACGCTCGGGCAGCTTGTCAGCCATCACGCGGGCCAGTTCGACTTCGCTGGGCAGGTTCTCGGGGCCGACCACATCGGGCATCTGCACCTGGTGCTCGAAACCGCCCTCGTCGTACTGGAACGACGCGCTGCAGGTGAAGATCGGGTTGCCCTTCTGGATCGCCGTGACCCGGCGGGTGCTGAAACTGCCGCCGTCGCGCACCCGATCGACCGAATAGACGACCGGCATGCTGGCATCGCCAGGGCGCAGGAAATAGCCGTGCAGGGAATGGACATGGCGCGCGTCCTCGACCGTCTGGCTGGCCGCCGACAACGACTGGCCCAGCACCTGGCCGCCATACAACTGACGAAAGCCCAGGTCCTGGCTACGGCCACGGAACAGGTTCTCTTCGATGGATTCGAGGCTCAACAGGTCGACCAGGTCGTCCAACACATGGCTCATCGGGGGCTACTCCTGACAGGTGTCACGGCAATTCGGGCATTGGCGCAAATCATACAGAATTTGTCATCGCCTCCGTGCATGGCGCCCCATTCAGGCATGCAGGGTTCGCTCCCAGCGCGGCCGGTCGATGCGATACAGCACGTGCGGACGCAGCGGGTGCCCCTCGGGCAGCCGCGGGTGTTCGAAGCTGCCTGCCTCGTCCTGAACCATGCCGATCGCCTGCATCACCTTCTGCGAGGGTACGTTGTCCTGAGTGGTGAACGACACCACCTCATCCAGGCGCAACTGGGCGAATGCGCAGCGCAGGCAGGTCCAGGCCGCCTCGCTGGCAAAGCCCTGGCCCCAGTGACGACGGGCCAGACGCCAACTGATCTCCACCGCCGGCGCGAAGGGTGCGTCGAAATTGACGTTGAGCAACCCGGTCAAGCCAATGAAGGCGCCACTGTCCATGCGCTCCAATGCCCAGAGACCGTAGCCGTATTCGTTGAAATGGCCACGGATGCGTCCGATCAGCGCGGCGGCCTCCAGGCGCGTCAATGGCGCCGGGAAATAGCGCATCACCTGCGGATCGGCGCACATCTCGGCAAACGCCTGCAAATCGTCGTCCCGCCATTGGCGCAACACCAGGCGGGCGCTTTCGAGCTTGAGGATCGAGGTCATCGAGTGTGCTCCGGATTTTCAGTCCTGCAGTCTACAGATTAGGCGCCGGGGGCGCTTTTCACCTGCACCCCAAGCCCAATGCAATTTTCACAACGGCTTCACTCGGCGCAGACAGGCCACTTCACAGAATGCCACCACCTGCCGCCGCCCTGCGCGCGGCCCCCTCTTGCCGGAGCCCGAGCATGCTGTCGAGCGACATCCTGGAAAACCTGGCCATCCCCACACGCCGCAAGCGACACCGACGTTTACGCAAGGCTTGGGCAGTCGGCCTCGCCTTGGTGCTGGTCGCGGCGGGATTGATGCTGTGGTCGTCAACGAGGACGCACATCGTGAACCTTGGCAATGAACGGCAGTTGAACGCCAGCGGCCTGCTGCAGAAGTGGGCCGAAGGCCGCGTGATCGTGATGATTCGCCACGCCGAGCGCTGCGACAGCGCGCCCGGCCCTTGCCTGGACGATCCAACCGGCATCACCGTGTCCGGCAGCCAGGCCGCCCAGCGTGTCGGAGAAGGCTTGCAGCGCCTGGGGCTGAACGGTGCCGACCTGCTCAGCAGCCCGAAGCTGCGCACCCGACAGACCGCGCACTTCATCGTCGGCGACACGGTGACCAGCGAGGACTGGCTCGAAGGCTGCGAGAGCGGCTTCGCAGGCCAGGCCATGGCGCACAAGCGTGCAGGGCACAATCTTGTGCTGGTGACCCACAACGGCTGCGTCGATCACTTCCAGCGCACGCTCAAGGTTGCGCCGGGCGAGCGCGAAAGTGGCTACGCCAGCGCGCTGTTCGTGTCGGTCGATGACAGCGGCAAGGCCCGTATCCTTGGGCGCATGAACGAGCCGGACTGGCGACGGGTACTGGCGTCGGCACAACGCTGATGAGTGTTTGAGTTGCGTGGCATTCCGGCCCACTGGCAAGATCAACGCTGCCTCCAGCCGCGATCCTGCCCATGCCCCTGCCGCTGATCTACCACGAAGACTACAGCCCCGAGTTCCCGCCGGAACATCGTTTCCCCATGGACAAGTTCCGCCTGCTGCACGATCACCTGATCGACAGCGGGCTGACCACCGACCAGGCCTTGCTGCGCCCCGAACTCTGCCCCAACGACATCCTCGCCCTGGCCCATGACCGCGCCTACATCGAGCGCTACATGAACGGCGAACTCTCACGCGAAGACCAGCGCCGCCTGGGGCTGCCCTGGAGCGAGGCCCTGGCACGGCGCACCGTGCGCGCCGTCGGCGGTTCGCTGCTGACCGCCGAGATGGCCCTGCGTCACGGTATCGCCTGCCACCTGGCCGGCGGCACCCACCATGCCCACCACGACCACCCCGCCGGGTTCTGCATCTTCAACGACCTGGCGGTGATCAGCCGCTACCTGCTCGCAGCCGGACGCGTGCACCGCGTGCTGATCTTCGACTGCGACGTGCACCAGGGCGACGGCACCGCACGCATCCTTCACGACACACCAGAGGCGATCACCGTGTCGTTGCACTGCGAGCAGAATTTCCCCGCACGCAAGGCCCAGAGCGATTGGGACATCCCCCTGCCGCGCGGCATGGACGACGCGGCGTACCTGAAGGTGGTGAACGATGCGCTGAACTACCTGCTGCCGCTCTACCAGCCCGACCTCGTGCTGTACGACGCCGGCGTCGATGTGCACAAGGACGACGCCCTGGGTTATCTGCAACTGACCGATGCAGGCGTCGCCGCCCGTGACGAAGCGGTCCTGCGCCACTGTCTTGGCCGTGATATTCCGGTGGTCGGGGTGATCGGCGGCGGTTACAGCAAGGACCGGGCGGCGCTGGCGCGGCGGCACGGCATCCTTCACCACAGCGCGGCGCGGGTGCTGGGTTACACACAATGACTGTGGAACCGCTTGTGGATAACCTGCGGGAAAGCCCCTGGAGCCCTTTAACTGCCTGACCTGCAAAGATTTGTTCATTTTTTGAACAGTACCTGCACAAGCACCTCTGGGGTAGAATGCCGACTCTTTTCCACAGCCTGCCGCCACCATGACCGATTCCCACCCCACCTCCCCTCCCCTCGTCGCCGTGATCGGCGGTGGCCCCGCCGGCCTGATGGCTGCCGAGGCCCTGGCCCAGGCCGGCGTAGCGGTCGAGGTGTTCGATGCGATGCCGTCGGTGGGTCGCAAGTTCCTGCTGGCAGGCGTTGGCGGCATGAACATCACCCACTCCGAGCCCTACCCGGCCTTCATCGGCCGCTATGGCGAACGCCGCGAGGCCATCGACACGCTGCTGCGTGATTTCGATGCCGACGCCCTGCGCCAGTGGATCCACGGCCTGGGCATCGAGACCTTCGTCGGCACCTCGGGGCGGGTCTTCCCCACTGACATGAAAGCGGCACCGCTGCTGCGCGCCTGGCTCAAGCGCCTGCGCGATTCCGGCGTGGTTATCCACACCCGGCACCGCTGGCTCGGCTGGGACACGGAAGGCGCACTGCGGATCGCTTATCCACAGGGCGAACGCCTGGTGCGCGCCACTGCCGTGATCCTGGCCTTGGGTGGCGGTAGTTGGGCGCGCCTGGGCTCGGATGGCAGTTGGGTGCCACTGCTGGCCGAGCGCGCTGTGGATATCTCGCCATTACGCCCGAGCAACTGTGGTTTCGAGGTGCAGGGCTGGAGCGATCTGCTCAGGAACAAGTTCGCCGGCGCGCCGCTGAAGAACATCGCCCTCAGCGTGCCTGGCAGCGCTGCGCGCAAGGGCGAGTTCATCCTCACCGCCCAAGGCGTGGAAGGCAGCCTGGTGTATGCATGGTCGGCGGCGGTGCGCGCCGGCATCGAGCGCGACGGACGCGCTACCTTGCTGCTCGACCTGCTGCCGGATCGCCCTGTGGATAAAATCGCTCAGGCCCTGGCCAAGCCCCGTGGCTCCCGCTCGATGGCCAAGCACCTGCACGGGCAGCTCGGGATCGACGGGGTGAAGGCCGCGCTGCTACGCGAGCTGACCGATCAGGCCACCTTCGCCGACACCATGCGCTTGGCCCAGGCGATCAAGGCGCTGCCGATCGAACTGGTGCGCACGCGGCCGCTGGATGAAGCGATCAGCAGTGCCGGTGGCGTACGTTTCGAGGCGCTGGACGAGGGCTTGATGCTCAAGCAACTGCCCGGCGTCTTCTGTGCCGGCGAGATGCTGGACTGGGAAGCACCGACCGGGGGCTACCTGCTGACGGCGTGCTTTGCCAGCGGCTTGCGCGCCGGGCGGGCGGCGCTGGAGTGGTTGTCCGAGCGCCAGCCCGCGTCCCTGTAGGAACACCTGTCTTGTTCAAAATCTAAAGGCCAGCCCAATCCCTGTGGGAGCGGCGGTTCGCCGCTGCGACTTGTCCCGCGATCGGGCGCGAAGCGGCCGTAACTCAGGCGACCGTACTTTTCCTGAGGGACTGCGGTAGCTGGGTTTACGGCCGCTTCGCGCCCGATCGCGGGACAAGCCCGCTCCTACAGGAACCCCCGCACTAGGGTTTGCGCTTGCGTGGCCCGCTGTTGAAACTCGGCACCTTGCGCACCGGCTTGACCGTCGGTGCCGAATCTTCCGAGCTGTCCATCCACTTGCCCAGCCCGCGCTTGGCACTGTTCTCTTTGGGTTTCTTGGGCTTTTTCGGTTTCTTCAGCACCTGGCCGCTGGCATCGGTCATCGGCACCCGGTGATCGGGGATGAAGTCCGGCTCTTCATGACGCGGCAACGTCTGGCGGATCAGGACCTCGATCGCCGACAGCAATTGCACCTCGTCGGCGCACACCAGCGAAATCGCCTCGCCCTTGTTACCCGCTCGCCCGGTACGACCGATGCGGTGTACGTAATCCTCGGCAACGATCGGCAGGTCGAGGTTGACCACCAGCGGCAGGTCGTCGATATCGATGCCGCGAGCAGCGACGTCTGTCGCGACCAGCACCTGGACTTCACGCGCCTTGAAGGTATCCAGCGCCCGCTGGCGGGTCGCCTGTGGACGATCGCCATGGATGCCATCGGCATTGACCCCCTCGGCCAGCAGCCGCTCGACCAGTTGATCGACGCCGTTGCGGGTCTTGGCGAACACCAGCACCTGCTTCCAGCGCTGCTTGCGCATCAGGTGGCAGAACAGGTCGGCCTTGCGCTTTTTGTCTACCGGCACCAGCCATTGCTTGACGGTGGTGGCGGCGGCGTTGCGCGGGCTGACTTCGATACTCAGCGGATCGTTCAGGGCCAGGCCGGCGAGCATGCGGATCTGGTCGGAGAAGGTCGCCGAGAACAGCAAGGTCTGGCGCTTGCGTGGCAAGGCGGCGTACACCGCCTGCAGTTCTTCGGCAAAGCCCAGGTCGAGCATGCGGTCGGCTTCGTCGAGCACCAAGGTTTGAACCTGGCCGAACTTCACCGCGTTCTGGCGAAACAGGTCGAGCAGGCGGCCCGGCGTCGCCACCAGCAAGTCGACGCCACGGCGCAGACGCATCATCTGTGGGTTGAGGCTGACGCCGCCGTACACCGCGTAGGTGCTCAACGGCAGGTGCTCGGCGTATTCACGGATATTGGCGTGTACCTGCTCGGCCAGCTCGCGGGTGGGCACCAGCACCAACGCGCGGATCGAATTGCTGGCTACCTTCTCACCCTCGAGCGCCAGGCGTTGCAACACCGGCAAGGCAAAACCGGCGGTCTTGCCGGTGCCGGTCTGGGCAGCGGCCATCAGGTCGCGCCCTGCCAGCACGGCGGGGATGGCCTGGGCCTGGATCGGGGTCGGGGTGGAATAGTCCCGCTGCTGCAGGGTGCGCAGCAGGGGTTCGATCAGGCCGAGTTTGGCGAAATTCATGGTGATACCGTCAGGGGGTTCAGCGAAGGCGGCAGTTTACCGCAAGCCCCCTGGAGTTGCGCTGGCTTTGACGCCCACCGCTACCACCGGATGCACCGGCCCCTCAGGCCACCTGCCGGGGCGCACGCCGCCACTGTGGCAGCCCGATCAGCACCACCGCCCCGACGATCACCCCCATGGCCAGGCATTCCTCGGCGCCGATCTGCTCACCGGCAAAGACAATCCCGAGCAATACCGCCACCACCGGGTTGACGTACGCGTAGCTGGTCGCAGCCGCCGGCCGCACGTGCTTGAGCAGGTACATGTACGAGCTGAAGGCCACGATCGAACCGAAGAAGATCAGGTAGGCCAGTGCCCCCCAGCCCGCCGCCGTCGGCATCTGGGTCAGGCGCTCACCGCTCAGGGCGCTGCCGATCAACAACGCAGCGCCGCCCACCAGCATCTCGGCAGCACTGGCCATGGCGCCCTGGGGCAAGGGCAGGTTCTTGCTCCACACCGAGCCGAACGCCCAGGCCGCGGCTGCGAACAGGATCAACACCGCCCCCATGGGGCTGGCCTGCAGGTTCGAACCGAGGTTGAGCAGCCCGATACCGGCAAGCCCGAGGAAAATCCCCGCCCATTCAAGACGCGAATTGCGATGACCGAACAGCAGCCCGAACAGCAAGGTGAACAACGGCACCGTGGCCACCGCCAGCGCTGCAACGCCCGATGCCACGCCAGCATGCTCGGCCAGGGTCACGCCACCGTTGCCGCAACTGAGCAGCAGAAACCCGATCGCCCCCGCCGCCCGCCATTGCGCCCAGGTCGGAGCCGGCACCCCGCGCCAGCGCAGGAAGCCATACAACAGGCTGCCGGCAATGACAAAACGCACCCCGGCCATGAGCAAGGGCGGCCAGGATTCGACACCGATGCGAATGGCCAGGTAGGTAGACCCCCAGACCAGATAGAGGGCGATGAAGGCGCCGATCAGCAGCCAGGGAAAACGACGGGAGGCAGGCATGACAAAAGACTCGAAATCCGTTTACGGGTGACTTAGTTTAGAAAGGCACTCCCGTAAACATAAGTTACAAAACACGTTTAATAGACCCATACACTTTGCAATGAACGGTAATTCACCTGTTTTTCCGTTGATTGCATATCCGCACCGAGAAGCCCATGGACAAGTACGATCGCATGCTGCTCGCCGCCCTGCTCGAAGACGGTCGCGCCACCTACGCCCAGCTCGCCCGCCAGGTCAACCTGTCGGCGCCGGCGGTAGCCGAACGAGTCGCCAAACTCGAGGCCAGCGGAGTGATCACCGGTTACGCCGCCAAGGTCGACCTGGAAAAGATCGGCCTGCCCATCCAGTGCATCATCGAACTGCGCCTGGCCAGCCACGGCAACCAGCAGGCCTATGACGCCCTGGCGCGCATCCCCCAGCTCACCGAATGCCATCGGGTCACGGGCGACCCGTGCGTGATCATGCAGGCGGCGGTGGGTTCGATGCATGAGCTCGAAGCGCTGATCAACCAGGTGTCGCAACTGGGGTTCAGCAAGACGTCGATCATTCTGTCCAGCGCGGTGGAACGGCGGGTGCCGCTGGATCACTTGCAGGGCAATGGCAGGAAGGGATGAGTGCGCCGGTTCAGTGACGCAGCAGCAAATTACCCTCGATCGGGACATAGCGCGTGGCTGCGCGAATCAACGACAGCGCGGTAAGCCCTGGCGCGCCGTAGACCACCGTCTCGACGCCATGGCGCAGCATCACCCGCTCGAGCAACTGGTCGAAGTCGCCATCACCGGAGGCCAGTACGACCTGGTCGACCCGGCCGGCGGCCTCATACACATCCAGGGTGATGCCCACGTCCCAGTCACCCTTGGCCGAGCCGTCGCTGCGCTGGATGTAAGGTTTGAGGCGCACCTCGAAGCCGAGGTTGCGCAGGATCTGCTGAAATTGCTGCTGCTTGCTGTCACCCCGGTCGATGGCATAGGCCACGGCCTCGACGATGTCGCCATCGCGGCTGACCTGGGACCAGAGGGCACTGTAGTTGAAGTGACAGCCATGGGCCTGGCGCACGGTGTAGTAGAGGTTCTGCACATCCGCGAACAGCGCGATCTTTTTCACCTGGTGGCCCCGGGATAACGGCGAAAGGGGCGCAGTGCGCCCCTGGGAATCACGCGATTATGCCAGACGCATCAGACGAAGGTGTCGTCATCGTCCGAGAAGAAGCCACCGCCGCCGCTGTCGTAGTCGCTGTCCACGTAGCCGCCCTGATCGTTGCCCCAATCGCCGTTGTCAGCGACCTGGCGCTGGTTGTCCTGGTCATTCCAGCCACCATTGTCGCTGGCTGGGGCCGGCTCTTCGCGGATCACCTCGACCACCTCGTTGGGTTGCGAGTTATGGCTGAACAAACTGCTGATGCCTTGCGCCAGCAACACACCACCCGCCACCCCCGCAGCCGTTTGCATGGCCCCCCCGAGGAAGCTGCTCGCACCACTGCGCGCCGGGGCCGCAGCAAAACCTTGTGGTTGCGGTTGCGCCTGAGGCTGCGGGGCATAGGCCTGGGGCGCAGGCTCGCGCCAGCCACCGGAACCGGAGGTTGGGGGCGGCGCGACCGGACGCTGAGCCTCCGGGCTACGCGTACTGCTGCCGAAGATGCTCGACAGGAAGCCACCGCTGGCCTTCGGCGCCTCTTGCTGGGCCTGGGCGCGGGCTTGTCTGAGCTCGGCCTCGAGCTGCTTGTTCTGCTCGTCGAGCTTCTTGATCGCCGCTTCCTGCACCAGGATCGCCTGGGCCATGTAGTACGGGGCCGCCGGCTGCTGGCGCAGATGCTCCTCGATCCGCGCCTGGGCCTGGGCATCGCGCGGCTGCTGTGGATCCTCGGCCTGCTTGATGCGGCCGAACAGGCCGTCGATCAGGGTTTGTTCTTCAGTGTTCATGGGCTACCTCTTGGGCCATGCGGAACATCGGACAAGGTCAAAGATGGGGCGTGCCAGGGCCGGATTCAATTACGGGGCCGATGAAACTTTTTTCAGCATCGCTCGCTCCTGGGCTAAAGTGACGCACTGCTTTTTCCTGCGATATAGACCGATGAACCCGCTGACGATACTGCGCGACTCCCTCTACTTCTTCCGCCGCCACTTCACCAGCATCCTGCAGCTGTGCCTGCCGCTGGTGGTGCTGGAAGCCCTGTTCAGCCAATTGCTGTACCGCCAGCTGGGTGACGACGCCTCGCCAGCCTACGGCATGCTGGTCAGCCTGCTGTTCTACCCGTTGTACAGCGCCGCGCTGATCCTCTACCTGGACACCCGCAGCAACGGCCAGCAGATCAGCAAGCGCAACCTGTTCGCGCGCGCCGTGCAGTTGTGGCCGGCGCTGGCCCTGCTGATCCTGATCAGTTCGCTGCTGATCATGGCGGGCCTGGCGCTGTTCATCTTCCCGGGCGTATGGATCATGATCAACCTGGTGTTCGCCGAGTACCTGCTGGTGCTGCGCGGCCTGCCTGTCGTGCAGTCGATGCGCGAGAGCGCACGCATGACCACCGGGCACTTCATGCGCATCCTGATCTGCGTGCTGTCGGTGCTCGCGCCGCTGTGGCTGCTCGATGGCCTGCTGCTGATGGCCTTCCCAGAGCCACAGCCGGGCGCGCAACTGGCGCTGGACAGCCTGAGCGGCTTCCTGCAACTGTTCAGCAGCGTGGTGCTGTACCGCCTGTTCATGCTGTTGGAGAGCGAGGCCGGCGCCGCTGCGGGAAACTGAAAGCTGCACGGGATGACGGCAACGCTCTGGAAAGCGTTCGCGGTGCCCTGCCCAACGTATTGCATCGACACTCCTGAACGACGCCCGACAGTCGCGGGCACCCGCAGGAGATGCATGCAATGGGTATGACAACAGATTCCGCAACCGAGCTACAGCGTGACTTCAAAGCCACGATCTACTGGATGAAGGGGGACGTGCTCGTCCCGATCAGGCGGAGCAAAACGACGGATAAATTCACCTGGGGATTAGTCCCGGGGGACGACTGGCTGCAGGCAGGAGGTGACCAACCTTCTCTGATTCTGGACTTCGAGCTTCACTCCAAGACCGAAGACCGCCTGCACTACATGATCAGCAGGTCGAGCGGATTGATCAGGCTTGGGCGAAGCGTCGGCGGCTATCTCGGGCTCTATAAGGTCAGCGAGGTGACCGACTACTGGAAACTGGAACCGTTGCGGCACGCGCCCAATGGCTGGGTCTGCCGTTTGCGTGATCACGAAGGGCATGGCGTCAAGACCTGGCAGGACGCCCCCCATTTCGATAATTTCAACTACCACTTCCTGAACACCTACGAAGGGAACGACGCCGAGTTCCTCGTGGTTCCCACAACCTGAACTCCAGCGCTCACAACAACCCGAGGGTCAGTGCCTTGAGCGTTGCTGCAGCGCGCGTGGTGCATTCGAGCTTGCGGAAGGTGCTCTCGACATGGGTGCGCACAGTACTGGGACTGATGCCCAGCAACCGCGCGACCTCCTTGTTGCTGTGACCCAGGCTGATCTGACGCAGCACCTCGCTTTCGCGTTCACTCAACAGGCCACCGCCCCCTTTGGCTATCGGCAGCTTGCGCTCCCCGCGTTCGGCAGCGAACACGGCTTCACAACACTGCAGGTCGAAGCGCCCCTGTTGCGCCTCCTGCCTGAGCAACTGCTCGGCCTCCTGCTGGCCAAGCGCCGCTCGCCATGGACGCTCGGCCCGCAGCGCCTGCCAGGCGAGCGCCACGGCCAACAAGCGCTGCTCCGGCGCCAGGGCATCACCCTCCACGCCACGAAAATAACCACTGCCATCGAGACGCTCGTAGGCGTGTGCTGCAAGCTTGCCCGCACGCTGCAATGCCGGTATCTGCGCGCAAGCGCGCTGAGTCCAGTAGGGCACCAGGCGAATCTGCTCGCGGTCGCCCTCAAGCAATGCACCTGGCAGGTTCCAGACCCGGTTCGGCACCGCGGCGCGGCCGATGCCATGCACCAGCGCCGCCTGTCTTAGCACGCCCTGCAGCGCCTCCGGCATGCCCATCAGCGCGGCGGCGTCATGCACCAGCGCAGCCGCACCACGCGAATAGCCCGAAAGCCAGGTCAACTTGAGGTCGATGACATCGGCAACCAAGGTCAAAGGCACGTCGGAGCAGGCTGTATTCAGGACAGTCGCTTGTTCAGCCTCCTGCAAGTCATGCAACCAGTCCGCCGCCTGACACTGCAGCTCCCTCACCAGGCTGCGCGGGTACCGCTGGTCGGCCTGCCCCTCGATCCAGGCCAGCGCCGCCTCAAGACCCCGCGCCCGCGAAAGAATCTCCAGATCACCTGCCAGCACCACCTGATAGACCACCTCAGGCACCTGCGGATGACGCAGGCCGTATGGTCGGCCGCTACCGTCGAAATGCTCGAACACATGCCGCAGCCCCTGCTCCACTGGCGCGCCCAGCCCAAGAGCCGCGGCCACCTCGCCTGCCACCTCGCAGTGCACGCGCGCCAGCGGCCCGGTCTGCAGCATCGCCCGCTGCCCGGCGGCGTCGAGGGTCTGCGCAAGCATTGCTTGGCGGCCACCCACGTCGTCACCGAGCAGGCGGGTGAAATCTTCGGCGTTGGCAGTGCAACCGGACCAGCGCAACCGTGCGACATCAGCGGCCACCTGCAGGTGGTCGCCCTCGCCCATGCAGGCGTGCGCGAGCCTGCGCGCCAGCCGCGCCGTGCGGCGCGACTGATCTATAGGCTGACCCATGCTCAGGTCACCCACCATCGACAGGGCGAGGATGGCATCTTCCAGGGGGATGCAGTCGGTAGCAGGCATGAGCGGTCTACAGTGGAGTGAATTGGAGGCTCGGTCATTCGACCGATACCCGTACAGGCACATCCTGCCGAGAATACAGCCATCACTCACAGGAGACCACGCCATGTTCCAATTCAAAAAGCTTGCCACCGCAATCGCAATGACTGCCTCGATCTTCACCCTGGGCAGCAGCTTCGCCGACACCGCCAAACCGTCGGTGGTCATCGTCCACGGCGCCTTTGCCGACGGCTCGGACTGGGCCAAGGTCGTACCGCTGCTGCAGGCCCATGGCGTCAAGGTCACCGTGGTGCAGAACCCGCTGACCTCGCTGGCCGAGGACGTCGCCGCCACCCGGCGCGTGCTGAACAACCAGCAAGGGGACGTGGTCCTGGTCGGCCACTCCTGGGGCGGCACGGTGATCAGCCAGGCGGGTACCGACGCCAACGTTCGCGGGCTGGTCTATGTGGCAGCATTCGCACCCGATGCCGGCCAGGCCAGCAAGGACCTGGCCCAGGGTTACCCGACCCCACCCGGCATCAGCCAGATCGCGGCCGACAGCAACGGCTACCTGTACCTGACGCCTCAAGGCATGGCTACCGACTTCGCCCAGGACCTGCCCAAGGCCCAGACTGACATCATGACCGCCACCCAAGGCCCGATCCGCGCCTCGGCCTTCGAGGAGCGCACCAGCGCCGCAGCCTGGAGCACCAAGCCGTCCTGGTACGTGGTGGCCGGTCAGGACCGCATGATCGATCCAGGCCTGCAACGCGACTTCGCCAAGAAGCTGGGGGCACAGACCACCGAACTGCAGACCAGCCACGTGCCGCAGCAGTCGCAACCGGCCGAAGTGGCCAAGGTGATCCTGCAGGCCGTGGACAAGGTTGCCAGCAGTCAGTGACCTGCGCGACATGCTTCGCCCTTGCAGGAACGCTTTCACGCTGCTGCCATCGATGAAGCAACTGCAGAGTAGAGGGTGTGTATCCGTTCCGGACACGCCCCCAACTCTGCAGGAGATTAGAGACCAATGATCAATTAAGAAATCAAGGCAGTTCTTGCCGCCCCCACCATCGAAGACTCCAACGCCAGAATCTACCTGTTGCAAAACGAAGAAAAGGTGCCGTTACGCTTCAGTCGCCCCAACGAACACCTTGCTTGGGGTGTGTTCAACGAAGCGAACTGGCTTCAAGCGGGCGGCATGGGTGAATCACCCTTGTTTTCGATGAAGTTCCTTTCCAAAACGCCCGACCGCCTCTGGTTCAAGCTGATGGCCACAGGTTACAGCGACAACCCTGGACACCTGGGCTTCAGCAAAAATGGTTATCTGGGACTTTATGACTACAACAGCACAACCTATCCCTGGAAGATCGAGCTACTGGATTGGGCAGACGGCTAAATGCGCTGCCATCTTAGATGGCCATCGTGGCATTCGCGTAGGCGTCTGTAGCGAACATACGGAAATCGAGGGGCACAAGATGCACTATCTGAGTATTCAAGATACCCAACCTGCCGAGTTCGTGATCCATAAGGTGGATGTGCCGGGTTCAGTTGAAGGCACGTCCTGGCTACACGTGTATTGAAACGCCTCAACGCACCGTCGCCTAACTCAAGTACCCCTTGGTTTGGCGCGGGCAGTGGCTTGCGCGACCAACGGGTCATCTGGCCAGAAATGCTTGGGGTACCTGCCCTTCAAATCCTTCTTCACCTCGAGGTAGGTCGAGCGCCAGAAGTTGGCCAGGTCCTGGGTCACCTGGACCGGGCGCCGGGCTGGGGACAGCAGGTGCAGCTTGAGCACCTGCCTGCCGTTGGCAATGCGTGGCGTGTCGGCCTGCCCGAACAACTCCTGAAGTCGAACGGCAAGCACGGGTGGGCGCTCGCTGTAGTCGATACGAATACTGGATCCTGAGGGCACCGCCATCGTCTGGGGTGCCTGGACATCCAGTTGCTGCGGCAGCGGCCAGGGCAGGAGATTGCGCAGGATCGAAGACAGATCGAGCAGGGCGAAATGGCTGAGCCGGGCGACCTTGCCGACATAGGGGCCCAACCATTCGTCCAATGATTGCAGCAACGTCTCATCCCGCAGGTCGGGCCATTGGCCGACGACACCCGCCTCCTCATCCAGTACCCGCAACAGCTCCACACGCGCCTGCCACTGACGAAGGTCAGGCGTCCAGGGCAGAAGCTCCAGACCTTTGCGTCGAACATAGTCAAGCAGCGCCTGCACGCGCGCCTCATCGCTCAGAGAGGCCAGGGGCGTGCGCGACAGCACGAGCTCGCCAACCTTGGTTTGTCGCTCGGCGCGCAGGGCGCCCTCTCGCTCATCCCAGTCAAGCTCGTCCACCGTGCGGACCTGCTCTTTCAGGACGGTGTCGAACAGCGCCGCGTCCAGGTCGGCGGCCAGATAGATCCGCTCCTCCCGCTGGCCCTGTCGGCTGCCCAGGTCCGCGATGACCAGCCAGGTATGCTTCATCAAGGCGTCCGGCTCGGTGAACATCGCTGCCCGGCCATTGGCCAGGCGATATTCGGCCCCGCCATCACGTCGCTGCTGGGCGACACGGTCGGGATAGGCCAGCGCGAGCAGGCAGCCCACCCAACGTGGATGATGAGGATCGGCGACGGCTTGCGACACAGGGCCACGCAGGTAGGATCGATACTGCCTGGAAAGTTGCCTGGCGCGCTGGGCGCCCCCCTGCTCACCGCGCTGGGCACGTTGCTCACCGCTGAGAATGGCCAGCCGGCTGTGCAGGTCAGCGCCCGCGCCACGCTGTATATCCCGCTCTCCCAGCAGGGCCGCGATAGTGCACGTGGTTTCGGCCAGCCCCAGCTCGTGACCTCGCAGTAGAAGATGGGCGATTCGAGGATGGCTCGGTAGCTCGGCCATCGCCTGCCCGTGCCGGGTCAGTTGCCCGTCCGCCTGGAGCGCGCCAAGGCGGCGCAGCAAGTCGTTGGCCTGTGCGTACGCAGCCGCAGGGGGGGCATCGAGCCACGCCAGCTCATTCGGCTGGACACCCCACTTGGCCAGCTGCAGCGCCAGCCCGGTCAGGTCCGCCTGCTGGATTTCGGCGGTGGCGAAGCCTGCCATCTGATCGTGCTGCGCTTCGGACCACAAGCGATAGCAAACGCCGGTCTCCAGCCGTCCGGCACGCCCTGCCCGCTGGGTAGCGCTGGCCCTGGAGATCCGCTGGGTATCCAGACGAGTCATGCCGCTACGTGGATCGAAGCGCGGAACACGCTCAAGCCCGGCATCGATGACCACCCGCACGCCATCGATGGTGACGCTGGTCTCGGCAATGTTGGTGGCCAGCACCACTTTGCGCATGCCCGGTGGCGCAGGGTCGATCGCGGCCCGTTGCTGGTTCAGGTCGAGCTCTCCATGCAACGGGCAAAGCAAGGTATTGCGCTTCAGGGACGGGGAGGCATCGAGGCTGTCCTGAAGCCCTGTCAGGACGCGACGGATTTCAGCCTGGCCCGGCAGGAACACCAGCAGACTTCCCGATTGCTCGGCCAGCGCATCGAGACAGGTGCTGATCACTCGCGGCTCGATGTACTCGCCGGCTTGCTGCGGCTTGCCCCAGATCGTCGTGACCGGGAACATCCGCCCCTCGCTGGTGATGATCGGAGCGTCTTCCAGAAGGCGCGACAGCCTTTCTCCTTCGAGAGTCGCCGACATGAGCAGCACTTTTAGCGCCGTATCGTCCCGGAACAGTTCACGACCATTGAGCGTGAGCGCCAAGGCAAGGTCAGCATCGAGGTTTCTCAGGTGGAATTCATCGAAGATCACCAACCCCACGCCCTCCAACGCCGGATCGGCCTGCAGGCGGCGGGTGAGAATGCCTTCGGTAACCACTTCGATGCGGGTATCCGGCCCGACCTTGCTATCCAGCCGGATGCGATAGCCGACCGTCTCACCGACCTTTTCCCCCAACTCGCTGGCCATGCGCTCGGCGGCAGCGCGGGCCGCGAGACGACGCGGCTCGAGCATGACGATGCGCTGCCCGGCCAGCCATGGCTCGTCGAGCAGGGCCAGTGGCACGCGGGTGGTCTTGCCCGCGCCAGGCGGCGCCTCGAGCACAGCTTCGTGGCGTTGGCCCAAGGCTTGGCGCAGGGCGGGCAAGACAGCATCGATCGGTAAAGAATTCATGGTGGTCCTCAAACGAACGAGCGAGTATAACGGCGAACCGAGGCCGCTTCGTCATGGTCTGAGCATCAGGTGCAGGCGTTTTTTGCCCGACCTCCTGCAGTCATCTTTTCCGGAGATTCAAATGCGCATCCATTCCCGCGTCATCGGCGGCGCCCTCATCGCCGCCCTGCTGACCCAGCTGACGGCCTGCGGCACCCTTTTCTATCCCGATCGCCGTGGCCAGATCGAAGGCAAGATCGACCCGGTGGTCGCCGCCATGGACGCGATCGGCATCCTCTTCTACGTCATCCCTGGCCTGATCGCCTTCGGCGTCGACTTCGCCACGGGCGCCATCTACTACCCTGGCGGCAAGACCGCCCAGGTCGACCCGGCCAAGCTCAAGCCTGCGGTCGGTACCGATGGCAAGATCGACAACCTCAAGCTGCAGGCTATTCTCGAAAGCGAACTGGGCCAGCGCCTGCCGCTGAACGATCCACGGCTGATCCAGCATCGTGGCAGCGTTGAGCAACTGGCCGCCTTCGGCCTGGTCCCGGCCGCCTGACCGACCCCGGAACGACACGCCACGCATGACTGCCACCGCCGAACATCTACGCCTGCTGCGCCTGGCCACCCGTGCTTCGCTGACGGTGGCTGGCATTCTCGTACTGGCCAAGGCCGTGGCCTGGTGGCTGAGCGGCTCGGTGAGCCTGCTCGCAGGCCTGACCGATTCGGCGCTCGACGCCGTCGCCTCCTTCCTCAACTTGCTGGCAGTGCATTACGCCCTGCGCCCGGCCGACGACGATCACCGCTTCGGCCACGGCAAGGCCGAGGCCCTGGCCGGCATGGCCCAAGCGCTTTTCATTGCGGTCAGTGCGGTATTGATCGGATTCCAGGCGGTGGAGCGCCTGCAGACGCCGCAGCCGCTGGGCGACACGGGCGCGGGCATTGCGGTGATGCTGCTGTCGCTGGTGTTGACCGTGGCGCTGCTGGCATTCCAGCGCAAGGTCATCCGCATCACCGGCTCCACTGCGGTACGTGCCGACTCGCTGCATTACCGCTCCGACCTGCTGCTCAACGGCAGCATCCTGCTCGCCCTGCTGCTGGCCGGCTTTGGCTGGCCACAACTGGATGCCCTGTTCGGCTTGGGGATTGCGCTGTACATCCTCTGGAGCGCCCTGCAGATTGCCCGTGAGAGCACCTCGATCCTGATGGACCAGGAGCTGCCCGCCGACATCGGCGCACGCATGCAGGAACTGGCCCTGGCCATTCCCGGCGTCAAGGGCGTGCACGACCTGCGTACCCGGGTGTCAGGCAGCCATTGGTTCGTCCAGTTGCACCTGGAACTGCCCGGCGCACTGCCGCTGCATGACGCCCATGCCCTGTGCGTGAAGGCGTCGGAAGCGATCCGCCAGCGTTATCCGCGCGCGGATGTCATGGTCCACGCCGACCCTGTCTAGCGGCAGGAGCAGATTTGCTCTGCTCCCCAAGCCGCGCGCCCCCTCAGTTGACGCTGTACCCCCGACCACTCAGGCAAGCGGCCAGCGAACGGCGGTAGCCGTTGGCCACATTGGCCGGTGGCGCATAGGTGGCCGTGGCCGGATCGAACCCGGACTGGCTGACGGCCCAGCGATGGCACTGGTAGCGATCCTGCTCCTGCTGCTCGGGGCCCTGTCCGTTCGCCGGGTAGGCGACCACGTCATAACCATTGTCCGGTTGGGGCTGGGGTTGCGGTGCATATGCAGGGGCGGACGGATTGACCACCACGTACTCCTGGCTGTCGGGCTGATACTGGTAGTAGGTATCGGCCACCAGGAAGTACAGCAATCCGCTCAACCACACTTCCTGGGCATAGGGAGGCAGGTAGTTGACCCGCACGCCGTAGGGCGGGCGCACCACGATGTAGCCGCCACTGTGCGGGCGGTACCAGTAGCCGCCTGAATAGAAATAGTCCTGCCCGCGGTAAGGCACTTTCCAGTAACGGTCCGGGAAACGGTCGGTGGTGTAGCCAGGGCGGTATTGCGGCCCCGGTCCCCAGCCGTTGCCATGGCCGTCAGGCCGGCCCCGCCAATCACCGCCAGGGCGCTGGCCCGGGCCGCCGGCTTCCCAGTGGCGGTTGTCGCCGTTGCGACGCGGAATATCCTGATAGTAGCCCTGGCGCGGAGGTTGGGTCTGGCGCACTTCGTCACGGGAGTTGAGCGGCGAACTGCCCTGGCCTGGGCCATTGGACTCCTGCTGGCCACCCCAGCCACGTCCGTCGTCCGGCCCCTGGGCCAGCGCCCCGAGGCTGATGCCCATGCCCAGCAACCCAACACCCGCCCACTGCCAGATGCGTGACCTCATGCTCGTCCTCTCGATAACCACAGCGCTTGATGGCAGCAGTCTAACCTGAGGCGGGGGCAGGCAGATGAAATCCCCCAGGTACACGGGCAATAAAAAAGGGAGGCCGTTGGGCCTCCCTTTGGGAATTGTCGTCCGTGCTCGACGCTTGTGGCGTCGGCTCACCTCACAGTGTCTTCTGGACGCTGTGCAGCCCGGGGGCCAGGTGATCCGGTTGGATGGCTGGCCGCGACCGCCCGCCTAGGGCTCGTCGCCGTGGACTTGAGTCCGGGCAGTGATTCTGTTGATAAAGATAGAGGAATGGGTGCGACAGAGGATTGCGAAGATTGCTCTGATAAATAGCACTTGCGCAATTTTTCACTCAGGATCGATAATTCGCCGCAATCCGAACAGAAAAGGCCTTCTTGATGAGCAAGCTCGACCGCTATGACCTGAGCATTCTTGCCGAATTGCAGCGCGATGCACGTATCTCCAACCAGGAACTGGCCGAACGCATCGGCCTGTCCCCCTCGCCCTGCTCACGGCGGGTCAAGCAGCTCGAAGACGACGGCTATATCTCGCGCCAGGTGGCCCTGCTGGACCGCAAGAAGCTCGGCCTGAGCCTCACCGCCTACGTGCTGATCGGCATGGACCGCCACACCCCCGAACGTTTCGAAACCTTCGAAGCCGCCATCCGCAACCTGCCCCAGGTGCTCGAGTGCAGCCTGGTAACCGGGATGGACGCCGACTACCAGCTCAAGGTGGTGGTACCGGACATGGACCACTATCAGAAATTACTACTAGGCAGCCTGACCCGCATCGAAGGCGTCACCAGCGTGCGCTCGAGCTTCGTGCTCAACCAGGTACTGGCCAGTACCGAGATGCCATTGACCCACCTCCGTTGAACCCTGCCAGGCCCGGCGTATGATCGGGCCTTCAAACCGCCTGGAGCTTGAAGATGGATCCTGCCGCATTCGAAGAATGGATGATGATCATCCTGGTCACCGTGCTGATCGGGTTCATGGGCTTCATCGTCTGGGACCTGGCGAAAAAATCCAAGGCCGGGCGCTTCGGCACGCTGATCCTGTTCTTCGTGCTGGGGCTTGGGGTGCTGGCCTTCATCATCAAGAGCGTGGTGGTGGGGTTTCTCGAAGGGGTGTAGCGCAGCCCTACAGCCGTGCCGGCACCTCGCGCCAGCAGCCCTGCTCCAGTCCATCGAGGGTCCAGCTACCGATCCTGACCCGCACCAGACGCAGGGTCGGCAACCCCACTGCCGCCGTCATACGCCGCACCTGGCGGTTGCGCCCTTCGCGGATCACCAGCTCCAACCACTGCGTGGGAATGCTCTTGCGAAAGCGTACCGGTGGGTTGCGCGGCCACAGTGCAGGCTCATCGAGCAGGCGCGCCTCGGCTGGCAAGGTCTTGCCATCGTTGAGTTCGACGCCCTCACGCAATTGCCGCAACTGCTCCTCGCTCGGATCCCCCTCCACCTGTACCCAATAGGTCTTGGGCAATTTGTGCTTCGGGTCGGCGATGCGCGCCTGCAAACCGCCGTCATTGGTCAGCAGCAACAGGCCCTCGCTGTCGCGGTCCAGACGCCCGGCGGGGTAGATACCCGGGATATCGATGAAGTCCTTGAGCGTGGCGCGCCCCTGGTCGTCGCTGAACTGGGTCAGTACATCGAAGGGTTTGTTGAACAGAATCAGGCGCGGCTCGGCCGGCGGCGCCTTGGGCGGGCGACGCGGACCGACAGGACGCGCCGCCGGGCGGCGCGGTTTGGAGCGGGGTGGCAGGGGCATGGATCCTCAGCGGAACGGCGGCTCATCGAAGCTGCGCAGTTTACGCGAGTGCAGCGAGTTGAGCTCGGTGCGCAGCAGGTCGAGGGCAGCGATGCCGATCTTCAGGTGCTGGCTGACCGCACGGTTGTAGAAGGCGTTCGCCGAGCCCGGCAGCTTGATCTCGCTGTGCAGCGGCTTGTCGGAAACGCACAGCAGGGTGCCGTAGGGCACTCGCAGGCGATAACCCTGTGCGGCGATGGTGCCGCTCTCCATGTCTACCGCCACGGCGCGCGACAGGTTGATCAGCGGGCGCTCCTGGGCCCAGCGCAGCTCCCAGTTGCGGTCGTCGTAGGTGAGCACGGTGCCGGTACGCAGGCGCTTCTTCAGTTGCTCGCCGCGCTCGCCGGTCACCTGCGCCGCCGCTTCCTGCAGCGCCAACTGCACCTCGGCCAGGGCCGGGATCGGGATGTTCGGCGGCACCACGCGATCGAGGATGCCGTCGCGACGCATGTAGGCGTGAGCCAGCACGTAGTCGCCGATGGTCTGCGACTGACGCAGGCCGCCACAGTGGCCGATCATCAGCCAGCAGTGCGGCCGCAGCACGGCCAGGTGGTCGGTGATGTTCTTGGCGTTGGACGGGCCGACACCGATGTTGACCAGGGTAATGCCATCGCCGTCGGCGGCGATCAGATGGTAGGCCGGCATCTGGTAGCGGTGCCAGACCACGCCAGCCACCAGGGCCTGGGCCTCGCCGTTATCCATGCCCTTCTCGATCACGACATTGCCCGGCAGCACCATGCGCACGAAACGCGGGTCCTGGCGCAACTGCTCGAGGCCGTGGGCGATGAACTGGTCGACATAACGGTGGTAGTTGGTCAGCAGGATCCACGGCTGCATGTGGCGCCAGTCACTGCCGGTGTAATGCACCAGGCGGCGCAGCGAGAAGTCCACACGGGCGGCGTCGAACAGCGCCAGCGGCAGCGTGTCGGCGCTTTCCCAGTCGTACAGGCCATCGGCAATGTTGTCGGTGGCGGCAGACAGGTCGGTGCTGGGGAACACCCGCGCCAGCTGCGCGGCGGTGATGCCGCTGCCGGCCAGTTCGTCGCCCTGGTCGACCACGTAGGGATACGGGATGTTCTGCTCGCTGACACCTACTTCCACCGTCACGGTGTAGTCGTTCATCAGCGGGCGTAGCTGCTCCAGCAAATAACCGCGGAAGGCGGCCGGCTGGGTAACGGTGACGCTGTAGGTCCCGGCGACCTGCACCTTGGCATAGGCACGCGTGGTAGCGGCGACTTCGCCCTGGCTGAAGTAGGTGAGGCGTAACGCCGGATAGCGGAACTGGGCGCGCTGGCCTTCGTCCGGTTCGGTGCGGTCCTTGAGGTAACGCTTGAGGGCCTGGCTGAGGGCCCCGGTGGCCTGTTCATGCAGGGCCGCCAGACGATCGACGGCCTGTTCGGGGGTATCAACGACTACAAACGCTTGGCTCACGCTGGGCTTCCTGTCTTCGAGGGCATGCAGGGTTTCCATCTTGCCTGCCTTCGGCGCTAAAAACATCCCCGGTGGTCTCTTCGTGGGTAAACCCACTCCCACACGTTCACCGCTGGTTTCAAATACAGCGCAATACCTGTGGGAGCGGGTTTACCCGCGAAGGGGCCAACGCGATCAAAGCGGCGTGGCCCGCGCCACCAGGGCCTGGGCATCGACGCCACGCGGCAACGCGCCATACACCCGACCGCCAGTGCCCAGGCGACTGCCGATAAACGCATCGCTCACTGCGGCGTTGCCCGCCTCGAACAGCAGCTTGGCCTGAATCGCCACGGCGATGTCCTCGGTCAACTGCCGCGCCCGGTACTGGATGTCGCTGGTGTCGGCAAAGGCGCCCTTGAGATTGCCGATGTGCGCGGCCAGCCGAGGATCGCCATGGCCATCCCCCAGCTCGACGAACAGGGCGTCGAGCACCCCCGGCTCCTTGGACAGCGCGCGCAGCACGTCAAGGCACTGCACATTGCCCGAGCCCTCCCAGGTGGAGTTGACCGGCGCCTCGCGGTACAGCCGCGGGAGGATGCTGTCCTCTACATAACCCGCGCCGCCCATGCATTCAGCGGCTTCGTTGATCATCGCCGGGGCACGTTTGCAGATCCAGTACTTGCCCACCGCCGTGACCAGCCGCGCGAAATGCGCCTGCTGCGGATCGTCGAGCTGATCTAGCGCCTGGCCCATGCGCAGGCTCAGGGCAAGCGCTGCTTCGCTTTCCAGGGCCAGGTCGGCGAGCACGTTCTGCATCAGGGGCTGCTCGCTGAGCAGCTTGCCGCCGACCTTGCGGTGCGCGCAGTGATGGGTGGCCTGGGTCAGGGCCTGACGCATCAAGGCACTGGAGCCGACCATGCAGTCGAAGCGGGTCATGGCCACCATCTCGATGATGGTCGGCACGCCGCGGCCCTCCTCGCCAATCATCCAGGCCAGGGCACCCCGGAACTCGACCTCGCTGGAGGCGTTCGATGCGTTGCCCAGTTTGTTCTTCAAGCGCTGGATGTAGAACTGGTTGCGCTGGTCGTCCGGTCGATGACGCGGCAGCAGGAAGCAACTCAAGCCTTTTTCGGTCTGCGCCAAGGTCAGGAAGGCATCGCACATCGGCGCCGAACAGAACCACTTGTGTCCCACCAGCTCGTAGGCCTGCCCCGGCCCGGGCGTGCCGACCGGATAAGCACGGGTGGTGTTGGCACGCACGTCGGTGCCGCCCTGCTTCTCGGTCATGGCCATGCCGATGGTCACCCCGGCCTTGTGCCGGTCACCGATGTTGCGTGGGTCGTATTCACGCGCCAGCACCTTGGGCAGCCAGTATTCGGCCAGCTCCGGCTGCAGGCGCAATGCCGGTACGGCGGCAAAGGTCATGGTCAAGGGGCAGCCTGTGCCGGCCTCGGCCTGGCTGTGCAGGTAGGTCATCGAGGCCCGGGCCACATGGGCACCGGCGCGCGGCTCGGACCAGGGCAGCGAGGGCAGGCCATGCTCGACCGCAGTACGCATCAGCTCGTGGTAGGCCGGATGGAAGGTCACCAGGTCGATGCGATGCCCATAGCGGTCGTGGCTGCTGAATTCGGGCTTGTGGGCATTGGCCAGGAACCCTGCTGCCATCAGCGGCCCACCCGCCAATGCACCATAGGCATCGATCCGTGCCTCGGCCCACCCTGCACCGAAACGCTTGGACCACTCCTGCAGCGGTACATCGAGGCGGTACAGGTTGGCACCGTCGAGCGGCGGCGGTTGGTTGGTGACTTCGTGGGTTTCGGCGTACTGGTGCAGGTTCATGGCGGCTCCTGGATCCGAAGTGGCCTGGAAGGTCCAGTGAAGCACTCATTACCCTTGAGTCAAAGTGGCAAAAGCGCCGATTCTGGCGACCCGACCTACAGCGTCCGAGGTCCGGAAGCGATCTGCCCGGCAGGGACCTGCACCTGGGCCACGGCCACCGTCATCACCAGTTCGAAGCGACTGCCCAGGCCACGCGTCGACTCATGGGACAGGCGCGCGCCGATGAGCTCGCCCAACTGACGACAGATCGACAAACCGATCCCCAGGCCGCCATAGCGCCGGGTCATGGAGCCATCGACCTGGAAGAAACGCTGGTACAGGATGGCCTGGTCCAGGTCGTCGAAGCCGATGCCGCTGTCGCTGACCGTCACACTCAACGCCAGGCTGTCGGGCCCGATCAAGCGGCCACGAACCTGGATCATCACACCGCCCTGATGGGTGAATTTCAGCCCGTTGTCCACCAGGCAGGCCAGGCAGCGGGCAAGTTTCTGCGCATCGCACACCAGGCTGTCGGGCAGGTCCGCAGGCACGTCCAGACTCAGGTACAAGCCCTTGCCCAGTGCCTGCCCGGCATACCCTGCCCGCAGCTCCTGCAACAGTCGCCGAAGGCTGAACGGTGCGCCGTGGGCGCGCAGACGGCCCGCCTGGAGTTCGGTGAGGATCAGGATGTCGTCGACCATCGCCATCATGTCCTGTGCCGAGCCCACGGCCGTGCGGTGGTATTGCGCCTGCTCGGCGCCCATGGGCAGGGTCTGCATCAGTTCCAGCGAACCGATCACGCCGTTCATCGGTGTGCGCAACTCGTGGGTGACGGTGGCGAGGAATTCATCCTTGAGCCGATTGCTGCGCGCCAGTTGCTGATTGAGCTGCTCCAGTTTTCGGCCGCTGTCACGCAGCGCCCGCGACTGCTCTTCGCGCAGGCTGTTGATGCGATCGGCCAGGGCCAGCGACAGCAACGCCACCTCCAGTGCCGCGCCGAGCTGGCTGGCGTACATGGTCAGGAACACATTGGGCAGGTAACCCAGCACCATTAGCGTGTTGACCAACCCGCCGAGCAGAAACGCCGTCCAGGCGATGACGAACCAGCGCGCAACGCGCACGCCGCGCCGCCAGGCCATCACACCGACAGCGAACACAGTCACCGTGAAGGCCAGCGCCAGCGCCGTGGCCATGCGCAGCGCCACGCCATAGGACAGGCTGACGGCCAGCAGCATCACCAGCACACCCCCGGCCATCAACAGCAACAACAACCGATCGAACCCCGGGCTGAGGCGACGCACCTGCAGGAAGTGGCGGGTGAACTGGCAACCGAACAGGCCGGCCGCACCGATGAACAACGGCGTGGCGGCGTTGGTCCACCAGGGGTTTTCAGGCCAGAAGTAAGCGACCCCGGCACCGTTGACCGAGATCTGATACAGCCCGAACGCACCTATATAAAGGATGTAGTAGAGATAGCTGACATCGCGCACGCTCAGATAGATGAACAGGTTGTAGACCAGCATCACCAGCAGTACGCCGTAGATCATGCCCAGTATGTAGAAGCGCCCCGGCTGCGACTCGATGTAGGCCTCGGCCGACCAGAGGGTCAGCGGCGCCTGCACCGATCCCTGGCTGTGCAGGCGCAGGTAGACCGTGGTGGTCTGCTCGCGGGGCAACGGCAGTTCGAACAGGTAGTTGTTCTGCTGGATCTGCCGACTGGCGTAGGGTAAAGCGTCGCCAGTGCTTTGCGCCAGGCGCCACTTGCCCTCGCCGTCAGGCAGATAGAGCTCCAGATGATCCAGCGGCGGGTACGCCAGTTCTAGCAACCATTGGCGGGGCGCCGCTGCCGGCAGACCGACAGGGCGCAGGTCGAGCTTCAGCCAGAACACCGACGTCGAATAACCGGCATTGAGCACGTCGTGGGTATGCGTACGAAAGCGCGATGCGAACGCTGGCGCGCTGACCTGGTCGATGCTGGTGCTGCCATCCACGTCTTCGTAGACCTGCATCAGCTTGCCCAAGGGGAGTTGCCGGGTAGCATCGTCGAAATCGACCGCTCCGGCGAGCAGGGGCAGGCAGCCCAAGAGCACAATCAGCAAATAGCGCATACAGCCCCAGCATGGTCTGCGCGGTTGTGTCGTGATTGCCTCCCATCCCTTTGAGACGACGAAACCCGGCAGCGCCGTTAATCGAGTTATCCGAGCACTCTAGCATAGCCTTCGGAGCCGTCCAGCAGCCACTGCCAATTTCAAAGAAAGCCCTCTAGAACGGACATTTCAGGCAACGCCAAACGTACAACCTGACCATCTGGTCAGCAAAATTGCCGCACTCGCCGATTCGCGCAAAGGGGTTTGGTGGTAAGCTCGCCGACCATGAATACCTACAGCTCCCGCCCCGTTGTCCTCTGTCTCTCCGGCCACGACCCCAGTGGCGGTGCCGGCCTGCAGGCAGATATCGAAGCCCTGATCGCCCAAGGCTGTCACGCCGCCCCTGCCGTGACCGCCCTGACCGTTCAGGATACCGTCAACGTTTCCGACTTCCGCGTACTCGACCGCGAGTGGGTGCTGGCCCAGGCCAATGCCGTGCTGGCCGACTCCACCGTGGCAGCGGTGAAGCTGGGCATGCTCGGCTCGATCGAGATGGTCGACACCGTCGCCGAACTCCTCGCCGCGCATCCGCACCTGCCGCTGGTCTGCGACCCGGTGCTGCGTGCCGGTGGTGGCGGCCGCCTGGGCAAGGACGAGGTCGGCTACGCCCTGCGCGAGCGTCTGCTGCCGCGGGCTACCATCGCCACGCCCAACCTGCCCGAGGCACGCATCCTTGCCGAACTGCCGAACGGCAGTGCCGACGAATGCGCAGAGAAACTTCTGCCGTTCTGCGAGCATCTTCTGATTACCGGCGGCCATGGCGACGAGGTGGAAATCCACAACCGCCTGTACAGCCGCAGCGGCCAGCAACACACCTGGACCTGCCAGCGCCTGCCCGGCAGCTACCATGGTTCAGGCTGCACGCTGGCCAGCGCCCTGGCCGGCCGGCTGGCGCTGGGCGAGCAGCTCGAAAGCGCCGTGCGCAGTGCCCTGGACTACACCTGGCGCACGCTGCGCGACGCCGAGCAACTGGGCAAGGGCCAGTACGTGCCACGCCGCCTGCCCCTGGACTTCTGCTCCTGATACGAGGCCATCACATGAAGCTACGCGGCCTGTACGCGATCACCGACAGCCAGCTGCTCGCCGGCCGTTTCCTCTCCCATGTCGAGGCAGCGCTCGAAGGCGGTGTCTGCCTGCTGCAGTACCGCGACAAGGGTGACGATGCGGCGCGACGCCTGCGCGAGGCCGAGGCGCTGATGCAACTCTGCGAGCGCTACGGCACCCAGTTGATCATCAACGATGACGCCGAGCTGGCCGCGCGCCTGGGCGTCGGCGTGCACCTGGGGCAGACCGACGGCCCACTCACGCCGGCCCGCGCCCTGCTCGGGCGCAAAGCCATCATTGGCTCAACCTGCCATGCCAGCCTCGACCTGGCCGCACAGGCCGCCAGCGAAGGCGCAAGCTACGTGGCCTTCGGCCGCTTCTTCAATTCCCTGACCAAGCCCGGCGCCCCGGCCGCCAACCTCGACCTGATCGAGCAGGCCCGCGCCCAGGTCAAGCTGCCGATCGCGGTGATCGGTGGCATCACCCTCGACAACGCCGCCCCGCTGGTCGCCCATGGCGCCGACCTGCTGGCGGTGATCCACGGCCTGTTCGGTGCCGACAGCGCGCAGGAAGTCACCCGCCGCGCCCGCGCCTTCAACGCCCTGTTCGCTTCCTGATTTCGAGAGAAGATCCCATGTCCCGTTCCGAAACCCTGTTCGCCCAAGCCCAGAAGCACATCCCCGGCGGCGTCAACTCGCCCGTGCGCGCCTTCAAGAGCGTCGGCGGCACACCGCTGTTCTTCAAGCATGCCGAAGGCGCCTATGTGGTCGATGAAGACGACAAGCGCTACGTCGACTATGTCGGCTCCTGGGGGCCGATGATCCTCGGCCACGGCCATCCGGACGTGCTGGACGCGGTGCGCCGCCAACTGGAGCACGGCCTGTCGTACGGCGCACCGACCGCCATGGAAACCGAGATGGCCGACCTGGTCTGCTCGATCGTGCCGTCGATGGAGATGGTGCGCATGGTCAGCTCGGGCACCGAAGCCACCATGAGCGCCATTCGCCTGGCCCGTGGCTACACGGGTCGCGACGCGATCATCAAGTTCGAAGGCTGCTACCACGGCCACTCCGACAGCCTGCTGGTCAAGGCCGGTTCCGGTCTGCTCACCCAGGGCGTACCGAGCTCGGCGGGCGTGCCGGCCGACTTCGCCAAGCACACCCTGACCCTGCCGTTCAACGACATCGCAGCCGTCGAGAAGACCCTCGCCGATGTTGGTCAGACAGTGGCCTGCATCATCGTCGAGCCGGTGGCCGGCAACATGAACTGCGTACCGCCGGCGCCCGGCTTCCTCGAAGGCCTGCGCAGACTGTGCGACAAGCACGGTGTGGTGCTGATCTTCGATGAAGTGATGACCGGTTTCCGCGTATCGCTGGGCGGCGCCCAGGGCTACTACGGCATCACCCCGGACCTGTCGACCTTCGGCAAGATCGTCGGCGGCGGCATGCCGGTCGGCTGCTTCGGCGGCAAGCGCGAGATCATGGGCTGCATCGCCCCGCTCGGCCCGGTCTACCAGGCCGGCACCCTGTCGGGCAACCCGCTGGCCATGGCCGCCGGCCTGACCACCCTCAAGCTGATCAGCCGCCCGGGCTTCCACGACGAACTGAGCGCCTTCACCAGCCGTATGCTCGACGGCCTGCAGCAGCGCGCCGATGCAGCCGGCGTACCGTTCGTCACCACCCAGGCGGGCGCGATGTTCGGCTTGTATTTCACCGGCGCCGACGACATCGTCACCTTCGACGATGTGATGGCCAGCGACGCGGAGCGCTTCAAGCGTTTCTTCCACCTGATGCTCGAGGGCGGTGTGTACCTGGCACCGAGTGCGTTCGAAGCGGGCTTCACCTCCATCGCCCATGGCGAGAAAGAGCTGAAGATCACCCTGGATGCGGCCGAGCAGGCATTTGCCAAGCTGAAGTGACCAGCTGATGGCCTCATCGCGGGACAAGCCCACCCCCACTGCTACCGTCTGTGCGGGCAGGGTTGTACCCCGATGAGGCTGCTTCAGAGCAAAACGTGAGCCCCATCACAAGTCGCACAAATACCCCTCGATGCAGAATTTCGAGTAAAACTTTGTAAGGTTGGCGCTGCTTATCCCATAATGTGCCACCAGAGACATTGGCCGCAGCTTTGCAGAGGTAAGTCGATCCCCATGAACCGCACCGGCCGCGCCCTCATCCTGGGCTGCCTGTTGCTTCTTCAGCCCCTGCTGGCCCTGGCGGAGGGCGGTAACTCGTTGCTGATTCCAGCGACGGGCCGCTGCACTCTCAACGCCCAGCCGCAAGACCTGGAGAACGCACTGAAAGCCTGCGCGCAAATTGCGGAATCCGGCGATGCCCAGGCGCAGTACGAACTGGGCGAGTTCTACTACACCGGCAACCAGGCCCCCAAGGACCTGAACAAGGCACTGAACTGGTTTGAAAAAGCCTCGCTGCAGGGCCACGCCCAGGCCCAGTACCGTCTGGGCGGCATGTTCTTCCACGGCGAAGGGGTCAAGGCCAACAACGTCCAGGCCTACATCCTGCTGAAGATCGCTGCGGTCAACGGCGCCGAAGACGCCCTGGACATGGCCGACGAAGTCACCGAGCAGATGCCCCGCGACGAACTCGAGCATGCCACGCAAGTGCTCGGACAGATCTTCCGCAAGTACCTGCTGGAGCTGCAAAGCGCCGAAGGGCGCACGCCGTTCTCGCCGCTGCCCTGATCCGATCACCCAACCGTCAAATTTTGCTGGCAGACTGTCAGCCTTGCCCTTGATCGTTTCAGATCTTTCGCCACTGTCGCTCAAGGGTTATTCTTGAGTTCATATCTTTCGTCGAGCGCCTTGAACCGACCTTGAACGCACCCATACAACCCCATCGCTTCACCCTCGAACCTTTCGAGGCCCACCGTTTCGCCAACTTGTGTGGCCAGTTCGACGAGCACCTGCGCCTGATCGAACAACGCCTGGCCATCGAGATCCGCAACCGCGGCAATCAGTTCGAACTGATCGGCGAACCCAAGACCACCTCCGCTGCCGAACAGCTGCTGCGCCGTCTCTACCGCGAGACCAAGGCCACCGACCTGTCGCCGGAAACGGTCCACCTCTATCTCCAGGAGTCGGCGGTCGAGAACATCGACAACCCCGCCGTCAACGAAGTCAGCGTCTCGCTGCGCACGCGCAAGGGCAACATCCGCCCGCGCGGGGTCAACCAGCAGCGCTACGTCAAGGAAATCCTGGCCAACGACATCAACTTCGGCATCGGCCCGGCCGGCACCGGCAAGACGTACCTGGCCGTGGCCTGTGCCGTCGATGCGCTGGAGCGCGAACAGGTGCGCCGCATCCTGCTGGTGCGCCCGGCGGTCGAAGCTGGCGAGAAGCTCGGCTTCCTGCCCGGTGACCTGGCCCAGAAGATCGACCCCTACCTGCGCCCGCTGTACGACGCACTCTACGAGATGCTCGGTTTCGAGCACGTGGCCAAGCTGATCGAGCGCCAGGTAATCGAGATCGCCCCGCTGGCCTACATGCGCGGCCGCACGCTGAACAACAGCTTCATCATTCTCGATGAAAGCCAGAACACTACCCTCGAGCAGATGAAGATGTTCCTCACCCGCATCGGCTTCGGCTCGACCGCGGTGATCACCGGCGACATCACCCAGGTCGACCTGCCTCGCGGCACCAAGTCGGGCCTGGCCCACGTGATCGAAGTACTCAGGGACGTCCCGGGCATCAGCTTCACCCACTTCCAGCCCAAGGACGTGGTACGCCATCCGCTGGTGCAGCGCATCGTCGAAGCCTACGATCGCTTCGAAGCCCGTCAGGCCAAGCCCGAGGCGCCCGCCAAAGATGCTTGAACTCGATCTGCAACGGGCCACCGACAGTCCCGCCCCGGACGACGCGGCATTCCGCCGCTGGTGCGAACTGGCATTGCGCCAGCGCAGCGCCGACTCGGAAATGACCATCCGCCTGGTCGACGAGGCCGAGGGCCGCGAGCTGAACAACACCTACCGGCACAAGGACTACGCGACCAACGTGTTGTCCTTCCCTGCTGACGTGCCCGACGATCTGCTGGATATTCCGCTGCTGGGCGACCTGGTCATCTGCGTGCCGGTGGTCGAGCGCGAAGCCAACGAACAAGGCAAGGCGCTGGAAGCACACTGGGCGCACCTGGTCATTCACGGCTGCCTGCACCTGCTGGGCTACGACCACATCGACGACGATGAGGCCGAGGAAATGGAAGCCCTGGAACGCGAATTGCTGGCCGAACTGGGTCACCCCGACCCGTACGCCGATGACGACACCGATTCAATCAACCCTTGATCACTGCAAAGGAACACGAGTAAACCGCCATGAGCGAAGATCGATCGAGCAACGGGCAGAAGTCCTGGCTGGGTAAACTGACCCAGGCTTTTGCCCATGAGCCGAAAAACCGCCAGGAGCTCCTCGAGCTGCTGCGCGAAGCCCATCAGAACAAGCTGCTCGACAGCGAAGCTTTGACCATCGTCGAAGGTGCCATCCAGGTCGCTGACCTGCAGGTGCGCGACATCATGGTCCCGCGCTCGCAGATGATCAGCATCAAGGCCAGCCAGTCGCCACGCGAATTCCTGCCGGCGGTGATCGACGCCGCGCACTCGCGCTACCCGGTGATCGGTGAAAGCCATGACGATGTGCTCGGGATCCTGCTGGCCAAGGACCTGCTGCCGCTGATCCTCAAGGAGAACGGCGACAGCTTCAACATCAAGGACTTGCTGCGCCCGGCCACCTTCGTGCCAGAGTCCAAGCGCCTGAATGTGCTGTTGCGCGAGTTCCGCGCCAACCACAATCACATGGCCGTCGTCATCGACGAATACGGCGGCGTCGCGGGCCTGGTGACCATCGAGGACGTGCTCGAGCAGATCGTCGGCGACATCGAAGACGAGCACGACGTCGAGGAAGACAGCTATATCAAGCCACTGCCCAGCGGCGACTTCCTGGTAAAAGCGCTGACACCGATCGAGAACTTCAACGAGTTCTTCGACAGCGAGTTCTCCGACGATGAGTTCGACACTGTCGGCGGCCTGGTCATGAGCGCCTTTGGCCACCTGCCCAAGCGCAACGAGACCACCGAAATCGGCGCCTATCGCTTCCGCATTCTCAATGCCGACAGCCGCCGGATACACCTGCTGCGCCTGACCCCGATCACTCGCTAAGGACGAACATGCGCTGGATCACCCGCCCCGGCTGGCCCGGTAACCTGCTGGCCATGGTGGCCGGCGCCTCCACCTCCCTGGCCCTGGCGCCCTTCGACATCTGGCCGATCGCCCTGCTGGCGATCATGCTGTTCTACCTCGGCCTGCGCGAGCTCAGCCCGCGTCAGGCATTGGGTCGCGGCTGGTGCTATGGGTTCGGCCTGTATGGCGCCGGCACCAGCTGGATCTACGTCAGCATCAACACCTACGGCGGGGCTTCGCCCTTGCTGGCGACCCTGCTGCTGGTGGCCTTCTTCGCCGCCATCGCCTGGTTCTTCGCCCTGCCCGCCTGGCTTTGGGCACGCTGGCTGCGGCGTAACGAGGCGCCGCTGGCCGATGCCCTGTGCTTCGCTGCCCTGTGGCTGTTGCAGGAGGCCTTCCGCGGCTGGTTCCTGACCGGTTTCCCCTGGCTCTATGCCGGCTACAGCCAGCTCGACGGTCCGCTGGCGGGGCTTGCGCCGCTGGGGGGTGTCTGGCTGATTTCCTTCGCCCTGGCGCTGTCTGCCGCACTGCTGTGCAACCTGCACCGTTTGCGGGCACGCCCGGCCTTCCTCGCCGTGGGCGCACTGCTGCTGGTCGCCCCCTGGGGCATCGGCCTGAGCCTCAAGGACCACGCCTGGACCCAACCGGCCGGCGAGCCACTGAAAGTGGCCGCGGTGCAGGGCAACGTCGAGCAGGATCTGAAATGGGATCCGGCCCACGTCAACGCGCAACTGGCGCTGTACCGCGACATGAGCCTGAGCTCCAAGCCGGTCGACCTGCTGGTCTGGCCCGAGACCGCGGTACCGGTGCTCAAGGACCAGGCCCAGGGCTACATCGACATGATGGGCAGCTTTGCTTCTGACCGTCATTCGGCGCTGATCACCGGGGTGCCGATCCGCGAAGTGGTGCACCACCAGCGCCGCTACTACAACGGCATCACCGTGACCGGCGAAGGCGACGGCACCTACCTCAAGCAGAAGCTGGTGCCATTTGGCGAATACGTTCCGCTGCAGGACGTGCTGCGCGGGCTGATCGAGTTCTTCAACCTGCCGATGTCGGACTTCGCCCGCGGGCCTGAAGACCAGCCGCTGCTACAGGCCAAGGGCTATCAGATAGCGCCGTACATCTGCTACGAAGTGGTCTACCCGGAATTCGCCGCAGGACTGGCAGCGCAGAGCGATCTGCTGCTGACCATCAGCAACGACACCTGGTTCGGCACCTCGATCGGCCCGTTGCAGCACCTGCAGATGGCACAGATGCGCGCGCTCGAGGCGGGGCGCTGGATGATCCGCGCCACCAACAATGGCGTAACGGCCCTGATCGACCCGTTCGGCAGGATTACCACCCAGATTCCGCAGTTCCAGAAGGAGATTCTGTATGGTGATGTGGTGCCGATGCAGCAGCTCACGCCCTACCTGCAATGGCGCTCGTGGCCATTGGCGATCGTCTGCGTGCTGCTGATGGGCTGGGCGCTGCTGGCGGGGCGGATCGCCAGGGCCCTGTAGAGGGGCTTTTTCGCGGGCAAGCCCGCTCCTGCAGGGTCTTCAGGACTCAGTGCCTGCGGGGGCGGGCTTGCCCTGGAAGAGGCCGGCACAGCGTTCGCCACATCAATAGAACAGTCGATATCCCAGCAGCCCCACCGCCTCGTTGAGCAACTGCCCGCTCTGCCAGATCGCCCGGCTTTCCGGCAGCAAGCCGGCAAACGGTCGCGCATGATCGCCCCCCAGAAACCCCACTGGCGCCGGCACCACCTCGAAGCCCACCTGCTCGAAGCTCCAGCGTGAGCGCTGCATGTGCCAGGCCTGGGTCACCACCACCACACGGCGCAACCCCAACGGCTGCAGAACATCGGCGCTGAAACGGGCGTTTTCCCAAGTCGTGCGGCTGGCCTCTTCCTTCCAGGTTACCTCCACCCCGAAGTCAGCCTTGAGCCGATCGGCCATCAATTGTGCCTCGCTCGGCGGCGTGCCGTAGTGCAGGCCACCCGTGGTCAGCACCGGCAAGCCCGAAGCCTTGGACAACTGTGCCGCATAGCGCATGCGCTCCAGCGCCGTGCCTGTGGGCTGGTCCTGCCCACCCCAGGCCGGATCGCCGCGCTCCCGGCCTGCACCGAGAATCACGATGGCATCGGCACGCGCGGCCAAACCGGCCCACTCATCCAGCCCCAGGGCCGCCTCGGTTTCCAATGCCCGTGCCGACTCCTGCACCACCAGCGGCAGGCTCATCAGCCACAAGCCACCCAGCCCGATGACAAAGCACAACCCGGCCAGGCGCGGGCAGCGCTTGCGCAGCCACCAGGCCGCCAAAAGCAACAGGAACAGCAAGCCCGGCGGCATAAGCCACTGCTTGATGAAAAAACGAATCGGCATGCGCACACCTCCATGGAAGAGGTGCAGCCTAAGAGGATCGACGCCGGGCAACAAGTGCGCGACCGGCGTCGATCAGAGTGGTTAATCGAAGAAGCGTCACGAAACGACGCGGGCCTGGTGTCCTGAACGGCTATCGGGAAGGTTGCGTTCTGGATCTGTCCATTGCAGCGGGGCGCTGCCGGTCCTTGAGCCAGACGATCTTGCCCTTGCCGGACTCCGGCTGAGGGTAGGCGCCGGCACTGGCGAAACGGCTCTCAGGAAGCGTGTCCAGATAAGCCTTGATCACCTGGAACTCCGCGGGGCTCAGGCCGCGCAGCTCCAATTCTGCTGGCATTTCGTCGCGCAGTCGCACCGAGGTCCTGGCCACTTCGAGTGCCAGGCCCAGTCGGTCGATCAGGCGTTCGTATAGCTCCGGTTTGATTGCGGTTAGCTGCGACTCTCCCATCCGTTCACCTCATTGAAGGTAAGAATATCCCCCCCACAGATGAGCTTAGCGGCACTGAAAAAAGCAGCCGCCTGCCGCGACAAACGGCCCGCACGGCGCCAATCGCATTCTGGGTTTCCCACGACGCGCGACGCTCATGTATGCTAGGCCGTTCACTCTCATCGACACCGGAGTGCCGGACGCAGCGAGGTTGCGCTGCCTGGAAACAAGGTCTCTTTCACTTTCAGCAAAAGTAGCCATGCACGAACAATACCAGCCCCGTGATTTAGAAGCCGCCGCCCAGAAGTTCTGGGACGAGCAACAATCGTTCGCTGTCACCGAACAGCAAGGCAAGGATACGTACTATTGCCTATCGATGTTCCCGTACCCGAGCGGCAAGCTACACATGGGCCACGTGCGCAACTACACCATCGGCGACGTCATTGCCCGCTACCAGCGCATGCTGGGCAAGAATGTCCTGCAGCCGATGGGTTGGGATGCCTTCGGCATGCCGGCGGAAAACGCGGCGATGAAGAACAACGTCGCCCCGGCCAAGTGGACCTACGAGAACATCGACTACATGAAGACCCAGCTCAAGAGCCTGGGCCTGGCCTTCGACTGGTCGCGTGAAGTCACCACCTGCAAGCCGGACTACTACCGGTGGGAGCAGTGGCTGTTCACCCGCCTGTTCGAAAAAGGCGTGATCTACCGCAAGAACGGGACCGTGAACTGGGACCCGGCCGACCAGACCGTGCTGGCCAACGAGCAGGTCATCGACGGCCGCGGCTGGCGTTCGGGCGCGCTGATCGAGAAGCGCGAAATCCCGATGTACTACTTCCGCATCACCGACTACGCCGACGAGCTGCTGGAAAGCCTCGACGAGCTGCCGGGCTGGCCCGAGCAGGTCAAGACCATGCAGCGCAACTGGATCGGCAAGTCGCGCGGCATGGAAGTGCAGTTCCCCTACGACCAGCCGAGCATCGGTCACGAGGGCACGCTGAAGGTCTTCACCACGCGCCCCGACACCCTGATGGGCGCCACCTACGTCGCCGTCGCCGCCGAGCACCCGCTGGCCACCCAGGCCGCCCAGGGCAACCCGGCGCTGCAAGCATTCATCGACGAATGCAAGAGCGGCAGCGTGGCCGAGGCCGACATGGCCACGCAAGAGAAGAAAGGCATGGCCACCTCGCTGCTGGTCGAGCATCCGCTCACCGGCGAGAAACTGCCGGTCTGGGTCGCCAACTACGTGCTGATGCACTACGGCGATGGCGCGGTAATGGCTGTTCCGGCCCATGACGAGCGCGATTTCGAGTTCGCCCACAAGTACAACTTGCCGGTCAAGGCTGTGGTGCGCACCAGCGCGGGCGATGAAGTCGGCAGCGAGTGGCTGGCCGCCTATGGCGAGCACGGCCAACTGATCAACTCCGGCGAGTTCGACGGCCTGGACTTCGCCGGCGCCTTCGACGCCATCGAAGCCGCGCTGATCCGCAAGGACCTCGGCAAGTCGCGCACCCAGTTCCGCCTGCGCGACTGGGGCATCAGCCGCCAGCGCTACTGGGGCTGCCCGATCCCGATCATCCATTGCCCGTCCTGCGGCGACGTGCCGGTGCCGGAAGACCAACTGCCGGTCGTGCTGCCGGAGAACGTGGTGCCGGACGGCGCCGGTTCGCCACTGGCGCGCATGCCCGAGTTCTATGAGTGCACCTGCCCGAAATGCGGCACTGCGGCCAAGCGCGAAACCGACACCATGGACACCTTCGTCGAATCGTCCTGGTACTTCGCCCGCTACGCCTCGCCCAACTACGAGGGTGGTCTGGTCGATCCGAAAGCGGCCAACCACTGGCTGCCGGTCGATCAGTACATCGGCGGTATCGAGCACGCCATCCTGCACCTGTTGTACGCGCGCTTCTTCCACAAACTGATGCGCGACGAAGGCCTGGTCACCTCGAACGAGCCGTTCAAGAACCTGCTGACCCAAGGCATGGTCGTTGCCGAAACCTACTACCGCGTTGCCAGCAACGGCGGTCGTGACTGGTTCAACCCGGCCGATGTCGAGGTCGAGCGTGATGCCAAGGCCAAGATCATCGGCGCACGCCTGAAGACCGACGGCCTGCCGGTGGAAATCGGCGGCACCGAGAAGATGTCGAAGTCGAAGAACAACGGCGTCGACCCACAAGCCATGATCGACGCCTACGGCGCCGACACCTGCCGTCTGTTCATGATGTTCGCCTCGCCGCCCGACATGAGCCTGGAATGGTCCGACTCCGGTGTCGAAGGCGCGAGCCGCTTCCTGCGCCGTGTCTGGCGCCTGGCCCAGGGCCATGTTGCCCAGGGCCTGCCAGGCAAGCTGGACATCGCCGCCCTGGACGACGCGCAGAAGGTCATCCGCCGAGGCATCCACGCTGCAATCAAGCAAGCCAGCACCGATGTGGGTCAGTTCCACAAGTTCAACACCGCCATCGCCCAGGTGATGACCCTGATGAACGTACTGGAAAAAGCTCCGCAAGCCAGCGAACAGGATCGTGCCCTGCTGCAGGAAGGCCTGGAGGCCGTCACCCTGCTGCTGGCACCGATCACCCCGCACCTCTCTCACGCACTGTGGAAGGAACTGGGCCACACCCAGGCGGTGATCGACGCTGGCTGGCCGGCCGTCGACGAAAGCGCGCTGGTACAAGACACCATCACCCTGGTAGTGCAGGTCAACGGCAAGCTGCGTGGCCAGGTCGAAATGCCTGCCGCCGCCAGCCGCGAGGAAATCGAAGCCGCCGCCCGCAGCAACGACAATGTCCTGCGCTTCATCGATGGCCTGACCATCCGCAAGGTCATCGTGGTACCGGGCAAGCTGGTCAATATCGTCGCCAACTGATGGCAACGCCCGCCCCTTAGACACGGGGCGGGCGGAACAGGCCCACAAGGGAGCAACAACATGATCAAACGCAATCTGCTGGTAATAGGCCTGGCCGTCGTGCTCAGCGCCTGCGGTTTCCAGCTGCGCGGTACCGGCACCAACGAGATCGCCCTCAAGGAACTGGATCTGAGCGCGCGTAATGCCTATGGCGAGACCGTCACCCAACTGCGCCAGACTCTGCAGAACAGTGGCGTCAAGGTTCAGGCCGGCGCGCCCTACAAGCTGGTACTGACCAACGAGCAGGACAGCCAGCGCGCGGCGACCTACTCCGGCGGCAGCCGCTCTGCTGAATACGAGCTGACTACCGTGCTGAACTACGAAGTTCAGGGGCAGAACGATGCGGTACTGCTCACAGACAAGCTGGAAGTACGCAAGATCTATGTCTACGACGGCAACAACATCACCGGCTCCACCCAGGAAGCCACTCAGGTTCGCCAGGAAATGCGTCGTGACCTGGTCCAGAGCATGATGGGCCGCCTGCAGCAGCTGACCCCGGAGCACCTGGCGCACCTTCAGCGCAAGGCTGACGAACGCGCCCGCGCCGAAGCCGAAGCCCTGAAAGAGGCCCAGCGCATCCAGGACAACACGCCCCAGCAATCCCCGCTGGAAGTCCCGGCCCATTGAGCCTGAACGGGGCACCGCTGGTGCCCCGCCCATCCCATGAAGCTTTCTCCCGCCCAACTCAACAAGCACCTGCAAGGCACACTGGCCCCGGTCTATGTGGTCAGCGGCGACGACCCTCTGCTGTGCCAGGAAGCCGCCGACGCCATTCGCGCCGCCGCGCGCCAACAGGGCTTCGATGAACGTCAGGTGTTCAGCGCCGATGCCAACTTCGACTGGGGTAGCCTGCTGCTGGCCGGTGCCAGCCTTTCGCTGTTCGCCCAACGACGTCTGCTGGAGCTGCGCCTGCCGTCGGGCAAACCCGGCGACAAGGGCGCTGCTGCGCTCATGGAGTATTGCGCCAATCCCGCCGAGGACACGCTGCTGCTGATCAGCCTGCCCAAGCTTGACGGCAGTGCGCAGAAGACTAAATGGGGCAAGGCCCTCATCGAGGGTGAACACTGCCAATTCATTCAGATCTGGCCGGTGGACGCCCAGCAGCTGCCGCAATGGATCAACCAGCGCCTGTCCCAGGCCGGGCTGTCGGCGCAGCGCGATGCGATCGACCTGATCGCCGCAAGGGTCGAGGGCAACCTGCTGGCGGCCGCCCAGGAGATCGAGAAACTCAAGCTGCTCGCCGAGGGCAACCAGATCACCGTCGAGACCGTCCAGGCCGCGGTCGCCGACAGCGCTCGTTTCGATGTGTTCGGCCTGGTCGATGCCATCCTCAACGGCGAGGCCGGGCATGCCCTGCGCATGCTCGAAGGGCTGCGTGGCGAGGGCGTCGAGCCGCCGGTCATTCTATGGGCGCTGGCGCGCGAGCTGCGCCTGTTGGCGGGTCTGGCCCAGCAGTTCAGCCAGGGCGTGCCGCTGGACAAGGCCTTCAGCCAGTCGCGCCCACCAGTGTGGGATAAACGCCGCCCCCTGGTCAGCAAGGCTCTGCAGCGCCTGTCAGCGCAACGTTGGGCGCAACTGCTGCAGGATGCCCAGCGTATCGACGCACAGATCAAAGGCCAGGCCGAGGGCTCGCCGTGGACCGGGTTGTCGCGGCTGTCGCTGTTGATGGCCGGCCAGCGCCTGACGCTTCCTTCGGAATAATTGGGACTACTTGTAGGAGCGGCGGTTCGGCGCTCCCACAGGGGTGTCACAGCTCATACACACAATCAATTGGCCCCCCGCTCGCCCAGGCCATAAAGTCCGCCCCAAGTTCATCCAACCCGGGAACCCCGCCATGAGCAAGAAGCCGAAAAAACACGGCCCCAACAAGGCCAAGTCGATCATCGCCCAACCCCTGTTCCGCTGCCGTCAGGAACGACCGGAAAAGGGCAAGGGCAGCTACCGCCGCGAAGCCTTCCAATCGAGAGATTGGGAGGCTTCTTGCTTTCTGGCCGCCTGAAAAAGGCGCAGGCATGATATGGTCGGCACCTGAACTGCAAAACTGGATCTGTGCATGTCCTTCAGTCTTTCCCAGCGCTGGCGCCCCCGCCAGCTGATCGCGGCCTCCAGCTTCATCCTGCTCGTTGCCTGCGCGGAAAAACCCACCGCCGCCGACGCCCTGCCGCTGGCTCCTGCCCAGCCTGCTCCGAACGTTACCCTGCCCGGCACCGCCACTGACACCAGCAGCGAAATCCAGCCGCTGCAGACCTTCGCCCAATGGCAGGCGGGCTTCCGCCAGCAAGCCCTGCTGGCAGGCATCAGCCCCAATACCTTCGACCGTGCATTCCTTGGCGTCACACCCGACATGGACGTGATCAAGGCCGACCGCAGCCAGCCTGAATTCTCCCGCCCGGTCTGGGAGTATCTCGACGGTGCGTTGTCGCCGCTGCGCGTGCGCAACGGCAAGAAACTGCTGGAACAGCACGCCGAGCTGCTCGGTCGTATCGAGCAACGCTATGGCGTCGACCGCCAGGTGCTGGTTGCCGTATGGGGCATGGAGAGCAATTTCGGGCAGTTCCAGGGCAACAAGTCGGTGATCCGCTCGCTGGCCACCCTGGCCTATGAGGGCCGCCGCCCGACCTTCGCCCAGGACCAGTTGATCGCGGCCCTGCAGATCCTGCAGAACGGCGATATCCAGCCCGAGGCCATGCGCGGCTCCTGGGCCGGTGCAATGGGGCAGACCCAGTTCATCCCTACCACCTACAACACCCACGCGGTGGACTTCGACGGCGATGGTCGCCGCGACATCTGGAACAGCACGGCAGACGCGCTGGCCTCCACCGCGCACTACCTGCAAAGCTCGGGCTGGAAGCGTGGCCAACCTTGGGGCTTCGAGGTTCAGGTGCCGGCAGGCTTCGATTACTGGCTGGCAGACGGCGCTCAACGCAAGTCGGTCAGCGAATGGTTGAGCCTCGGTGTGACACTGCCAACCGGCACCCAACTGCCCAGCGGCAGCAGCCAGCTCTCGGCAGCGCTATTGCTTCCAGCAGGCGCACGCGGACCGGCATTCCTGGTACTGGACAACTTCCGTGCAATCCTGAAGTACAACAATTCCTCGTCCTACGCCCTGGCGGTCAGCCTGCTGGGCGATCGCTTCTCGGGCTGGGGCTTCATTGCCGGATCGTGGCCGAAGGACGACCTGCCGCTGAGCCGCAGCGAGCGCATGGAGCTGCAAAACCTGCTCAACGCCAGCGGGCACGAAGCCGGTAACGCCGATGGCATCATCGGCGCCAACACCCGCAAGGCCATTCGCAATGCCCAGCAAGCTCAGGGCTGGCCGGCCGATGGCTATCCAACACACAAGCTGCTCGATAGCCTGCGGCGCTAGAGAATATCGGGGCTGCTTGTGCAGCCCCTATAGCTTCAGGCTGTGAACAACGACTGCTCCAGCACAAGCTGCTGTGCATCACTGTCCAGCCGCACCTGCGCACCCAACGGCAGGCACACATTCGGATCGCAGTGCCCACTGCGCCATCCTGCCAGCACCGGCACCTGCAGTGGCCCGAAGATATCCCTGAGCAACGGCTCCAGCGCCGCCACCGTGATACCCGCGAAGTCTCCCACCAGCACCCCCTTGATTCCCTCCAGATTGCCGGCCAAGCGCAACTGGGTCAGCAGACGGTCCACGCGGTACAGAGGCTCGTTGACGTCCTCGATGAACAGGATGCTGTCGTGGGTATCGATCTGCGCCACAGTGCCCTGGGTCGCTCCGAGCATCGACAGGTTGCCACCCACCAAACGTCCGCTGGCAACACCACCGACCACGGTCGTAAGGCCGAACGCCGCAGGATGCCCGATGGCATCGCCTCGCCCGACCTGCCCCTGCAACTGCTGGAATAGCGAACTGACGGTCGGCTCGAGCTTGGCACCGAGCAGGTCGGCATTGAGCATCCCGCCATGGAAGGTGAGCAACCCGGCATGGCGCTGGATTGCCGTGTGCAGGGCGGTGATGTCGCTGTAGCCGATCAAGGGTTTGGGGTGACGACGAATCAGCTCGAAATCCAGCCGATCCAGCAGCCGCATGCTGCCATAGCCACCCCGCATGCACAGGATCGCGTCGATCTGAGGGTCAGCGAAGGCGTCGTGCAAGTCACGCAGGCGTTGCTCGTCGCTGCCTGCCAGATAGCCGTCGGCCTGCAGCGCACCCGGATAGACGCGGCAGCGCAAGCCCCGCTGTTCGAACCATTGCCGCGCCTTGTCCACATCCAGCCGTGCAGGCCCCGCCGGCGCGACAATTGCGAAGCAGGCGTTACCGGGTAATGCCTTGGGCAGGCGGAAGGTTGGGGTTTCAAGACAGTTCATCGGGCGACTCCTTGCATACAGGGGCTTGCCACTCTAACGGGCGTATTGGAAGGCGCACACAGGGCGCGTTGCCCCAGAAAACAAAAATGCCGATGCCGCCTTTCGGCGCGCATCGGCATGTTCAGCGCAAGCCCGGATCAGAGCTTGATCTTGGCTTCGTGAGCCTGCTGGTCGGCGTGGTACGACGAGCGCACCAGCGGGCCGGAGGCGACGTTCTTGAAGCCCATCTTGTAGCCTTCCTCGGCGAACCAGGCGAAGGTGTCGGGGTGCACGAAACGCTGCACCGGCAAGTGGCTGCGCGACGGCTGCAGGTACTGGCCGAGGGTCAGCATGTCGATGTCATGCTCGCGCATGCGGTGCATCACTTCGATGACTTCCTCGTCGGTCTCGCCCAGGCCGAGCATCAGGCCCGACTTGGTGGGGACGTGCGGCACCAGTTGCTTGAACTTCTGCAGCAGGTCCAGCGACCAGTCGTAGTCCGAACCCGGACGCGCGGCCTTGTACAGACGCGGCACGGTCTCAAGGTTGTGGTTGAACACATCAGGCGGCGTTTGCGCGGTGATTTCCAGCGCCACGTCCATACGCCCGCGGTAGTCCGGCACCAGGGTTTCCAACTGCACGCCCGGGGACAGGGCGCGGATTTCGCGGATGCAATCGGCAAAGTGCTGGGCGCCACCATCACGCAGGTCGTCGCGGTCTACCGAGGTGATCACCACGTACTTCAGGCGCAGGTCGGCAATGGCGACCGCCAGGTTCTTCGGCTCGTCCAGATCCAGAGGCTTCGGACGGCCGTGACCAACGTCGCAGAACGGGCAGCGGCGGGTGCAGATGTCACCCATGATCATGAAGGTCGCGGTGCCACCGGAGAAGCACTCGCCCAGGTTGGGGCAGGATGCCTCTTCGCAGACGCTGTGCAACTTGTGCTTGCGCAGCAGTTGCTTGATGCGATCGACTTCCGGCGAAACCGGGATGCGCACGCGAATCCAGTCGGGCTTCTTCGGCAGTTCTTCGGTGGGGATGATTTTCACCGGGATGCGCGCGACCTTATCGGCGCCACGCAGCTTGACCCCGGCTTCCACTTTCTTGGGGGCGGGGCGCGGGGTGACGTCTTGGGTCGCGATCAGGTTCGGCACGGCTTCTTGCACAGTTGTCATATTCAGTCGATTCCGCCCGTGAGGGTCGTCTGCTCAGCATAGTCGAGGTGCTTGACCAGCTGTCCGCGCAGCCTTGTCCTGACCTCGTCGAGTTCGATCGGACCTGCCAGGTCGCGCAGCTGGGTCATGGCCAGCCCCGCATACCCGCAGGGGTTGATTCGGCGGAATGGCGCGAGGTCCATGTCCACGTTCAGGGCAAGGCCGTGGAACGAACGGCCATTGCGGATTCGAAGGCCAAGTGACGCGATCTTCGCCCCATCGACATAGACGCCAGGGGCGTCGGGCTTGGCCACCGCCTGCACGCCATAGCTGGCGAGCAGTTCGATGAGCGTAGTCTCGATGCGGCTGACCAGTTCGCGCACGCCAATGCTCAGGCGGCGCACGTCCAGCAGCAGGTAGGCGACCAACTGGCCGGGGCCGTGGTAGGTGACCTGGCCGCCGCGGTCGGTCTGCACCACCGGGATATCGCCCGGAATCAGCAGATGCTCGGCCTTGCCGGCCTGGCCCTGGGTGAAGACTGCAGGATGCTCGACCAACCAGACTTCGTCCTGGCTGTCCGGGCTGCGTTGCTCGGTAAAACGACGCATGGCCTCCAGCACCGGTTCATAGGGCTGCAGGCCAAGATCGCGAAAACCGAGACACGCGGGCATCACAGCACCATTTTCACGATGCCGGTGGCACGCAGGGCACTGTTGATATCGTGCAGCTGATTCTCGCTCTCGGCGACGATGTGCAGTTGCACCGTGGTGTACTTGCCTTCCTTGCTCTGGCGCTCGGCCAGGGTGGAAAGGTCGACCTTGGCGTGCTTGCTCAGGACTTCGATGACCATGTCCTTGAAGCCGACAACAGTATCGCCGATGACCTTGATCGGGTAATCGGCGCAGGGGAATTCGATTTTGTGCGACTTGACGTCAGCTTCGCTCATGGCGCATACGCCCTCGTAAGGCGTGGCAACAACAATGCCCCCGCGTGGTTGCACGGGGGCATGGCCGGTCACGTATCAGTTGAACAAACCGTAAAAGAACAGGCGGATGCTATCCCACATACGGCGGAAGAAACCACCTTCCTCGACGCCATCCAGGGCGATCAGGTCGGCGCTGTGCACCACTTTCTCGTCCAGTTTGACTTCCACTTTGCCGATCACGTCACCTTTTGCGATCGGAGCGGTCAGTTGCGGGTTCATGGTCATCGAAGCCTGGAGGCGTTTCAATTGGCCTTTAGGCATGGTCATGGTCAGGTCGTTGGCCAGACCGGCCTTGACTTGACCGGTGGCGCCCTTCCAGACCGGAGCCTGGGTCAGCTCGGTGCCCTTCTGATAGAAGGTCTGGGTTTCGAAGAAGCGGAAACCGTAGGTCAGAAGCTTCTGCGTCTCGGCGGCACGGGCCTGCTCGCTGTTGGTGCCGAACACCACCGCGATCAGACGCTGGCCGTCGCGAACGGCCGACGCCACCATGCAGTAGCCGGCTTCCTCGGTGTGGCCGGTCTTCAGACCGTCGACGGTCTTGTCGCGCCACAGCAGCAGGTTGCGGTTAGGCTGCTTTATGTTGTTCCAGTAGAACTCTTTCTGCGAGTAGATCGCGTAGTGGGCCGGATCTTCGTTGATGATCGCGCGCGCCAGCAGGGCCATGTCGTGGGCCGAGGAATAGTGCTCAGGGTTCGGCAGGCCGGTCGGGTTCATGAAGTGCGAATTGGACATGCCCAGGTCGCCGGCAGTCTTGTTCATCATGTCGGCGAAGGCGTCTTCACTGCCGGCGATGTGCTCGGACAGGGCGACCGAGGCATCGTTGCCCGACTGGATGATGATGCCGTGCAGCAGGTCGCTGACGGTCACCTGGCTGCCGACCTTGATGAACATGCGCGAACCGCCGGTACGCCAGGCGTTCTCGCTGACGGTCACCGGGTCGTTCTCGCCGATCTGGCCACGACGGATGTCGAGAGTGGCGATGTAGGCGGTCATCAGCTTGGTCAGGCTGGCTGGCGGCAGGCGCTCGTCACCGTTGTTCTCGACCAGCACGTTGCCGCTGGACGCATCCATGAGTACATAGGACTTGGCTGCCAACTGCGGAGGTGCTGGCATCATCTGCTCGGCTGCAAAGGCAGCAGGCACGATCATCAGCAGTACGGGCAGGCAAAGTCGTTTGGCAAGGTTGGTGATGTTCATCCGTCTCTCGTAAATCGCTAATGGTCTGATGTTCCGCGGGGATACCACGGCGTTTCAGTCTGCTTCAGGGCTGGCGGACAACCCCATGCCCCAAGGGGCAAAACCGCCATTGTACATGGCCGAACCTGGCAATTCATGAACAAACCGACAGGTCGGCAAGATACTGCGCAGTCAGTCTGCTGTGACCAGCTTGGCCTGCCCCAGGTTCGCCAGGCGAATGCTGTCCTGCGCCTGCTGGATCTCACCCTGGCTGCTGATCGGCCCCAGACGTACCCGGTGCAGCGTTTGCTGGTTGCGTACGATGGAACTGATGAACACCGGAGCACTGACCATGGTGCTCAACTTGGAACGCAACAGCTCGGCCGCGTCCGGGTTGGCGAAGGCGCCCACCTGAAGGAAGCTGCCGCCGCCGTTGCCCGGTACGTTGTTGCCGGCAACCTGCACCGGCACCACGGGTGCCGCGTGCTGCTGCGGCGGCGGGGTCCACTGCTCGACGCGCCCGGTGCTGGCAGGGATCGGCTGCGCCTGGGCGACCTGCGGCTCCTTGAGCATCGATGGCGGCTGCTGGCCCTTCTGCGCCCACCACTGCTGCGGGTCGATACCCTCGACGCGCACATGGGCGGTGCCGATCTCGGCGTAACCGAGCTTCTTCGCCGCGGCATACGACAAGTCGATGATGCGGTCCGAATAGAACGGCCCGCGATCGTTGACCCGCAGGATCACGCTACGGCCGTTGGCCAGGTTGGTTACCCGCACATAGGCCGGCAGCGGCAGGGTCTTGTGCGCCGCGCTCATGCCGTAGAGGTCGTAAAGCTCGCCGTTGGCGGTGTTCTGCCCGTGGAACTTGGTGCCGTACCACGACGCAGTACCCTCGGCGCGATAGTTGCGCGAGTCCTGCATCGGGTAATAAGTCTTGCCCAGCACGGTGTACGGGTTGGCCTTGTAGTTGCCGGTGTGCACGGTCGGGGTGGCGTCGGGAATCTTGTTGACGTCCACGTCCCACCAGGGCGCACCGTCCTTGTGGGCACGGTTGATGTCCAGGCCCGGCTGCGAGCGAACGGTGTTGCCGCCCGCCTGCGAGGTCGGACGGCTGGAAGAACAGCTGACCAGCACCAGGCCGATGGCGGCACAGGTGAGCAGCTTGAAGGTATTGGGTTTGAACAATTCGCGCATTACTTGACGCCCCGTGCCTGGACCAGCTGTTGCGAGAGCTGATGCACCGCCATGGCATACATCACGCTGCGGTTGTAACGCGTGATCGCGTAGAAGTTCTTGAGGCCCATCCAGTATTCGGGGCCATTGTCGCCTTCGAGCCGGAACGCCGTGACCGGCAGATCATCGCGCAGCGCATCATGACTCGACCAGCCCAGCGCTCGCAACTCCCCGACTGTCTTCACAGGCTCGATGCCAGTGGTCAGGCCCTCGTCGACACGCGTACCACTGACCTGCGCCCGGCTGACCACCGGCTGCCCGGCGATCCAGCCGTGGCGCTTGAAATAGCTGGCCACGCTACCGATGGCGTCATCCGGGTTGTTCCAGATGTTGATGTGGCCGTCGCCGTCGAAGTCCACGGCGTAATTGCGGAAACTGCTCGGCATGAACTGCGGCAGGCCCATGGCGCCAGCATAGGAGCCCTTGAGCGTGAGCGGGTCGAGTTGCTCCTCGCGCGCCAGCAGGAGGAACTCACGCAGCTCCTTGCGGAAGAATTCGGCTCGCGGCGGGTAGTCGAAGCCCAGCGTCGACAAGGCATCGATGACACGGTAGTTACCGGTATTGCGGCCAAAGAAGGTTTCCACGCCGATGATCGCGACGATGTACTGGGCCGGCACGCCGTATTCCTGCTCGGCGCGGGCCAGCACGGCTTCGTGCTGGCGCCAGAAGTCCACACCGCGGGCAATGCGCGCATCGGTGATGAACATCGGGCGGTATTCCTTCCACGGCTTGACCCGCTCGGCCGGACGCGAGATCGCGTCGAGGATCGCCTGCTTGCGCTGCACCTCGCGGAACACGGCCATCAGTTGCTCGTCGGCAAAGCCGTAGTCGCGGGTCATTTCGCCAACGAATTCGGCCACCTTGGGCGAGCCGTCATAGTCGCCGGCATTGGCCTGCTGGACAGCGCCGAACAGCCCCATCGCGCCGATCCACGGCATACAACGGGCAGCCCAGCCACGCACTGCTTGCATGAAATTCTTCACCTTTTTCAAACCTGCGCGATCCATTTGCGGTGCGTGTGGATCGACATCAAAACGCCAAACGCTGACAGCAGCGTCACCAACGAAGTTCCGCCATAGCTGATAAAGGGCAACGGCACACCCACCACGGGCAGCAGGCCACTCACCATACCGATGTTGACGAACACATAAACAAAGAAGGTCATCGTCAGGCTGCCGGCCAGCAACTTGCCGAACAGGGTCTGCGCCTGCGCGGTGATGACCAGGCCGCGACCGATCAGCAACAGGTAGATGATCAGCAGCAGGCAGATGCCCACCAGGCCGAATTCCTCACCCAGCACGGCGATGATGAAGTCGGTGTGGCTTTCGGGCAGAAAGTCCAGGTGCGACTGGGTGCCCAGCAGCCAGCCCTTGCCGAACACGCCGCCCGAACCGATCGCGGCCTTGGACTGGATGATGTTCCAGCCAGTACCCAGCGGATCGCTCTCGGGGTCGAGGAAGGTCAGGACCCGCTGCTTCTGATAGTCATGCATCACGAAGAACCACATCGCCACGGCCACCGGTACGGCCGCCGTCACCACGCTGATGATCCAGCGCCAGCGCAGGCCGCCCATGAACAGCACGAACGCACCGGAGGCAAGGATCAACAGCGCCGTGCCAAGGTCGGGTTGTCGGACGATAAGGATGAACGGCACACCGATCAACACCAGGCTGATTGCCACGTGTTTCAGATGGGGCGGCAGGGTGCGCTTGGACAGGTACCAGGCGATGGTCGCCGGCATGATGATCTTCATGAATTCCGAGGGCTGGAAACGAATCACCCCGGGAATGTTGATCCAGCGCGTGGCGCCCATGGCGTTGTGGCCCATCACATCCACCACCACCAGCAACAGCACCCCCGCCACGTAGGCCAGCGGCACCCAGCGCGCCATGAAGCGCGGCTCGAGCTGGGCGATGATGAACATGGACACCAGGCCGATGCCGAAGGAACTGGCCTGCTTCATCAGCAGGTCCCAGTTCTTGCCGCTGGCCGAATAGAGGACGAACAGGCTGCCGGCGGCGAGCGTCAGCAGAATGAGCAGCAGAGGACCGTCGACATGGATGCGCTGCAGGAAGCTGGCGCGCCTGCGCATCACGTCCTCGCTGGAGAGCATGCGATCGAAATTGTTCTTCACGGGGCCGTTTCCTGGGCGACAGTGACAGTGGCAGGGCCAAATTCGGGCTTGAGCCGGCCGTTTTCGTCGAGCAACCAGGCGTCCATGACCTGGCGCACCACGGGGGCGGCGACACCAGAGCCGGACTCGCCGTTCTCGACCATTACCGAGACCACGATCTTCGGATCTTCGGCGGGTGCGAAGGCGACGAACAGCGCGTGGTCGCGGTGACGCTCCTGGAGTTTGTTGCGGTCGTACTTCTCGCCCTGCTTGATCGCCACCACCTGTGCGGTACCGCTCTTGCCGGCGATACGATATTGCGAGCCGAGCGCGGCCTTGCGCGCCGTGCCGCGCGCGCCGTGCATCACCTGCTCCATGCCATGGGTGACCCGGGCCCAGTCGTTCTTGTCGCGCAGCACGATGTCTTCCACCGGGTTCTCATCCACCGGCTGCTTGCCCTCGATGGTCTTGGCCAGGTGCGGACGGTTCCACTTGCCCTTGTTGGCGATCAGTGCGGTGGCCTGGGCCAGTTGCAGGGGCGTTGCCTGCATGTAGCCCTGGCCAATGCCCAGAATCAGCGTTTCACCGGGGAACCAGGCCTGGCGGCGGGTGGCGCGCTTCCATTCACGCGAAGGCATCAGCCCGGGCGACTCTTCGAACATGTCCAGCGAGACTTTCTGGCCGATGCCGAACTTGTTCATGTAGGCCGACAGCCGATCAATCCCCATCTTGTGCGCAAGATCGTAGAAATAGGTGTCGTTAGAACGCATGATCGCCACATCCAGATCCACCCAGCCATCGCCGGTGCGGTTCCAGTTGCGGTACTTGTGGTCATAGTTGGGCAGTTGGTAATAGCCCGGGTCGAACACCCGACTGCTGGCATTGACCACACCGCTGTCCAGGCCGGCAATGGCCACTGCCGGCTTGATGGTCGAGCCCGGAGGATACAGGCCGCGCAGCACACGGTTGAACAACGGGCGATCGATCGAATCGCGCAGCTCGGCATAGGCCTTGAAGCTGATGCCGGTGACGAACAGGTTGGGATCGAAGCTCGGCTGGCTGACCATCGCCAGCACCTCGCCGGTGCGCGGGTCGAGGGCGACGATCGCCCCACGGCGGCCTGCCAGCGCCTCTTCGGCGGCCTCCTGCAGCTTGATGTCCAGGCTCAGGACAATATCCTTGCCAGGAATCGGATCGGTGCGCTTGAGCACCCGCAAGACACGGCCGCGAGCGTTGGTCTCGACTTCCTCGTAGCCAACCTGGCCATGCAGGTCGTCCTCGTAGAAACGCTCGATGCCGGTCTTGCCGATATGGTGGGTGCCGCTGTAGTTCACCGGATCGAGGGACTTGAGTTCCTTCTCGTTGATCCGCCCGACATAGCCCACCGAATGAGCGAAATGCGCACCTTGTGGGTAATGCCGCACCAGTTGCGCCGCCACCTCCACCCCGGGAAGACGGAACTGGTTCACGGCGACGCGGGCGATCTGCTCCTCGTTCAGTTCGAACAGGATCGGCACCGGCTCGAATGGCCGACGCCCCTGCTTCATGCGGCGCTCGAACAAGGCACGATCATCTTCGCTCAGCTCGAGCACCTCGATGATGGTGTCCAGCACCTCCTGCCACTTGCCCGCGCGTTCGCGGGTCATGGTCAGGCTGAAACTGGGGCGGTTGTCGGCGACGATCACACCATTGCGATCGAAGATCAGCCCACGGGTCGGCGGAATCGGCTGCACATGCACCCGGTTGTTCTCCGACAGCGTCGAGTGGTAGTCGTACTGGATGATCTGCAGGTAATACAGGCGCGCGATCAGCACGGACACGAGCAGCATGATCGCCACCGCGCCGACCACGACGCGGTTGCGCACCAGGCGTGCGTCTTTCTCGTGGTCCTTGAGGCGGATCTGCTGCGGCATCGGACAGGCTTACGAAGTCATTTGTGGTAAGGGTGCCCGGACAACACGGTCCAGGCGCGGTAGATCTGTTCACCGATGAGTATCCGCACCAACGGGTGCGGCAGGGTCAGCGGCGACAGCGACCAGCGCTGTTCGGCACGGGCGCAGACTTCCGGCGCCAGCCCTTCCGGGCCGCCCACCATCAGGTTGACCGTACGCGCATCCAGGCGCCAGCGATCCAGCTCGGTCGCCAGTTGCTCGGTGCTCCACGGCTTGCCATGGACTTCGAGCGTGACGATCCGTTCACCGGGCTGGACCTTGGCCAGCATCGCCTCGCCTTCCTGACGGATCAGGCGGGCAACGTCGGCGTTCTTGCCACGGGTGTTCAGTGGGATTTCAACCAGCTCCAGCGACAGCTCGGCCGGGAGGCGCTTGGCGTACTCGTGCCAGCCTTCCTCGACCCACTTCGGCATGCGCGAGCCGACCGCGATCAGACGCAGACGCACGGCGGTTCCTTATTCCCGATCCTTGAGCTTGTCGGTGAAGTAGTCACTGGCGTTTTCCGGGCTGTGGTGCTTGGCATCAGCAGCACGGCTCTGCTCGGCGCCCAGCCACAGACGCTCCAGGTCGTAGAACTGACGGGCAGCGGCGGTCATCATGTGCACGATGACGTCGTTCAGGTCCAGCAGCACCCAGTCGCTGTCGCCCTTGCCTTCTTCGCCCAGCGGCTGCGCGCCCTTGGCCTTGACGGCCTCACGGACCTTTTCCAGCATCGCGTTGATCTGGCGGTTGGAGGTACCGGTGGCAATGATCATGTAGTCGGTGAGGCTGTGCTTGTCGCGCACGTCGATGACCTGGATGTCCTGGGCCTTGACGTCTTCCAGCGCGGCCTTGGTCAGTTCGACCAGTTCTTCGCCATTGATTTTCTGCTTGGTCATATAAAACTCGTTCAACTCGTTGTAATGAGGCGCCCTGCGGCGCCCTCAGTTGGACACACGGTACAGACCGTGCGCCTCGATGTAGGCCAGTACTGCGTCCGGCACCAGGAACCGAACCGACTTGCCGCTGGCCAGCAGCTGCCGGATCTGTGTGGCGGACACCGCAAGCGGCGTCTGCCAGACGAACGAAATGTTCCCCGCCGGGCCGGACATGGCGGTGGGATCGCTCTGCGAGCGCGCAGCCAGAAGGTTGCGCAGCTCGTCGGGGGGTTCGACATCGGCATCCGGGCGCTGCAGCACCAGGATGTGACAATGTTGCAGCAGCTCTTCCCAGCGGTGCCAGCCCGGGAGACCACAGAAGGCATCCCAGCCCAGCACCAGGTAGAGCTGGTCGTGCGTGTTCAGTTCGCTGCGGATCGACTCCAGGGTGTCGATGGTGTACGACGGTTTGTCGCGCGCCAGCTCCCGGGCATCCACGCTCAAGCCCTCGACCCCTTGTACCGCGCTACGCACCATGGCCAGCCGGTCGGTGGCGGCCACCTGCGGGGTGTCGCGGTGCGGCGGTCGGGCGTTGGGCAGCAGGCGCAACTCGTCCAACCCCATGAACTCGGCCACTTCCAGCGCGCTGCGCAGGTGGCCGATGTGCACCGGGTCGAATGTGCCGCCAAGAATGCCGATACGCCGGACTGCCGGGGCCTTGCTCAACTCAGCAGGACCCGCGCAACTGACCGTCGCCGATCACCACGTATTTTTCGCAGGTCAGCCCTTCCAGGCCGACCGGACCGCGGGCGTGCAGCTTGTCGGTGGAAATGCCGATCTCCGCACCCAGGCCATACTCGAAGCCATCGGCAAAGCAGGTCGGGGTGTTGAGCATGACCGACGCCGAATCGACCTCGGCCATGAAGCGCCGGGCGTTACCCTGGTGCTCGGTGGCGATCGAGTCGGTGTGGTGCGAGCCATAGTGATTGATGTGCTCGATGGCCGGATCCAGGCCATCGACGATGCGGATCGACAGGATCGCATCCAGGTACTCGGTGTGCCAGTCGTCCTCGGTGGCCGGCTTGGCGGCGATGATCGCCCGGGTGCGCTCGCAGCCACGCAGCTCGACACCCTTCTCTTCGAAGCGGCGGGCCATGTCCGGCAGGAACGCCTGGGCCACGCTGGCGTCGACCAGCAGCGTCTCCATGGCGCCACAGATGCCGTAGCGGTAAGTCTTGGCGTTGAAGGCGATGCGCGCGGCCTTTTCCAGGTCGGCGTGGGCATCGACATAAACGTGACAGATGCCGTCCAGGTGCTTGATCACCGGCACGCGCGCATCGCGGCTGATACGTTCGATCAGGCCACGGCCACCACGCGGGACGATGACATCGACGAACTCCGGCATGCTGATCAGCGCACCGACGGCTTCGCGGTCGGTGGTTTCGACCACCTGTACCACGGCTGGTGGCAGCCCGGCTTCGGCCAGGCCGCGCTGGATGCAGGTGGCGATGGCGCGATTGGAGTGGATGGCTTCCGAGCCGCCCCGCAGGATGGTCGCATTGCCGGACTTCAGGCACAGGCTGGCGGCGTCGATGGTCACGTTCGGGCGAGACTCGTAGATGATGCCGATCACACCGAGCGGTACGCGCATCTTGCCAACCTGGATGCCCGACGGACGGTAGCTCATGTCGCGGATCGCACCGACCGGGTCCGGCAGCGCAGCCACCTGGCGCAGGCCGGTGATCATGCCATCGATGCGCGCCGGGGTGAGGGCCAGACGGTCCAGCAGTGCTGGCTCCAGGCCATTGGCACGGCCTGCGGCGAGGTCCTGTTCGTTGGCTGCGGTCAGCTCGGCGCGGGCAGCGTCGAGCGCGTCGGCAGCGGCCTGCAGGGCGCGATTCTTCTGCGCAGTGCTGGCGCGGCCGATCACCCGCGAGGCCTCACGGGCGGCGCGACCCAGGCGGGTCATGTAGTCAAGAACGGACTCGGTCATGGGTTCGGTGTCTTGGCGAAGGGGAAATCGGCTGATTATAACTGCCGCGCTCGGGTACGCCCAGCGGCGGGTGGCGGATGGTAGAAGATGGCAGCGGAAATATGTAGGAAAGATGTAACTGAGGGTATCGGAATTGACCCACTTCGGCGTCGACCTTTTCGCGGGCAAGCCCGCTCCTACCGGGAGTGGCGTAGCCTGGGGCGACGCGGACTAAACCCTGGGAAGATCAACCCGGTTACAACCTGGTTCAGCCTCGATTAAGCCTTTCATTGCTATCATCCCCGCCTTCGCCACCACGAACCGCCAACATGCCCGTCCCCTGCCCGGCCCGCGCCCTGCCCGACCGCTTTTTCGACCGCGATGCCCAGACCCTCGCCCGCGAGTTGCTCGGCAAGGTCATCCGCCACCGCCACGGCGATCTGTGGCTGGCCGCCCGCATCATCGAGACGGAAGCCTACTACCTCACCGACAAGGGCAGCCACGCCTCGCTCGGCTATACGGAAAAGCGCAAAGCGCTGTTCCTCGACGGCGGGCACATCTACATGTACTACGCCCGCGGCGGCGACTCGTTGAACTTCAGCGCCCACGGGCCGGGCAACGCGGTGTTGATCAAGTCGGCCTACCCCTGGGTCGACGCCCTCTCCGATGACAACAGCCTGGCGCAGATGCAGTTGAACAACCCGGACGCCAACGGCAACCTGCGCCCGGCAGAGCGCCTGTGCGCCGGCCAGACCCTGCTGTGCCGCGCCCTGGGCCTGAAGGTGCCGGACTGGGACGCCCGCCGTTTCGACCCGCAGGGGCTCTATGTCGAAGATTGCGCAATCAATGTGCCACGCGTGATCCAGACCACCCGCCTGGGCATCCCCCACGGCCGCGACGAGCACCTGCCGTACCGCTTCGTGGACGCCGAATTCGCCCGTTTCTGCACCCGGAACCCGCTACGCCGGGGCCAGGTCGAAGGACGGGATTTCTTCATTCTGGAACAAGGAAACTGACACCATGAGCCAATGGCTCGACAGCCTGACCGGCTGGCTCAGCGCCAACCCGCAGTGGCTTGGCCTGGCCATCTTCCTGATCGCCTGCATCGAGTGCCTGGCCATCGCCGGCATCATCGTGCCCGGCACGGTGCTGCTGTTCGCTGTAGCGGTGCTGGCCGGCAGCGGCACCTTCAGCCTGGGCGAGACGCTGCTGCTGGGCTTTCTCGGCGGCATGCTCGGTGACGCCATGTCGTACGCCATCGGCAAGTACTTCCACCAGAACATCCGGCGCCTGCCGCTGCTGCGCCACCACCCCGAATGGATCGGCAGCGCCGAAACCTACTTCCAGCGCTACGGTATCGCCAGCCTGCTGATAGGCCGCTTCATCGGCCCGCTGCGGCCGATGCTGCCGATGGTTGCTGGCATGTTCGACATGCCATTGCCGCGCTTCATCGCCGTCAGCCTGGTGGCCGGTGCTGGCTGGTCGGTGGCCTATCTGCTGCCTGGCTGGGCCACCGGTGCCGCCATGCGCCTGCCGCTGCCGGAAGGCTTCTGGCTGGATGCGGGGATCGTCGCCGGTGGCTTGGCGGTGCTGGTGGCCCTGAGCTTCAACGCCAGCATCCGCGACCAGCGCCACGGCACCCGCCTGATCGCCGGCCTGAGCCTGGTAGCACTGGCGGGCGTATTTCTCGGCTGGCCCTACTTGCACGAGTTCGACCAGGGCGTGATGACCCTCGTCCAGGAGCATCGCAGCAAGGCGTTCGACAGCGCCGTGGTCATCGTCACCCGCCTGGGCGACTTCAAGACCCAGTTCTTCCTCGGCGGCCTGCTGACCGGGCTCCTGCTCCTGGCGCGGCAATGGCGCCATGCACTGTTCGCCGGGGGCGCACTGATCGGCACCGCGCTGTGCAACGGCTCGCTGAAATGGCTGTTCGCCCGGGCGCGCCCGGAAGTGCTGGCCGATCCACTGACCAGCTACAGCATGCCCAGCGGGCATAGCTCGGCATCCTTTGCGTTCTTCCTGGTACTGGCGGTGCTGGCCGGTCGCGGCCAGCCGCCGCGCATGCGCCTGACCTGGGTGCTGCTGGGGGTGCTGCCAGCGCTGTCGATCGCGCTGTCACGGGTGTACCTGGGTGTGCACTGGCCCACCGACATCCTGGCCGGGGCCTTGCTGGCGTGCTGCGTGTGTGCGGCCAGTCTGACGCTGGTGCAGTATCGCGAGCCACTGAGGGCAATGCCGCAGAAGGTGTGGTGGCTGATCTTGCCGGCGTGTATCGCGCTGCTGGCGTTCTTCGCCATGCACTCGTTGCCCAAGGCATTGCTGCGCTATCAGTATTGAAGTGATGCGCGGGTTGCCGGCCCTGACGCTGGCAACCCGCAACTTCAGGCGAACAACTCGCCCTGAATCCGCTCCAGCAGCGCCTGGATCGCCTCCAGCCGCTGCGCCGGCGAGTCGATCGCCAGCAGATCGATCTTGTCTTCTTCCATGAACGGCAGCAGGTACGCCAGTTGGTTGGCCAGCGACTGGCGCCCGTCCACCTCGCGCGGCATGTCCAGCGCCTCGACCATCGGGTGCTCGCCCAGCGCGACCAGCAGCGCCAGCAGGTCATCATCCTGCTCGCCCAGCGGGCTGTCGCTCAGCTCGGCCAGCCACTGCACCTCGCCGACCATCAACTGATCCTTGAGCACATCGGTCTGCTCCACCCTGAAGCGCCGCACACCTTCGACGCGGATGCCCAGCAGGCCGTTGTCCTGCTGCACGAAGTCGCGGATCAACGCCTCGCAGCCGAACGCAGCGATGCCTGCCGGCGCCTTGCCGACCTGCTCGCCTTCGAGAATGCACACCACCCCGAAACCTTCGCCCTGCTTCATGCAGCGGCCGATCATGTCCAGGTAACGCGCCTCGAAGATCTGCAAGTCCAGCAGGCAGCCGGGGAACAGCACGGTATTGAGGGGGAACAGCGGTAACGTCATCTCGACTCCTCAAGCCACCAGACTGACTGCCAGCGGCAGGAACACCGCCGTGGCCACGCCCATCAGGCTCATCGCCAGTGCGGCAAAAGCGCCGCATTCATCACTTTCCTGCAAGGCCGCCGAGGTGCCCACCGCGTGTGCGGTGACGCCCAGGGCCATACCCCGCGCCTCGGGGCTGCGCACACCACAGCGCGTCAGCAGGGCCGGACCGAAGATGGCGCCGATCACCCCGGTGATCAGCACGAATACCGCCGCCAATGCCGCTACGCCACCGATCTGCTCGGCCACCAGCATGGCGATGGGCGAGGTCACCGACTTGGGCGCCATGGTCATCAGGATCATGTGTTCGGCGCCGAGCCACCAGCCCAGCGTCACGCAGGCCAAGGTGGCGAACACTCCCCCGATTACCAGCGTAGTAAAGATCGGCCAGAACAGTTGGCGGATACGCCGCAGGTTGAGATAGAGCGGGACCGCCAGGGCCACAGTGGCCGGTCCGAGGAGAATATTGAGGATTTCGGTGCTGCGCTTGTACTCGCTGTAGTCGATGCCACACGCCAGCAGCACACCGATCAGGACCAGCATCGACACCAACACCGGTTGCAGGAAGATCCAACGGGTGCGCTCGTAGCCGGCAAGTACCAGTTGGTAAACCCCAAGCGTGATACCGATCCCGAACAACGGGTGGTGAATGACGGCTTGCAATGCACCCTGCCAGTCGAGGCTCATGGCTGTTCCTCGTGCTTGCCGTGGCGATGGATCAGCTTCTGCATCAGTACGCCGACGAACACCAGGGTGACCAGGCAGGAGATCACCAGCGCACCGGCAATGGCCCAGAAGTCGGCGGCGATGTCGCGGGCATAGACCATCACGCCTACGGCTGGCGGCACCAGCAGCAACGGCAGGTAACGCAGCAGGCTGCTGGCGGCCTCGTTGAGCGGTTTGCCAACTTCGCCGCGGATCATCAGGCAGGCCAGCAGCAACAGCAAGCCGATGATAGGGCCCGGCAACATGGGCAGTACCAGGTGATTGATCGCCGTGCCCAGCAACTGGAACATCACCAGCCAGGTCAATCCACGCAACAGCATAAGCATCTCCTTGGGGCATCGGGCGCCATTATAAGCACGCGTCCTGCCTGTATAAGGCGATATTCGCCGAAAAGGGAAGAACTTGACCGCAACGGTGCGCCGTGGTGATCTTGCACCTTCGTACCAAAAGACAACCTGGAGAGTCGCGATGCCCTATGTACCTGTTGCAGAGCTTTCGCAGTACGTTGGAAAGGAACTGGGACGTTCCGAATGGCTGAAGATCGATCAGCAGCGCATCAACCTGTTCGCCAAGGCCACCGGCGATTTCCAGTTCATCCATGTCGATCCGGAGAAAGCCGCCAAGACCCCCTTCGGCTCCACCATCGCCCACGGCTTCCTCAGCCTGTCGCTGATTCCCAAGCTGATGGAAGACATCCTCGTGCTGCCCGAGGGCCTGAAGATGGTGGTCAACTACGGGCTGGACAGCGTGCGCTTCATCCAGCCGGTGAAAGTCGACAGCCGCGTGCGCCTGAAGGTGGACCTCACCGACGCCACCGAGAAGAAGCCCGGCCAGTGGCTGCTCAAGGCCACCGTCACCCTCGAGATCGAAGGCCAGGAAAAACCGGCCTACATCGCCGAGCCACTGTCGCTCTGCTTCGTCTGAGGCAGCACCGGGGCCGTTCGGCGGCCCCGGCCACGGCTGTCTCACGCTCCGATTCTGCGGCATACTCGGCGCACCTTTGTGCCCGGATTACGCCATGCGCCCGCTGCTGCCCCTGACCCTGATCCTGCTGCTCGCTGCCTGCGGCGAAGGCGAACCGCTGTCGCCGCCGGACGCGCGCCTGCCCGACGGCGGGCGCTACCGGGGCGAAGTGGTCAATGGCCTGCTGCAGGGCGAAGGCCGCATCGACTACCCCAACGGCAGTTGGTATGCGGGCACGTTCAAGGACGGTCAGTGGCACGGCCAGGGCGAGTGGCACGGCAGCAACGGCGAGGTCTATCGCGGCCAATTCGCCGCTGGGCTGTTCGAAGGCCTGGGCGACCTGACCACCCCCGGCAGCCACTACGCCGGCACCTTCAAGCATGGCCGGCGCGACGGCGAAGGCACCCTCAAGCAGCACGACCAGACCTACCGCGGCCAGTTCAAGGACGACCAGTACGACGGCGCCGGTCAGCTCGAGCTGGCTGACGGCAGCCGCTACCAAGGCCTGTTCGCCAAGGGCAAGCCCAATGGCGCCGGAGTGCGCAGCGATGCCAGCGGCAACCAGTTCAGCGGCCATTTCATCGACGGCCAGCTCGAAGGTGCCGGCACCTACGACAGCGTCGAAGGCGAGCAGTACATCGGTGAATTCAAGGAAAACCGCCTCGAAGGCCGCGGCCGCTACGAGAACGCCGACGGCGACGTGTGGATCGGCGACTTCAAGGATGGCGCGCTCAGCGGCCAGGGCGAGCTGCTGGGCAGCGATGGCAGCCGCTACAAGGGCGGCTTCCAGGACTGGCGCTTCTCTGGCCAGGGTCATCTGCACCTGGCCGACGGCAGCCAGTACATTGGCGGTTTCGACAACGATGCCTACCAGGGCAGCGGCCGGCTGATTCAGGCCGATGGCCGTGTCGAGGCCGGCCAGTGGATCAACGGCGTGCGCGTGCGCGACGACAAGGGCACGCTGCTGCCCGACCCGCTGGACCTGGCCCTGCTCAACCAGGGCAAGCTGCTCGACGAGGCCCTGGCCAAGGTGCCACGCTCGGCCCCACCCATCCAGCTGTACAGCCTGGTGCTGGCCGGCGATGGCCAGCAGAGCGTGTTCCTGCGCGAAGCCGACTATGTCAGCAACATGCTCAGAGTGCGCTTCGGCGCCCGTGGCCAGGTGACCCTGGTCAATCACCGCGACCATCTGGCCGACCGGCCAATGGCCACCCGCGAGAACCTCACCCGTGCCGCCCGCACCCTGGCCGAACGCAGCGGCCCGGAAGATATCGTGTTCGTCTACCTGACCAGCCACGGCAGCCATGACCACCAACTGGTGCTCGACCAGCCGCGCCTGCAACTGGCCGACCTGTCTGCCGACGAACTGGCCAACGCCCTCGCCCCGCTGAAAGATCGCGACAAGGTGATTGTCATCTCCGCCTGCTATTCAGGTGGCTACATCGCCCCGCTCAAGGATGATCGCACGCTGATCATGACTGCAGCGCGCCCTGACCGGGTCTCGTTCGGCTGCTCCGAAGAAGCCGACTTCACCTATTTCGGCGATGCCCTGTTCGCCCAGGCACTGAATCAGACCGACGATCTGAAACAAGCGTTTGAACTGGCGCGCAACAGCGTTGCCGAACGGGAACGAAGGGAAGGTTTCGAAGCCTCCGAGCCGCAGATCTGGGCACCACCGCAGGTGCTCGCGCACTGGCAGCGCCTGCGCCGGCAGCAAGCCGAGGAGGCCTTGAAAAACAAGGCCCAGCCAGCCGCGCCGGAGCAGGCAAAAAAGCCTGGAACCCGCTAAGCTGAGCTGTAACAAGGGAGAGACATCATGTACTTGACGCCTCAGCATGTCCTGCTTGCCGGAGCCACGGGTCTTACGGGTGAACACCTGCTCGACCGCCTGCTCAACGAACCCACCATCAGCCGTGTGCTGGCGCCTACCCGCAGGCCGCTGGCCAAGCATCCGCACCTGGAAAACCCAGTGGGTGACCCGGCGATGTTTCTCCCGCAACTGGCCGGGCGCGTCGATATCGCCTTCTGCTGCCTGGGCACCACGCTCAAGCAGGCCGGTTCGGAAACCGCCTTCCGTGCAGTGGACCTGGACATGGTCGTGGCCTTCAGCAAGCGCGCCCGCGAGATGGGCGCACGCCATCTGCTGGTGATCAGCGCGCTCGGTGCAGACCCCAAATCATCGATCTTCTATAACCGGGTCAAGGGCGAGATGGAAGAGGCGCTCAAGGCTCAGGACTGGCCGCAACTGACCATCGTGCGACCATCGCTGCTGCTGGGTGAGCGGCTCGAGCCACGGCTGGCCGAGCAACTGGCCGGGCCTTTCGCAAGGCTGATTCCCGGGAAGTACCGCGGCATCGAGGCCTGCACCCTGGCCCGGGCACTGTGGCGGCTGGCGTTGGAGGAAGAGGACGGAATTCGGGTGGTCGAGTCTGACGAGTTGCGCAAGCTGGGCAAGAAATAGCAATACCTTCAGAGGCCTCTTCGCGGGTAAACCTGCTCCCACCAGGACCGCACAGAATTCAAAGACGGTGCGGTCCCTGTGGGAGCGGGTTTACCCGCGAAAGGGCCGTTACAGGCCGCCGCGGGCGTTGAACCCCACCCCGACCGCCGTCAGCAACGACAGCGGCAACAGTACGGTATCCAGCAACATGCTCCCCGGCAGATCCAACCGTGGATATGCCGGCGCATCCGCGCCGAAATGATCCCGCGGGCAGCACCCACCATTGATCACATACAGGTCCAGGCGAGTGCCGGCATACACCACCGGCGCCCCAGGCTGGTTGGCGTCCAGCGTTCGTACTGTCGCGCAACCACCCAGGCTGCCCAGCAGCAGCAAGCCTGCCAGCGCGCGCTTCAATCATCGACCCCGTAATGATGCTCGCCCCAGCGCGGCAACATGTCCTGGGGTATGTTCAGCAGGTTGAGCACCCGTGCGACAACGAAGTCCACCAGGTCATCGATGGTCTGCGGCTGGTGATAGAAGCCCGGCGCTGCCGGCAGGATCACCGCGCCCATCTGCGAAAGCTTGAGCATGTTCTCCAGGTGAATGGTGGAGAACGGCGCTTCACGCGGCACCAGGATCAGCTGGCGGCGCTCCTTGAGCGTGACGTCCGCTGCCCGTTCGATCAAATTGTTGCAGGCACCGGTGGCGATTGCCGACAGCGTGCCAGTCGAACAGGGCACCACCACCATCGCCGCAGGTGCGCCGGAGCCCGAAGCCACCGGCGACATCCAGTCTTCCTTGCCATACACGCGAATCTGCCCGTCGGCAGCGCCGGTGTATTCGGTCAGAAAGGCCTGCATCGCCTGCGGCTTGGGCGGCAGCACCACGTCGGTTTCGGTGGACATCACCAGCTGCGCAGCCTTGGAGATGAGGAAGTGCACCTCGCGGTCCTCGCGCACCAGGCAATCGAGCAGGCGCAGCCCGTACTGCGCCCCGGAAGCACCGGTCATCGCCAGGGTGATGCGCTCCGGGCCGCTCACTTCAGGGCCTCGGCCAGCTTGCCGTGCAGGCCACCGAAGCCGCCATTGCTCATGATCACCACATGGGTGCCCGGACGTGCCTGGCCCTTGATCCGCTCGATGATCGCCTCGAGGCTGTCGGCCACCACGCTCGGCACCGAGCACTGCGCTGCCGTGGCGGCCAGGTCCCAGCCCAGGTTGGCCGGGGCGTACCAGATCACCTGGTCGGCATCGTTGACACTCTCCGGCAGGCCATCGCGGTGTGCGCCCAGTTTCATGGAGTTGGAGCGCGGTTCGATCACCGCAATCACCGGCGCCTCGCCCACACGCTTGCGCAGGCCGTCGAGGGTGGTGGCGATGGCGGTGGGGTGGTGGGCGAAATCGTCGTAGATGGTCACACCCTGCACCTCGGCGACCTTCTCCATGCGCCGCTTGACGCTCTTGAACGCGCTGAGGCCGTCGATGCCCATGGCCGGCACAACGCCGACATGGCGCGCCGCCGCGAGCGTGGCCAGGGCATTGGCGACGTTGTGCTGACCGGTCAGGGCCCAGTCCACCACGCCCTGCACCTCACCGTCGAACAGCACTTCGAAGCGCGAACCGTCCGGACTGAGCAGGCGCGCCTGCCATTGGCCACCTTCGCCGGTGGTTTGCACCGGGGTCCAGCAGCCCATGCCGATGACCCGCTCGAGCGCCTGTTCGGTGGTCGGGTGGATGACCAGGCCTTCGCTCGGAATGGTACGAACCAAATGGTGGAACTGCCGCTCGATGGACGCCAGATCCGGGAAGATATCCGCATGATCGAACTCAAGATTATTGAGGATCGCGGTGCGCGGATGGTAATGCACGAACTTCGAACGTTTATCGAAGAAGGCGCTGTCGTATTCGTCGGCCTCGACCACGAAGAACGGCGTGCCGCCCAGGCGCGCCGAGACCGAGAAGTTCTGCGGCACGCCGCCGATCAGGAAGCCCGGGCTCATGCCCGCATGCTCCAGCACCCAGGCCAGCATGCTGCTGGTGGTGGTCTTGCCATGGGTGCCGGCCACTGCCAGCACCCAGCGGCCCTGCAGCACGTGGTCGGCCAGCCACTGCGGGCCGGAGACATAGGGCAGGCCCTTGTTCAGCACGTATTCCACGGCAGGGTTGCCACGCGACATGGCGTTGCCGATGACCACAAGGTCAGGAGCCGGCTCCAGCTGGGCCGGATCGTAGCCTTGGGTGAGCTCGATGCCCTGAGCCTCGAGCTGAGTGCTCATCGGCGGATAGACGTTGGCGTCGGAACCGGTGACGCGATGGCCGAGCTCCTTGGCGAGCACCGCCAGCGAACCCATGAAAGTGCCGCAAATACCGAGAATGTGAATGTGCATGGTCGACCTCGCAAAACATCGAGGCAGGGTAGCCCAGGGCGAGGGAAATCGCACCCGCTGTTTCGCTCAACCGGCCCTGGCGATACCGTGTTTGCGCAGTTTTCGATACAAGGTATTGCGGCTGATGCCCAAGTGTTCGGCGACACGGGTCATGTGCCAGTGTTTTGCCTCCAGCACGTCCAGCAGCGCCTGGCGTTCTGCACCCTGCAATACATCGACGCCCACCGATCTCTCAGGCGTGACACCGGACCTGTGGGAGCGGGCTTGCCCGCGAAGAGGCCCGACCTGACAAGGCAAGGCGAGGGCGTTGCCCTCGTTCGCGGGCAAGCCCGCTCCCACAGAGCTCGCGCGAGTCCTGACAATAGAGGGAAGGTCCGGGAACCGGATCAGGGAGCCCTCGCACAAGGCGACTAGCGTGCGCAGCATATTGCGCATCTGTCGCACGTTCCCCGGCCAGGCGAAGTCCAGCAGCGCCTGGCGCGCCTCGGGAGCCAACTGCACCACCTGCCCTTGCCCCTCCTGGCGCAACAGGAAGTCCAGCAACGCCCCCCTGTCACTGCGCTCGCGCACCGCCGGCAGCGCCACCTCCATGCCATTGAGCCGGTAGTACAGGTCCTCACGGAAACTGCCCTGCTCCACCCGCTCCAGCAAGTCGCGGTGCGTGGCACTGACGATACGCACATCCACCGCCTGCGGCTCACCGCCAATCGGCACCACCTGGCGCTCTTCCAGCACCCGCAGCAGGCGGGTCTGCAAAGCCAGCGGCATGTCGCCGATCTCGTCCAGCAACAAGGTACCGCCATCGGCTTGCAGCAGCTTGCCACGCATCCCTTCCTTGCGCGCCCCGGTGAAGCTGCCACCGCGATAGCCGAACAGCTCGCTCTCGATCAGGCTCTCGGGGATCGACGCACAGTTCACCGCCACGAACGGCTTGCCACGGCGCTGGCTGGCCTGATGCACGGCCAGGGCGAAGGCCTCTTTACCGCAGCCGGTTTCGCCGCGCAGCAGCAGCGGCACATCGCGTTCGAACACGCGCACGGCACGCTGGAAATCGTGTTGCAAGGCCGGGTCCAGCAAGCAGATGCCAGGCTGCGCAGCGGGAATGCCCCGGGGCAGGCTGGCCGGTACGGTCCATTGCGGCGCCCTCGCCTGCCCGCGCAGGCTGGCAAACACCTGGCGGCCATCGCGGGTGCGCAACGGCCAGACCGTATTGCCGACTGGCGTGGCACGGCTGAATAGCTCGTCATGACTGCAGGCGAAGAACATCTCCAGCGGCTTGCCCAGCACACCGCCACGAATGGTGTTCAACAGGTTCAGGGCACTCTGGTTGGCGGCGCAGATGCGGCCATCGCCATCGAACGCCAGCAACCCTTCGCTGAACTGACCGACCGACTCGGCTTGCACATGAAAGCGCAGCAACCATTGCTGCTCGAAATGACGCAGGAAATAACAGCTCTCGATCATCTTCGCCGAGAGGTTGACCAGCGCCATGGTGTGAAACTGGCTCTGGCGCGACACGTCCGGCCGCGCCGAGGACACATCGAGCACTGCCAGCAGCTCGCCGTGCGGGTCGAACACCGGGCTCGCCGAGCAGGTCAGGCCGGTGTGCCGACCACGAAAATGCTCGTCCTGGTGAATGGTCAGGGCCTGACGTTCGACCAGGCACGTACCGATGCCATTGGTACCCTCGCGGGCCTCGCTCCAGTCCGCGCCCAGCCACAGCCCGGCACGCTCGAAGCTGCGCCGCTCGGTGGGCGAGGTGACACAATTGAGGATCACGCCGCGGGCATCGGTGAGCAACACCGCATGGCCGGCGCCGGACAGCTGCTGGTGCAGGCTGTTCATTTCATGATCAGCGATCTTCAGCACCTTGCGCAGGCGCTCGCGACTCTCCAGCAGACGACCGTGCTCGAGCACTACCGGTGCCTCGAGCACAGACGGGTCAAGGTGATAGTCGTCCAGGCAGCGCAGCCAGGAGCGGGCAATGGAAGGGTCGCTGCCAGCTTCGCCACGGGCAACGGTATGCACTTGCTGGGCATGGCGGCTGAATGCGTTGCTCTGCATTTGTTGTTGTTCTCCGCAGATAGAGATTTCAGCCAGCATCCTCCGCAGCGACCGCCCGGTCAAGCACGTACCGCAAACGGTACAAAGTGTCACCCTGGCCGTGCCAGCACTGGCACACACACCCAGCGAAGCCGCCCTGCGCGTGACCCAAGTCATTGATTTGGCTAGGGCCCACCACGCTGGCCCGACCTTTGCTCTACGCTTTTCAACTCCCCAACAAACACAATAGCCAGGAGACACACCATGCGTTACGCACATCCCGGTACCGAGGGCGCCAAGGTCTCGTTCAAGAGCCGCTACGGCAACTACATCGGCGGCGAGTTCGTAGCTCCGGTCAAAGGGCAATACTTCGAGAACACCTCGCCGGTGAATGGCAAGCTGATCGCCGAATTCCCCCGCTCCACTGCCGAAGACATCGACAAGGCCCTGGATGCCGCCCACGCCGCCGCCGACGCCTGGGGCCGCACAAGCGTGCAGGACCGCTCCAACGTCCTGCTGAAGATCGCCGACCGCATCGAGCAGAACCTCGAAGTGCTGGCCATCACCGAAACCTGGGACAACGGCAAGCCAATCCGCGAGACCCTCAACGCCGACATCCCGCTGGCGGTCGACCACTTCCGCTATTTCGCCGGCTGCATCCGCGCCCAGGAAGGCGGCGCCGCCGAAATCAACGAAAACACGGTCGCCTACCACATCCACGAACCGCTGGGCGTGGTCGGCCAGATCATCCCTTGGAACTTCCCGCTGCTGATGGCCGCCTGGAAGCTCGCACCGGCCCTGGCCGCCGGCAACTGCGTGGTGCTCAAGCCCGCCGAGCAGACCCCGCTGGGCATCACCGTACTGCTCGAGCTGATCGGCGACCTGCTGCCCAAGGGCGTGCTCAACGTGGTCCAGGGCTACGGCCGCGAGGCCGGTGAAGCGCTGGCCACCAGCAAGCGCATCGCCAAGATCGCCTTCACAGGCTCCACCCCGGTGGGCTCGCACATCATGAAGTGCGCCGCCGAGAACATCATCCCGTCCACCGTGGAACTGGGCGGCAAGTCGCCGAACGTCTACTTCGAAGACATCATGCAGGCCGAGCCGACCTTCATCGAGAAAGCGGCCGAAGGCATGGTGCTGGCCTTCTTCAACCAGGGCGAGGTGTGCACCTGCCCGTCCCGCGCCCTGGTGCAGGAATCGATCTACCCGCAGTTCATGGAAGTGGTGATGAAGAAGGTGCTGCAGATCAAGCGCGGCGACCCGCTGGACACCGACACCATGGTCGGCGCGCAGGCCTCGCAGCAGCAGTTCGAGAAGATCCAGTCCTACCTCAAGATTGCCCAGGAAGAAGGCGCCGAGCTGTTGACCGGCGGCAAAGTGGAGCAGCTCGAAGGCTCGCTGGCCACCGGCTATTACATCCAGCCGACCCTGCTCAAGGGCAACAACAAGATGCGTGTGTTCCAGGAGGAAATCTTCGGCCCGGTGGTCAGCGTCACCACCTTCAAGGATGAGGCCGAAGCCCTGGCGATCGCCAACGACACCGAGTTCGGCCTGGGTGCCGGCGTCTGGACCCGCGACATCAACCGCGCCTACCGCATGGGCCGTGGCATCAAGGCCGGTCGCGTGTGGACCAACTGCTACCACCTGTATCCGGCGCATGCCGCGTTCGGTGGCTACAAGAAGTCCGGCGTCGGTCGTGAAACCCACAAGATGATGCTCGACCACTACCAGCAGACCAAGAACCTGCTGGTGAGCTACGACATCAACCCGCTGGGCTTCTTCTAAAACAGTGCGTTGGGGCTGCTGCGCAGCCCATCGCGGGGCAAGCCCGCTCCTACAGAAATTGCGCAATCTGTGTGTAGGAGCGGGCTTGCCCCGCGATGGGCCGCAAAGCGGCCCCAACCGCTCTGGCTCGCTTCCTGCAACACAAATCACCAAGGCCCGGAATCCCTTCCGGCCACCAAAAAAACAACAGGTGAAACCATGCCAAGCGATCACTCCGCCGGCACGCCGGCAAGTTCCTCCGTAGATTTCGAGAAAGTCGGCTCCGACTATTTCCAGCAACGTGAACTGAAAAAAGGCGCCGCAGGCTGGGTCCTGCTGGTGGGCCTGGGCGTGGCCTACGTGATTTCCGGCGACTACGCCGGCTGGAACTTCGGCCTCGCCCAAGGCGGCTGGGGCGGCATGTTCCTGGCCACGCTGCTGATGGCCACCATGTACCTGTGCATGTGCTTCTCGCTGGCCGAGCTGTCCTCGATGATCCCCACCGCGGGCGGCGGCTACGGCTTCGCGCGCAGCGCGTTCGGGCCCTGGGGCGGCTTTCTCACCGGCACGGCGATCCTCATCGAATATGCCATCGCCCCTGCCGCCATCGCCGTGTTCATCGGCGCCTACTGCCAATCGCTGTTCGGCATCGGCGGCTGGATGATCTACCTGGCGTTCTACATCGTCTTCATCGGCATCCACATCTTCGGCGTCGGCGAGGCGCTGAAGCTGATGTTCATCATCACCGCCATCGCTGCGATTGCACTGGCGGTGTTCCTGATCGGCATGGTGCCCCATTTTGATGCAGCCAACCTGTTCGACATCGCCAAGACCGACGCCGTCGGCGCCAGCAGCTTCCTGCCATTTGGCTATGTCGGCATCTGGGCGGCAATCCCCTATGCGATCTGGTTCTTCCTCGCCGTCGAAGGCGTGCCCCTGGCCGCCGAAGAGACCAAGAACCCCAAGCGCGACCTGCCCCGCGGCCTGATCGGCGCGATGCTGGTGCTGCTGGCCTTCGCCCTGCTGATCCTGGTGGTCGGCCCCGGCGGCGCCGGCTCCGAAGCGCTCAAGGCTTCGGGCAACCCGCTGGTCGAGGCGCTGTCGAAGGCGTACGGCGGCTCGACCTGGATGGGCGGCTTCGTCAACCTGGTGGGTCTGGCCGGGCTGATCGCCAGCTTCTTCTCGATCATCTACGCCTATTCGCGGCAGATTTTCGCACTTTCACGCGCGGGCTACCTGCCGCGCAAGCTCTCGGAAACCAACAAGAGCAAGGCGCCGGTACTGGCCCTGGTGATCCCCGGCATCATCGGTTTTGCCCTGTCGCTGACTGGCCAGGGTGACCTGCTGATCCTGGTCGCGGTGTTCGGTGCCACCCTGTCCTACGTGCTGATGATGGCCGCGCACATCACCCTGCGCATCCGCCGACCGAAGATGGAGCGCCCGTACCGCACGCCCGGCGGCATCTTCACTTCGGGCGTGGCGCTGGTGCTGGCCTGCATCGCCGTGGTCGCCGGCTTCCTGGTCGACCCACGCGTGGTGATTGGCGCTGCCGTGATCTATGCGGTATTAATTGCCTACTTTGCTTTCTACAGTCGCCACCATCTGGTGGCCGGGACGCCGGAAGAGGAATTCGCCGCGATCCAGAAGGCCGAAGAGGCCTTGCACTGATCGCCGACTTACGCCGCAGGCCAGCCCTGCGGCGCCCTGGAGATTCTGTATGGCAAGTTTCGTACACACGGTAGGCAATCTGGTCTACCGCTTCGACAGCCTCAAGGAAGTCATGGCCAAGGCCAGCCCGGCGCGCTCGGGCGACTTCCTGGCCGGTGTTGCCGCCAGCAACGACGGTGAGCGGGTCGCCGCACAAATGGCCCTGGCCAGCATCCCGCTCAGTCACTTTCTCAACGAAGCGCTGATCCCCTACGAACAGGACGAGATCACCCGGCTGATCATCGACACCCATGACGCCGCCGCTTTCGCCCCGGTCAGCCACCTCACCGTCGGCGGCCTGCGTGACTGGCTGCTCAGCGAGGCGGCCGACGAAGCCAGCCTGCGCGCCCTGGCACCCGGCCTGACGCCGGAAATGGCCGCCGCCGTATCCAAGATCATGCGTGTCCAGGACCTGGTGCTGGTGGCGCAGAAGATCCGCGTGGTCACTACCTTTCGCGGCACCATGGGCCTGCGCGGGCGGCTGTCGACCCGCCTGCAGCCCAACCACCCCACCGACGAGCCGGCTGGCATCGCCGCCAGCATCCTCGACGGACTGCTGTACGGCAACGGCGACGCCATGATCGGCATCAACCCGGCCACCGACAGCATCGCCTCGATCTGCGCCCTGCTGGAAATGCTCGATGCGATCATCCAGCGCTACGACATTCCCACCCAGGCCTGCGTGCTCACCCACGTCACCACCTCGATCGAGGCGATCAACCGAGGCGTGCCGCTGGACCTGGTGTTCCAGTCCATCGCCGGCACCGAGGCCGCCAACGCCGGCTTCGGCATCAACCTCAACGTGCTTCAGGAAGGCTACGAGGCCGGGCTGTCGCTCAAGCGCGGCACCCTCGGGCAGAACCTCATGTACTTCGAGACCGGCCAGGGCAGCGCGCTGTCGGCCAACGCCCACCACGGCGTCGATCAACAGACCTGCGAGACCCGCGCCTACGCCGTGGCTCGGCATTTCAAGCCATTCCTGGTCAATACCGTGGTCGGTTTCATCGGCCCGGAGTACCTGTACAACGGCAAGCAGATCATCCGCGCCGGCCTGGAAGACCACTTCTGCGGCAAGCTGCTCGGCGTGCCGATGGGCTGCGACATCTGCTACACCAACCACGCCGAAGCCGACCAGGACGACATGGACACCCTGCTGACCCTGCTCGGTGTCGCCGGGATCAACTTCATCATGGGCATCCCTGGCTCCGACGACATCATGCTCAACTACCAGACCACCTCGTTCCACGACGCGCTTTACGCGCGCCAGACCCTCGGCCTGAAACCCGGCCCGGAATTCGAAGCCTGGCTGGAACGCACCGGCATCTTCACCCAGGCCGACGGCCGGGTGCGCTTCGGCGACAACCTGCCTCCGGCCTTCCGCCACGCGCTGGCGCAGCTCGCATAGGGATGAGCATGGACCGACATACCCCCACACATGACAATCCCTGGCTGGCCCTGCGCAACCTGACGCCCGCGCGCATTGCCCTGGGCCGTACCGGCACAAGCCTGCCGACCGGCGCGCAACTGGACTTCCAGTTCGCCCACGCCCAGGCCCGCGATGCGGTACACCTGCCCTTCGACCATGCCGGCCTGCGCCAGCAACTGAGCGACCGTGGCCGTGACAGTCTTTTGCTGCACAGCGCCGCTGCCGATCGTCACCAGTACCTGCAGCGTCCCGATCTGGGCCGTCGTCTGAGCGACGACTCGGCGCTGAAACTGCGCGAACACGCCCAGGCCAACCCGGGCGGCGTCGATCTGGCAATCGTGGTGGCCGACGGCCTCTCGGCATTGGCCGTGCATCGCCACACCTTGCCGTTGCTGAGTCGCTTCGAGGAACAGGCCGCCGCCGATGGCTGGAGCAGCGCCCCGGTGATCCTGGTGGAGCAGGGACGGGTCGCGGTGGCCGACGAGGTCGGCGAGCTGCTCGGTGCGCGGATGACCGTGATGCTGATCGGCGAACGTCCCGGACTGAGCTCACCCGACAGCCTGGGCCTGTACTTCACCTACGCCCCGAAAGTGGGCCTGACCGACGCCTACCGCAACTGCATCTCCAACGTACGCCTGGAAGGCCTGAGCTACGGCATGGCCGCGCATCGCCTGCTGTACCTGATGCGCGAGGCCTGTCGCCGGCAGCTTTCAGGGGTGAACCTGAAGGATGAAGCCGAGGTCCACAGCATCGACAGCGAAAATTCCCCCAAAAAATGCGGAAACTTCCTGCTCGGTGAAGGGTAAAAAACATGTAACCCAAGGCGGATTGCGCTTCTAGGCTGCCTTGGGGCAGCATGCCGGTACGAGGCAGCTTGCATCCCCCCGTTCCCACATGGACTCTGAGGCCTGCTCATGCGCATCATCAAGGCAACCCTGGAACACCTCGACCTGCTCACCCCGCTGTTCGTCACCTATCGCGAGTTCTACGGGCAACTGCCCTACCCCGATACTTCGCGCACCTTCCTCGAGAAGCGCCTGAAACGCGGCGAGTCGGTGATCTACCTGGCCCTGCCGGATGACGACGACCACAAGCTGCTGGGCTTCTGCCAGCTCTACCCGAGCTTCTCGTCGCTGTCGCTCAAGCGCGTGTGGATCCTCAACGACATCTACGTCGCCGAGGATTCCCGGCGCATGCTGGTGGCCGACCATCTGATGCGCGAAGCCAAGAAGATGGCGAAGGAAACCAACGCCGTACGCATGCGCGTGTCCACCAGCAGCAACAACGAGGTGGCGATGAAAACCTACGAGTCCATGGGCTTTCGCAAGGATACCGAGTTCGAGAACTACGTCCTGCCGATCAGCCAGGATTGACCAGCCGGGCTTCTGGCCTGTGGGGACGGCACCTGCCGTCCCGTAACCCGCCGCTACAAACTCCCCGGGCATCTTCCCGACTTCGCCGTATAATGCCCCATTCGTCATGTGTGAAAAGTTACCTATCCACCGGTGAACATGCCCACGCAAAATGACGTCGTCCGTCATCGCGCGCCCGTGGAAGCGGGTCAAGACAACAGGTGCTGTACATGGAATTCAACCCGCTGGACCTTATCCTGCATCTCGATGCCTACCTCGACCTGCTGGTGACCAACTATGGTCCCTGGATCTACGCCATTCTGTTCGCGGTGATCTTCTGCGAGACCGGCCTGGTGGTCATGCCCTTCCTGCCGGGCGATTCGCTGCTGTTCATCGCCGGCGCCGTGGCCGCGGGCGGTGGCATGGACCCGGTACTGCTCGCCGGCCTGCTGATGATCGCGGCGATCCTGGGCGACAGCACCAACTACGTGATCGGACGCACGGCCGGAGAACGGCTGTTCCGCAACCCGAACTCGAAGATTTTCCGCCGCGACTACCTGCAGCGCACCCACGAATTCTACGAACGCCACGGCGGCAAGACCGTCACCCTGGCGCGCTTCCTGCCGATCCTGCGCACCTTCGCGCCATTCGTCGCCGGCATCGCCCACATGCACTACCCGCGCTTCCTCGGCTTCAGCGTCGCCGGCACCCTGCTGTGGGTCGGCGGCCTGGTCACCCTGGGCTACTTCTTCGGCAACGTGCCCTTCATCAAGCAGCACCTGTCGCTGATGGTCGTGGCCATCATCGTCGTGTCGCTGGTGCCGATGATCCTCGGTTTGCTGCGTGGCCGGCTGGGCCGTACCGCCAAGGCCCACTGACCGTCCATGTGGTCGTTCAGCGCCTGGCGGCGCAAGCGCACCCTGGCGCGCTACCAGGTCGATCAAGCACTGTGGCAGGCGATCCGTGACCGTCTGCCCCTGCTCGACGGCATCAGCGACGAGGAAGACCGCTGGCTGCGCGAGGCCAGCGTGCTGTTTCTCTACGACAAGCACCTCACCACCCTGCCCGGCGTCGAGCTGGACGACGAGCAGCGTCTGTTCCTCGCGGCCCAGGCTCAGCTACCGCTGCTGCACCTGGGCGATCTGAACTGGTACCAGGGCTTTCACGAGATCATTCTCTACCCCGACGACTTCAAGAGCCCGCAGCGCCACCGCGACGCCAGTGGTGTCGAGCACGTGTGGGACGCCGAACACAGCGGCGAGGCCTGGCAGCAGGGCCCGGTGATCATGGCCTGGGCCGGCGTCGAGGCCAGCGGCGGCTGGGAAGCCTACAACCTGGTGATCCACGAGCTGGCGCACAAGCTCGACATGCTCAACGGCGACGCCAATGGCCTGCCGCCCCTGCACCCAGGCATGGACGTCAGTGCCTGGGCCGAGGCCATGCAACAGGCCTACGACGACCTCAACCGCCAGCTCGACGCCAACCCTGACCTGGAAACGGCCATCGACCCCTACGCAGCGGAAAACCCGGCCGAGTTCTTCGCCGTGACCAGTGAATACTTCTTCAGTGCCCCTGACTTGCTGCATGAAAGTTATCCACAGGTGTACCGGCAATTGTCGCTGTTCTACCGCCAGGACCCGCTGGCCCGCCTGACACGCCTGCAAGCCGAGCACCCGCAGTACCGCGACGCCTCCGTCTGATCTGCCCGCACATCAGGCCGACCGTGGCATGCGTTGGCGGAATGTGCCTATAATCGCCGCCACTTTTTTTGGTCAATCACGGGGGCAAAGCCCAATGAGCTACAGCAAGATTCCTGCGGGCAAGGACCTGCCGAACGACATCTACGTCGCCATCGAGATCCCGGCCAACCACGCGCCGATCAAATACGAGATCGACAAGGACAGCGATACCCTGTTCGTCGACCGTTTCATGGCAACCCCGATGTTCTACCCAGCCAACTACGGCTTCATCCCCAACACCCTGGCCGACGACGGTGATCCGCTGGACGTGCTGGTCGTCACCCCGTACCCGGTCGCCCCAGGCTCGGTGATTCGCGCCCGTCCGGTCGGCGTGCTGAACATGACCGACGACGGCGGCGGCGACGCCAAGGTCATCGCCGTACCGCACGACAAGCTGTCGCAGCTGTACGTCGACGTGAAAGAGTACACCGACCTGCCGGCCCTGCTGATCCAGCAGATCGAGCACTTCTTCGCCAACTACAAGGATCTGGAGAAGGGCAAGTGGGTCAAGATCGAAGGTTGGGAAGGCGCTGACGCCGCCCGCGCCGCGATCACCAAGTCGGTTGCCGCCTACAAGGGCTGATGACCGCCTTGCCATGAAAAAGCCCGGCCATGTGTGCCGGGTTTTTTTATGCCTGTCAGATACAGACACCGTTTTCTTGCGGGGTCTTCAAATGCCTCATCCAGAAATAAGAGAAAAATCCCACATTAGCCTGCAAAAGCGGCCGACAAAAACTCCAGATTCCCACCATCAGCATAAACATCCTGTTTATTTCCTCGCCTCGCGCCACAATCTAGACTCGCCGCCATGAACAATTCCGGTGACCGTCTCAAGACCCTTCTGCAGGAATGTGGCCTGACCGCTTCCGACTTCGCCGCCCAGCGCAAGGTCACGCCCCAGCACGTGAACAATTGGTTCAAACGGGGTATTCCCCTGGCGCGCCTGGACGAACTCGCCGACCTGTTCTGCGTCCATCGCCGCTGGCTGCGCAACGGCGAAGGCCCCAAGCACCCGAGCCCGATCCTGCGTCCTGGCCTGCCTCAACCCGAAACCACGCTACCCGGCCATGGCGGCAGGCAGATCTGCGTCGATTTCCACCGCCTGCTCGACGGCCTGCTCATACCGGATCCGGACCGCCACCTGCTGGTGTCGGCCCAGGCCTTGGAGACGCTCGGCATCCTCCCGGAAAATGCCATCTGCCTGGACATGCCGGACGCCAACATGGCCCCGCTGATCCCCATTGGCGCCGCCCTGGCCATCGACCGCAGCCTGACCCGCGTGGTCGACGGGCAGACCTACGCGCTGCTGCACGAGGGCCGGCTGCGGGTGCACAGCCTCAGCGTGGGGCAGAACGGCACGCTGTGCCTGCACAGCCACGACCGGCGCAACTACGCCGTCGAGCGCTACACCCCGGCCCAGCGCCACGCCCAGGGCATGCAGGTATTGGGTTGGGTATTCTGGTGGTCGTGGTTCAGCCGCCAGCGGCCCGTATGACACACCCGGTGCCAATTTTCGCTGGGCATCCCTGGCGAGCCCTAGTATGCTACGCGGCACATTTAGCCGAGGGTCGGCACAAGCCGCATCCCAGAGCACCTGACGACGCCCCACACGGCCGTTTGTCATCTTTTTCAGGCCTCGATGGCCAACCTGTTAAGGCGGTTGCGGCTTACCAAAAATTGGCCAAGCCCGTCCCCGAGAGCCGGCCACAAGCCGGCTTTTTATTTGTCCGAAGAAATCCAATAGTACTCATCGGCCTTCCCCTCACAAATACTCCATAACCATCAGCAACTGTGTCTGATACCCCCCAACCGCTGGAGTCTGATCCCCCATCTTGATCGCCTTGGCTCCCAAACTAAGCTGCAGATTTCCACCGGAAACGGTGAACGCCAACACTTCGTTGAGCCGCAAAGCAGATGTCGGCGAGGCCGAAGTCAGGTCACGCAGCCGCAGACGCAAACCCAGTCCATTGAGAGTGGTCTTGAGCGTGGCGTCGTCGTATGCCGCATCAGCCGGCACCAGGCGCAGATTCACCCGAGTATCGTCGGCGCAGCGAAACGCCAGCGGCACGTCGGTCCAAGGAGATGAGCCAGCCGTCAGTTCGTTGCGGCTTATCGCTGGCAACGAAACGCTCTGGCTCTGCGGGAACAGTGTGGTGCACAAAGGCCGTACCAACGCGCCGGTAACTTGCAGCTCACTCGCTGCGTCGGCGCGGACCAGGCTTGCCTGGCACATCAACACAGGCAGGCACAGTGCAATGATCCCCCTCATCCCAGCCCCCGTCGATTTACAGATAAACAATATTCACGACCGCCGAGGCCGAAAAGGCTCCCTCAGTCAGCGCGCCCTGCGCAACCAGCCTGGCCGACATACCAAGATCGACTGCCCCCGATACATTGCTCACCGTCCGCGCCACCCCGCGCACATTGATGGCGGTGTTGTTGTCCTTGCGCAGCAGCTGGTAGCCGAGGTTCGCTCGACCGGCAGATGCGATGGTGTCGGTCAGCGCGCTCGAAGCCGTAATTGCGATCGTGAACGATGAGTTAGCTGGACAGGTGAGCGCCAGGGGCAGATCGATTGCCGGCGCTGCGGCCACTTTGTCGTATTCGATACTGCCAAAATTGGCGGTGAGGGTTCTGGCGCTGGTCAAGGTGCACGGCGGTCGCGTGAGAGTGCCACTCACGTTGATGGTCACCGACTCGGTAGCGGCGTTAGCTGATGCGCTCATTACAAGGGCAGCCGCAGCACAAAAAAATGGAATTTTCATGGTTCAGCTCCGGAAGATCAGGGGTACGTTAGCGTTAGGGTGTACTGGCTGGAAAAATTGCCTGTTGGCGGAGCGCCCGCATTATTCAACCTCGGCTGAAAGCGCAAACTCAGGTTGTTAGTGCCCGCTGCCAGCGCGATGCTTCGCGCGCTGCCAAGTGCGACCGGGCTGTTCGTGTCAGCCCAGGTGCTGGCCATGGACAAGCCGGACAAGGTGGTCGCGGAAAGTCCTTGTGCCGCGTTCACGACAGCTTGCGTGGGTGTGAGGGTTGCACGAATGGTCGATGCTGACTGGCAGTTGACAGCGATGTTCGCTACCTGACTGGCGCTTGCAGTTTCAGCGTTCGACAGCGTACCGAAGTACACGTTGGAAGGTGCGGTGGAGTTCAACCTGCAGGCCGGGTTTGCCACGGTGTATTGCACCAACCCGGAATAAACCCACTCCGACCAATTCTCGTAGCCGCCAATGGAAGTGATTGCGTAGTTGAACAGCAGAAAGTAGGGCCCAGGCCTGTCCACCGCCCTCGTGTAGATAGTGGTCGAAATCGTGAATCGCGTGCCGACAGGCAGCGCGGTGCAGCCGTTAGGCATGCAAGTCGTACCGGTAGTTCCAAGCCCCCCCCGACTGACTTGCTGACCGTTGGCCATGACCACAAATGTGCCAAGGGGTGCACCGTTCGAATATTGCGCGGTGTAAGTGATGTTGGCACCGACGGGGAAGCGCCGAGTGATGTTGCAATCAAGGCTCACGGGAATCGTGAATATATCGCCCGGAGCCAAGGTGCCTCTGTCCATTTGCAAAGGCGTGCTGGCGCAGGTCAAGTTGTTGCCGACGAACGCTTGCGCAGCGGGGTGGAACAGCACCGCCATGATCATGATGAGTGCTGTCCAGCACGTCTGGGCCATGTTCGGGCGAGGGGTTGAGGTAAGAAGCTTCATATCAAGAATCCTTAGGAGCTCATCGGTGAACGCGCGCAGGTGATCGCTATCTGCTCGATGCCTTCGCCCTTGAGCGCGAAGTGTTCGAGATCCAAAGGCGCTTGACACCAAGGTTTGCCGTCCACCTCGACGATCAATTGCGATACATCCGGCACCCCCGTGAGGTATACCCGGCCGCTGTCGGCAATCATGGCGCTACTGAGCAAATGGCCGGCCTGGTCACTGAGAGTGGCCTGGGCCGCAAACGGCGCTTCCTCACCGTCTGGTGTCACCAGCCTGACCAACAGACGTCGACCGTTACGGGTTTCGAAAGCCGCCTTGATGAAGGCGCCGCGTGTAGGCGAGACTTCTTGGACCAGATCACTGATGTCAGTGGTGTCAGACAAGGTGTCGGTGTTGAGCGACACTTTGTTAGCCCGATAAGGCTGAGCTGACGGCACGATGGTATAGCCGGACTGATTGGTGCGGATGCCGCTGCGCGACTTAACGCCAACGCCAGCGGCGCCCGGCGTAGAGACGATGATGTTGGTCTCGCCCAATGGCTGGGTGAACATGACAGTATCGCTGGTGGCGACCAGGCCACCTTCGACGCCATAGTCGAATTGCGTGCTTTGCCGATCAGAGCTGTAGGCACCGTGCCAAACGGCATTGGCGGCGTTGTAGCGCGCGGCCAGCGAATGTCCCGTCAAGCGGTCACCCTGGGTATCGCGCTGCTCCAGGCCCAGGTTGTAGGTCAATGCGTTGTCGGCAAGCAGCGAGTCGCTCAAATTGAGGTTGCGGTTGGCGTTGCCAGCATTGTCGCGGCTGGCTCCCGCACTTACCCTGCGACTCGACCCTGGACCGCCGAGCGGCAGGCTGACCCCTATCGATACACTGTTCTGGGTTTGCCCTGCCCCGCGCGCTTGGGCCAGGCTCAGGGTATAGGCTGCACTGCCGACGCTGAAGTTATAGCCCAATTGAAGCGAGGTGGTACTGCGTGTCTGGTTCCAGAACTGGGTCTTGCTAAGGTTGGCAAACATTCCGCCATACGCGCCAAACTGCTGCGAAATATTGGCGGTGAACGCACTTTTCATATGCCCGGAAAAGTACTCGGAAGCTAACAACGCGCTGTCGAGCAAGTGTTCGTCATCAATCACTGCGGTCGCAGGCGATTTGGCACGCAAGTTGACCGCCTCGTTGAAACTGTAATAGCCCGCTGTGGAATAACGGTAGCCAACCAGACTGAAATTGGTGTCGGTCGCCTCTACGGACTTCGAGTAGCGAAAGCGATACGACTGGCCAGAACTGCTGCGCGCATCGATACCACGCGTCGCTGCCTGAGTCACGTCAAGAGAAATTGCGCCAAAGCCTGCGATGTCCTGCGCGATGCCGAACAGCGCGGAACGATAATCAGCGCTCAAGATGCTGCCGGCCAGCAGCGTCGTGCCGCTGGCCACGCCGCGGCGGTAGCTAAGCTGGGCGAAGGTCGGTTTTGGCAGGCCGGACGTCGAGTTGGCGGAACGATACTGGCCCACGGTGAATTCATAGCTCTGCTGCCCTTCGCGCAGCATGTAAGGCACCGACGAGAACGATTGAACGTAGACCTGACGATCGCCATTGGGCCCTTCCACGGTCACTTCGATGTCACCATTATTGGGTGTGGAATACAGGTTTTTCAGCGCAAACGGGCCAGACGGCACCCACTGCTCGCTAATGACATAACCACGTTGACGCAGCGTCACCAACGAGCGACCGTTGGCGATCCCGCGGATCACTGGGGCGAAGTTACGCGCATCATCCGGCAGCATGTCCAAGTCCGTCGCGACACTGACGCCGCGATAGGAAATCGCATCGAACAAGTCACTGCTGGTCGCACCCTCGCCAACGGTCGCAATGGCCATACTGTCGCCGAGCGCATGCTGGACATAGGTATCCACCGACTTCCACTGGCCTGCCGTGCCAGTACTTTTCTGGTACGTAGAGAAATTACGCAGACGCCATGCACCGGCATTGATCCCACTGCGCAGGCTGCCGAATTCTGCTTGCCGGCGGCTGTTGTCGTTGCGGTTATCGCTGCCGGTGAACGTGTAGTTGGCGAACGCCACAGACTCACCGTCCGACCAACGCCGACGCCGCAACTCGAAGGGCACTTCGCCAATGAACGCTTGAGGGACTTGCAACTGCAACTGCTGTTTGCCGAAGTTGTAGTCATACGTCACGCCAGCCAAGCTGCCGGAAAACGCTATACACCCATGTTCGTAACTTTCGGCGCTCGCAAGACGGTCAGTATCGACGCCCAACTCCTGCAACGCAGCCAGGGTAAAGCAAGGGTACAACGCGGTGATGCTCGCCGGCTGGTCTGCCGGCGTGCGGATGAACTGCACATCCCGCACATCCAGCGCCTTGCCGTTCAAGCTGAGCGACACCTGGTAGATTCCGGGCAATTGGCCTTGACTGAGCGCACCAACTTGCGCAACCACAGCCTCACCGCCGCGTCCTCCGCCGATTTCCAGAAAGCTGGGATCGAAATCAATGGCAGCCAGCGCACTGGATGGACCAGCGCAAACGAAAACCAAGGATAGACAGGCAGCCGGGGTGTGACGCAGCCGCTGACTCATGCGCCCCGTTGCCATGGCGTATCCCTCATGCAAGCAAATGAATTAATTGACCAGGGTCTTTACCGGTGCTTCGACTGCGCTGCCGTACTCATTGATGTAAGTAAGGTTAATCGTGTCGCCTGCGCGTACAGGGAGGTCAACGATCCTACTTTCGCCTGGCTTGATGAGTTCGAGCAGCCCTTTACGCTCGATGCCATTGACCACCAGCTTGCTGACGACCACGTGGTAGCCAGACGGGTTTTGAATATGCAGACGGCCCTGTCCAGCTGAAGCTTTTAGCCCTGCCACAGCGTCAACTAAATTGCCTTGCAACCCCTCAGGGCGATAAAAAAGTTTGATACTGGTTTTAACGGCAATCTGCAGCACGTTCTGATGGGCCGGATCGGTGGACTTTGCGGGAATAGCTTTTACATTGACCGTAAACAAACTTTCTTTATCGCTGGCGAAGACACTTTTATCGATGGCCATAATCCGCAGCATGTTCTGACTACCGGGATCGAGGCGGAACAATGGAGGCGTAATCAGAAAGGCATCGCTGCTGCTCTCACTGCCACCGTACTCACTGACCCAGGACTGGATCAGATAAGGAATATTGTCTTCAGCGGAGTTGGTTACTGACAGGCTCGCTTCCTTTTGCTTGGCCTGATAGACGACCCGCGTGGCGCCTACATTGACACCCGCATGCGCCAGCACGCTGCTAAGGCTAAGTACCAGGGCGAACAACCCTGCGAGTTTCGATTTCATCTGATGTCACACCCTTGGCCCAGGATCCACGCTGCACGTGGACCCTGGTGATTCAGCGTAATTAGCGATAAGTGATGTCGAAGCTGGCAATGGCATTGACGCGACCGGTGCCAATACCACGCGCAGTGACGGCACCGTCGGTGTCTACCGTGTCGGCTACCAGGCGCACGTAAGAGGCAGTGAAGTCGAAGGTGTTGCTGGCTGGGCGCAGGCTGTAGGCAGCGCTTTCAGTGTTGAGCGGCAGCTTGGCACCGGTGCGGGCATCGGCGATCTGAATACCCACGCCTGCAACCTGATTGCTGCCGACCATGCCCAATACCGTCGCATCGCTGGCGGCTTGCTGACCGCTGAACTTCACGGTTGCGTTACGCAGGGTCGGCCCGCTGCAGTTCTCCAGCGAAATGCTGAAAGGTGTACCGCCATTGGCAGCCAGGGCACCGACGGTATTAGGGAAGTCTGCGATACGCACTTGACCCATATCGACAGACTGAGTAGCACTTTGAGTATTGATTGTGCACGCGTTGTCATTGACCACGCCTGTGAACTCGATTTGACCATCGGCCGCTTGCGCAGCGGTGAGCATGAAAGAAGTTACCAGGGCAGCGCAGGACAATGCGGAGTATTTGATTGAACGAACAGACATGACAGGCCTCGCTTTATAAGTGATAGGTCCCTGGCAACGCATACTGTCAGCAGGGGATTGAACTATCGCTTAGCTCACCCGTGATCAACATAAGACGAATCTCAAAAGCCAATCTGCCCAGCACAGGCCAACTAATAGAGACAGAGGCGCCATTCAGCAAATAGGTTTCCACGGAAAAATAGTTGGCCTTCAGGCATTAGGAAACCCCAAGCGAAGTTTCTGACCAACCGGAAATGGGCGGCATGGGCATGCAGAAAAGCCCGATGTTCAGGTGCTGATTTTATTGGATGACCAATGCAACGCTTTGGTTATCTGCCCCTGGTGCACAGCCCCCCCACACCACGAAATGATTGCCAGCGTACCTGCGACGAGCCGCAATCTGCCAGATCGCGGGTCGCCCTTCATGCGCCGGCCGTTTCTCCACGCCGGTATGACCCGCTTCGGCACAGATAAAACTTTCCTAGCCATGCAACAGGTGGCGGGCGCCGCTACATCGGCCACATTCGCCGCGGCACCATGCCCGGGCAGTTGATCAGAGTGCTATTTCAGCCCCGCTAAGGGGGTCTGTACTGACTTGATGGAAAAATCCTCGCGGCAGGGAATCGTGCATGCCGGACCATTCGTCGGGTGAAAGGATTCAGCTCTCACCCTATTTGGCCGCCAGCCGATAAGCCGATTAGTCACTCAAAATTGGAATGCAAACATGAAAGGATTTTTCGTTGCTGCGGTGCTCTGCTCTTTGCCCCTATTGAGCCAGGCCGAAGATAGGACGCCGCTGCATGGCACTGTGCGCTTCACTGGAGCGGTCGTGACTGGACTCTGCAATGTCACCACGTACAGCCAAGGCAGGGTGTGGGAATCATGTGCGCAGGATGCGACGTTTTCGACCTTGACGGTTCAAGCCGCTGCGAGCACACCGCCCCAGCACATCAGCATCCAGCCATTGCCGCAGCCCTCAACCAAGATGGATCAGGAGTATGTACTGATCAACGCCACGGGCAGCGCGGTCAAACAAGGCCGCTATGTGATTACCCAGAAAGTGCTTTGAAGCATGCCTAAGCATCCCCCCATGCTCAGCAGCCGCTGACCAAGGCTTGCCGACTAGAGATTGAGATCCGTCCTATTCAGGACACGGCAGCCGCGCACTAGGCTGGCGCCGATGAGACCTGACCACCTGATCCCGACGCTCCACTCCTCGCTCTCGACGCCGCAGGCGGCGCGCAAGCTCCTGTGCCTGTTCGCCTTCAGCCTTGTAGCGGGAGTGTTCATCGGTGCTTACAGCTACCTTCGTGTAACGCTGAATCAGGAGATATCGTCCCGCCGCAGCTACATGAACGAAGCGATCTTTGATGCTCAGGGTTTCTTCGTCAGCCGCCAGACGCTGCTCAAAGGGTTGGGGTTGTCTACGGTCAGGCAACCCACGCTTGCCGCCGCCGAAACCAACAATGTGCCGGAAGAGGAGATTCATATCATCCTCGGCCAGGACCATGAAATCTGGAGCCTATGGCTGACCCGGCGCATGCTCGATTACTTGCGGACCAACGAGGTCAACCTGATCTATGTGCCGCAAACGCCAGGCGCAGAGGTGCAACGCCTGTTCACCGCCGCCACCCATGCTGAGAGCATGCCCTCGCGGGTGCTTGAGCGCGTGCGATCGGCCAACGATATCCAGGCGTCTCAAGATGAACTCTGGCTGACCGATCCCGGCCGACTGGATTCACCGCTGTATATCTTCATCAGAATGGACGAACGCAAGGCCACCTCAGGCTGGCTGGGGCTCGAGGTCGATGGCCCAAACCTGATCAAAGCCCTGCAGCACGAGCAGGCTGGTGACTTCAAGTTGCTGGATGCCAATGGTCAACTGATTCTGAGCAACGCCCCGCTCCCGCCTGCAAGCACGCGACGGGCTGATAACGTCCCGACGTCCACCAGCTTCGGCTGGGAGGGCGGGTTCTGGTTGCCGGAAAGGCTGACTATCCGCAAACATCTGGACTATTCCAACTGGCAAATCATCTACAGCATACAACTGAAATCCTTGCTTCCCAGCTTGGCAATACCGCTTGCGGCGGCGCTTCTTATTTGCCTTCTGGCCACGGTGTTCATGCTCTGGTGCGTCAAGCGGATCAACCAGCGGTTGATCGTGCCGGCCGCCGCGCGTATTGACGCCCTGATAGAAAGCGAGGCGTTCTGCAGCGCAGTGATTCACGTCGCCCCTGTGGCCTTGTGCGTGCTGCGCCGCAGCGATGGCGCGGTGGTGCTGGAAAATCAACTATCGACACAGTGGCTGGGGATGGGCGATGAGCGAACGCGGCTATGCCATCAATGGATTGACCGCGCTTTTGGCTCCGAAACAGAGCGAAGCAGCACCGACGAACTACAGATGGCGGACGGTCGACATCTGTTCCTGAGCTATGCTCCAACGCGCTATCAGCGCGAAGATGTACTGATCTGTGCATTCAGTGACATCACCGAACGCAAAACCACCGAAATGGCCTTGCAGCAGGCTCGCACCCTGGCCGACGCAGCCAATGAAGCCAAGACGCTGTTCCTGGCAACGATGAGCCACGAAATCCGCACCCCGTTGTATGGCGTGCTGGCAACGCTCGAACTGCTTTCCCGGACTCAGCTGGACACACAGCAGCGCGGCTACCTCACCGCGATCGAAGGCTCCTCGGCATCCTTGCTGCAATTGATCTGCGATGTGTTGGATGTGTCGAAGATCGAAGCCGGCCAGTTGGCACTGGAGCTCACGACTTTTGCGCCGCTGGAGCTGACTCAGGACGTAATCCAGAACTATACCGGAGCGGCCCAGAGCAAAGGCCTGCAGCTGTTCGCCTGTATTGATCCGCGACTGCCCGAGCACGTGCTGGGGGACGTCACCCGGATTCGTCAGATTCTCGGCAACCTGCTGAGCAACGCAGTCAAATTCACCGAGACCGGACGCATTGTGGTGCGCCTGCTGCTGATGTCCCGCGAGGGCGAACGGGCCATGTTGCAGTGGCAGGTCGTCGATACCGGCAAGGGCATTCCTACGCAGGATCAACAACAGCTGTTCGAGCCGTTCTTTCAAAGCAGCCCGACCGCCAATGTGGTCGCTGGCACCGGCCTGGGCCTGTCCATCTGCAAGCGCCTGGTGCACTTGATGAATGGCTCGCTCAGGGTGTTCAGCGAACCGGGCCTGGGCAGCAGCTTCACGTTCACCCTGCCGCTCGAGCAGGTCTCAGCGCACACGCAGTACGCCTGGGCTCAGCCACTGGTCAGTGAGCGCATCTATGTCCACTCGCAGGTGCAGGAACTGGCTGAGCACACTGCGGGCTGGCTGCGCCGCTGGGGGGCACGGGCACAGCTGACAGGCCAGGATACGAGCCAACTGGATACTGGCGCGACGCTGGTCGAGCTGTGTCCAGGTCAGGCCAGTACCACCCTCAAAGATGACTGGAATGGTAATCGGGTCGTGGTGGCGCAGGATGCACACGGCATTGTCCAGGTCGACGAGCGCACCTGGCGCGTGGGGCTGAACAACCTTCAGGCACTCAATCGTGCCGTCGGCCAAGCGTTGGGCATAGAACTGCAAGACGAGCCGATGAAGCCTGTCACGGTTCAGAAAGGCCGGCTGAATCTGCACCTGCTGGTGGCAGAAGACAACATGATCAATCAGCTCATTCTGCGCGACCAACTCGAGGAACTAGGCTGCACCGTGGTGCTGGCGCGCGACGGTGTCGAGGCCCTGGCGCTGTGGCAAGACGCCGACTTCGACATCGTCCTGACCGATGTCAACATGCCGCGCATGAACGGCTATCAACTCACCGGAGAGCTGCGCGCAAGGGGCTGCAGCGTACCGATCATCGGTGCTACTGCCAACGCCATGCTGGATGAGGCAGAGCGTTGCCTGGGGGCAGGCATGGCACACCTGCTTGTCAAACCCTTCACGCTGCACGCCTTGTACCAGTGCTTGCAGCCTTACCAGAGAAGCGTGTCGTGAACGTGTATCGCGTGCTAATAGTCGAGGACCATCCGTTTCAACACCAGTACCTGACGACTGTCTTCCAGGCGGCAGGCGGCTTTGAGGTGGAACTGGCCTGGGATGGCGCCACTGCACTGCAGCGCCTGGCAAGTAGCCGATATGACTTGCTGCTGACTGACCTGATGATGCCGCATATGGACGGTGTGCAACTGATACAGCAACTGGCGCAACTGCATCGTCCCCCTGCCCTGGCATTGATGACCGCAGCATCGCGACGCATGCTGGTTGGCTCCGGCCAGGTCGCCAAGAATCTTGGGCTGCGCGTCGCCGGCCTGATCTCCAAACCGGTCCGAGAGGCTGAAGTTGTCGGTTTGCGCGAACGACTCGATGACCTCACCGAGCAGGCCCGAGCATTCAGCAGCAGACCGCGAGGCTGCCGTTCGCGCAGCACCTTGGCCAAGGCACTCGAGAACGGTGAAATCCAAGCGTGGTTCCAGCCGAAGATGTCGCTGCATGACGGAAGCATCGTAGGTGCCGAGGCGCTCGCGCGCTGGGTACATCCTGCCGAAGGTTTGCTTATGCCCGGCGCTTTTCTCGATGAGATCGAAAACGCCGAACTGGAAATCGAGCTGCTCACCTGCATGCTGGGTCAAACCCTTGGCGCCCAGGCACAGTGGGAGCGCATGGGCCATCCGCTGCCTGTATCGATCAATCTGCCGACCCACCTGCTCGATCATGCCGACCTGGTCGACCGCTTGCTGGCCCAGGTACGGATCAACCAGGCCGACCCCCGCCAGATCACCTTCGAGCTCACCGAGACCTCTACCACCCAACTGTCCAGCAGCTACTACGCCGGTGCATGTCGCTTGCGGCTGATGGGGTTCGGCCTCGCTCAGGACGACTTCGGCAGGGGGTACAGCTCGTACTTCAATCTGGTGTCGACACCGTTCACGGAGCTCAAGATCGACCGCTCGCTGGTATCAGGCTGCGGCGAAAACGACGGCTTGGCGTCAGCCTTGCTCAGCATCACCGAACTGGGACGCAAGCTTGGCCTCATCACGGTCGCCGAGGGTGCAGAAACCCAAGCCGAATTGGCAGTGCTTCGCCGAATCAAGTGTGACCACGTGCAGGGTTTTATCATCTCTCCAGCAGTCGCGCGAGATGACTTGGCCAATTTATTAAGGGAAGATGGCCCACGGCCAGCACTAATTTGAAACCTCATGGTCAAACGATTCAGCTCAGGGAAGTGCTGACTGTTCAAGGACGATAGACGCTATTTGCGCACCTTTAGCGTCGGTCTATTTTCTTCCTTTAGCCGAGCCCTACCCCCATGAAACACGCGAGCCTACACCTGGACGCCCTGGCGCTGAGTTCCCAACGCCTGAACAAAGCTCTGTTGCTGATGACAGGCTTGCTGATACTTCTGTCCAGCACCTGCTACTGGGCGGTGTCGCGGCTGCTGGAGGCCGAACAACAGCGCGTCGAATTTCATTTCGCTCGGGTCGTGGAAATCATCCACGAGCACGAGTCGTTTATGCGAAATGTAGCTACCGGCTACCGTTACAGCAGCTCGCCGCCCCTGCACTCGGTACAGTCCGTTTCAGTGATCCAGACTCAGCCTATTGGTGATCAGGTGTTGCTCAAGGCCAAAGGTTTCGACCTTTCGTTGCCGTTCTCCCTGGCCCATGGCCCAGGCTATAGCAAAGAAGACGAAGGCCGAGCGCTGGCCTTGGGCGTGCAGATGACCGACTACTTTGGCGGGTTCTGGGCCAGTTCATTCTATTCTTCACCACAACTGTTCATTCTCAGCCCGGCCGGCGAAGCCAGCCTGGCAATTCCCGCCGCAGATGCACCTCGCCAGCATCTGCCGCTGCTGCAAGAGCAATACAGCTCTGTCATCAACCGTCTGCAGCAGATCCTGCCCTCACAGACCCTGCTGAACGATCATCGTGTGCGCTGGATGCGCGCGCCCTCGCAGCTGTACCAGAAGCACCGCAGCATTGTCGCGATGATCGGCCTGGACGCTGCCAGTGCCCTGCTTCCTGCCGGCAAAGCGAATGGCCTGCTGGTCCTAGCCGCCGCCGTCGATACCGCCCAGGTCGATGAGTTCGAGCGGGTGCTGCAATTGCCGGTGTACAACCAGTTCACCCTGATCTCGCCTGAGGACGACGTAGTGCTCGGCGCTCTGGAGCCAGGCACCACTGCTCCTTTGGGGCTGAGCTTCAATCAGCAGGGGCTGCGTTTCAAGTTGATATCGAACTCCGGGGAGCGCTGGACCGGCCTTTATGCAATCAGCTATCAGGACTTTCTGCGCTATGCCAAATGGCCGTTGACGGGGCTGATGCTGACGTTTATTGCGGCGATTCTGGTCGGCCTGTGGATCAACCGCTGGTACCAGACCCGTATCGTCATACCAGCTCAAAAGGCGCAAGAACGCCTGTTCGAGAACGAGTCATTCAACCGCCTGATGCTGCACAACGCACCCGTTGGTTTGTGTGTTCTGCGTCGCAGTGACCGCAAGCTGCTGCTGGAAAACCAGCGCGCTGCGCAGTTGGCTGCCACCCCAGCCGTCCTCCAATTGCTGGAAAGCCATGATGGCGATCAGGCGCCCGGGGAGACCTGCCTGCTGGTCGACGGTCGCTATGTTCAGGTCGTGGTCGTGGCCGCCCGCTACGAGGGCCAGGACGTGTTCCTGTGTGGCTGCAATGACATCACACGGCATGTAGACGAGACCTTGATGCTGAACCAGGCACACCGCCGCGCCACTGCCGCCAACGAAGCCAAGACCGTGTTCCTGGCGACCATGAGTCACGAAATCCGCACGCCGCTTTATGGCGTGCTGGGCAATCTGGAACTGCTCTCGCTGACTGATATGACCGAGCGTCAACGCCACTACCTGGAAGTCATCCAGGGCTCGTCAACGGTGCTGTTCCAACTGATCAGCAACGTACTGGACGTATCCAAGATCGAATCGGGCCAGATGCCGGTTGAGGAGGCGCCGTTTGACCCCGCTCAACTGGTGGAGGATGCAGTGGTTGCCTTCAGCGCAACCGCACGCAACAAAGGCCTGGATATCGAAGCGGAGATAGATCCGCAGATCCCCAAGCAGATCCTGGGTGATGCCGGGCGGCTGCGGCAGATACTGCACAACCTGTTGGGCAACGCCATCAAGTTTACCGACTCGGGCCGTGTTCGCCTGCGTCTGACTGTGCAATCGCGCAACGCCGACTGCGTCTCGCTGCAATGGCAGGTCACCGATACCGGCGTCGGCATCAGGGAGCAAGCGATTGAGCAACTTTTCAAACCGTTCTATCAGGTCGCGCCCGGCCAGGATGGCAATGGTGCAGGGTTGGGTCTGTCGATCTGCAAAAAGTTGAGCGAACTCATGGGCGGGAGCATGCGGGTTGTGAGCGAGCCCGGGCTGGGCAGCAGCTTCTCTCTGCTGATCACCCTGCCTATCGTTCACACTGCGCCACCGCCACCGCCGACCTCACTGCTGCCTACATGCCTGGATGAGCCCTGCCTGAACGTGCGCGTACTGGTTGCAGAGGACAATCCGGTCAGCCAAGCGGTGCTGCGCGAGCAGCTCGAAGCGCTGGGTGCCCACCCGACGGTTGCCAACGACGGTCAACACGCACTGAAACTGTGGCATACCCAGACATTCGACCTGGTCATCACCGACATCAACATGCCACGTCTCAACGGTTATGAGCTGGCGCAAGCCCTGCGCGTGCAGGGCGTGGATGTACCGATCATCGGCGTTACCGCCAACGCCCTACGTGAAGAAGGCGAGCATTGCCTGGCCATGGGCATGAGCGCCTGGGTGGTCAAACCGCTGAGCCTGGGCATGCTCCGCCAAGCCCTGATGTCGCACTGCCGTAAAGCCAATAGCCAGCAGTTGCAGCCTTTGGCGCCGTCGGCAAAGGACGATCAGGAAGGCTGGATCGAGCTGTCGCCTGCCATGCGTGAGCTGATGGCTCAGACGCTGGTGGCGGACATTTCTCAGATCGAGCAAGGGCTTCAGGCGTCAGATGCACTTGTCGTGCGTCAACGCCTGCACAGCATGAGTGGAGCTCTGGCCAGTGTGCACGCACAGGCACTCCACCACCTCTGCCAGCAACTGGAAGAAGCGTTGCATGCGGGTCCGCTCGACGCGCCGCTGATCGTACAGATCAGAGCCCTCTGCGCCCGCCTCGCGGCATTGGCGCAATCTTTGGCCGAGCAAACTCAATGATGCCTACCATCTACTGCAAGAGATTCCACCAATGTCTCAATTGAAGATCGTCATCGCCGATGACCATCCCATAGTGCTACTCGGCGTGCGCGAAATCATCCAGCGCGATGGGCGCTACACCGTAGTAGGCGAGGCGGTCAGCTCCAGTGAGTTGATCGAGCAGCTGCGCAAGCACAACCCGCAGCTGCTTATCACCGACTTCAACATGCCCGGCGATGCCACCTATGGCGATGGCCTGAAGTTGATCGAGTACGTGCTGCGCAATTTCCCACAGACGCAGGTCCTGGTGCTGACGATGATTTCCAACAGCCTGATCCTGTCACGCCTGCAGGAACTGGGGGTTGTCGGCGTGATCCAGAAAAACCACCTGCATCAAGAGATCGAGAAGGCGTTGACCGCTCTGAGTTCGCAGCGTCGCTACACCAGCCCTAAACCCGAGGCGCGCTCGGTGCTGGTCCGCCCCGGCCAGGTAGAGGATCGCTTTCAAAGTCTCTCGCCTCGTGAAATGGAGGTGCTGCGCCTGTTCGTGACTGGCTTGTCGGTGAGTGACATTGCGCGGCAACTGTGCCGCAGCAACAAGACGGTGAGTGCACAAAAAGTGTCGGCCATGCGCAAGCTGGAGATCGACAGTGATCAAGAGCTGATGGCCTACTGCATAGAAACTCGTCAGTTTTCCTGACAACGCCCAGTAAGCGGGCTTCGTACCTGACGGCCGACACATGACACCTAGAACAGCGCAGGCAATGGTCTTTGCGGTACGCCGCAATAACGCAATAGCGCTGAGCGAGAACCTTCAGAGATAATCGATGATCGGCTGCACATGGGGCTGATAGCGTCCAAATGCAGGAGATTGATCACTTACCATGACAACCCGCACTGCCCGAGTTAGCCGCACGCCTGATTCTGCGACAGTGAAGCTCGAGGCGTCATACAGTCGCATATCCAGGACCGCAGGGCCTTGATCGAGATCGTGCAAGCGCAGCCCCAACCCTTAAAAGGATAGCGCTCAAGGTCACGCTGTCGCCTGCCGGGACACGGTCAATGAAACGCAGATTGACTTGCGTATTCTCGACATATCGAACTCCAACTTCAGCCCACAGCGGCGTTGCGGCCTTGAGCACGCTCAAACTGACTGGCGGTAGCGCAGCCGATTAAGTGATCGGGAACAGGGCCGCGCACAGGGAAACAGCCGAATCAGGATCAATAGCAAGATCGTGGGGGCGGGCTTGCCCGCGAGAAGAACACCGCGGTCCAAGCCACTCGGCTAGCAATCAACCAGCACCTGGGCAATCCGCTCCAGCCCCCAGTCCAGCTCATCGCGGCTGATGCACAGCGGCGGTGCGATGCGCAGCACGGTCTCGTGGGTTTCCTTGGCCAGCACGCCCAGCGCCATCAGCGCCTCGCAGTATGGCCGCGCCGGGCGGTCCAGCTCGATCCCGACCCACAGCCCACGGCCACGAATATCACGCACGAACGGCACCGCCATCTCACGCAGGCGCTGTTGCAGGTAGGCGCCGAGCTCGGCACTGTTCTGCGCCAGTTGCTCGTCTTGCAGCACGCGCAGCGCCTCCAGGCCCACCGCTGCCGCCAGCGGGTTGCCGCCAAAGGTCGAACCATGGCTGCCGGCATCGAACAGGTCCATCAGCGCATGGTCGGCGATGAACGCCGAGACCGGCAGGATCCCGCCGCCCAGCGCCTTGCCGACGATCAGGCCATCCGGGCGAATGCCCTCGTGCTCGAAAGCGAAGGTCTTGCCGGTCCGCCCAAGGCCGGACTGGATCTCGTCAAGAATCAGCAGGGTGTGGGTGGCGTCGCACAGCTCGCGCAACTGACGCAGGAAGCCCTGTGGCGGCACGCGAATGCCGGCCTCGCCCTGGATCGGCTCGATCAGCACGGCGCAGGTATTCGGGCCGATGGCGGCACGGAAGCTGTCGATATCGCCGAAGGTCGCAGTGTCAAAACCGTCGCTGAACGGGCCGAAGCCATCCTTGTACTGCGGCTCGGTGGAGAACCCGACGATGGTAGTGGTGCGACCATGGAAGTTGTCGGTGGCGGTGACGATACGCGCCTTGTCACGGGCGATGCCCTTGACCCGATAACCCCAGCGACGCGCGGCCTTGATCGCGGTCTCCCCGACCCACCTCTCCTGACTGCTGGCCTGGAAACTTTCCACGAGTCCGGCAACCCGCCTGTGGACATGTTCCGCATCCTGCCCGGCATCCCCGCCGAACACGCCTACGACGAAGTGATGAACCTGATCGCCTGCATCCGCCACCTGCTGCACGAAGGGTTGATGGAGCAGGACGCCCGGCTGCTGACCGCCGCCGACTACCTGAGCGCCTTTGCCAAAGCACTGATGACGGATGTCGAGCGCGGCAGGCTGCACTGAACTGTCTTGCTCAAAACCCAAAGACCGGCCTAATCCCTGTGGGAGCGGGCTTGTCCCGCGATCGGGCGCGCAGCGGCCGTAAAACCAGGCCCCGAGGTTTTTCAGGAAAAGATGGTCGCTTGGATTGCGGCCGCTTCGCGCCCGATCGCGGGACAAGCCCGCTCCCACAGGGGATTGGGCAGGCCTCAGATTTTTTGAGCAAGACAGTTGCTCCTACAAGGATTAAGGGCAAGGCGGGCATCGACTTAAGCAGGGCTTGCCAACAAACGGTCGGTTTGCGGTATGCTCCGCCGGTCTTCAGGGCGGGGTGAAAGTCCCCACCGGCGGTAAATCGAAAGATGAGCCCGCGAGCGCCCCGGCCATGCCGGGGGTCAGCAGATCTGGTGAGACTCCAGAGCCGACGGTCATAGTCCGGATGAAAGAAGGCGCAAGCGCGGGGCCATCGGGCGCCCTTGCGCGCGCATTTTGTTCGCCCCGAGACGTTCATCGATCATTCACGAGGAGCGTTTCATGTCCACCTTGCACCACTCGAAATTCCCCAACGTCACCGCCGCCATCGCCGCCTTCCAGGCCGGGCGCCCCGTACTGCTGCTCGACGACGACGATCGCGAGGACGAAGCCGATATCGTCGCCGCTGCCGAAAACCTGTCGCTGCAGACCATGGCCATGATGATTCGCGATTGCAGCGGCATCGTCTGCCTGTGCCTGGATGAAGCCACGGTCGATGCCCTGCAGCTCGCACCCATGGTGCAGAACAACCAGGCCCGCCACGGCACCGGCTTCACCGTCACCATCGAGGCGGCCGAGGGCGTGAGCACCGGCGTGTCGGCCCAGGACCGGATCACCACCATCGAAGCCGCACTGCGCTCGACCGCCGAGCAGCGTCATATCGTCAGCCCTGGCCATGTGTTCCCGTTGCGTGCGCGTGATGGTGGCGTGCTGACCCGCCGCGGCCATACTGAAGGCTCGGTGGACCTGGCGCGCCTGGCCGGGTTGCGGCCAGCGGCGGTGCTGTGCGAGCTGATGAACCCCGACGGCAGCATGGCCCGGGGCGAACAGGTGGCGGTGTATGCGCGCCAGTACAACCTGCCGGTGGTGACCATCGAGGAGCTGGCACGCTATCGCCAAGCGATGCTCGAACTTGAGGCGCAGCCCGCCTGACCTGCAGCGCGGCCCCTTGCAGGAGCCGCGCTGTATCTTTAAGGGCGGCGCTCAGCGCAGCCCCAACTGCCCCTTGAGGTAGGCGTATAACATTGCCGCACTCTTGCGATAGCCATCGGCGGTCAGGTGCACCAGGTCAGGCCGCCCCAGGCCGCTGGCCTGCCAGGCGGCGATCGAGCACGGCCCGCCCATCTCTGCCTGCCAATCCCAGAACAGCGCCTTGTACTTCTGCGCCGCCTGGCGCTGGATGCGGATCACGCTCGCCAGCGGCTGCGGCTGGCGCGCCGCGCAACTGGCGGCCTTGCGCTGCTTGATCGAATCGGGCGGCCCGACCAGCAGGATGGCCGCCTTGGGCATTTCCTGGCGCAAGCGGGCCAGGGTGGCGTCCAGCTGCGACTGGTACAGCGCCAGGTCGAGCTTGTCATCGAAGGCTTCGTTGGTGCCGTAGGCGAGGATCACCAGGTCAGGCCGCAACGCCTTGAGCGTGCCCTGCCAACCCGCTTGCCACTTGTCCACCACCTCCAGCCGTGCACCGTTGATACCCAACGATGAATAGGTGACCCCGGCGTTCTTCTGCCCCTGGATATACCAGCCGCCCAGCGCCACGCCCTGGGCGCCTTCCACGCTCAGTTGCAACGGCAGCCCAAGATTGATGAAGGCCGGGCTGAAGCGCCACTCACCATTGGTAGCCGGCAACATGCGGCGCTGGCTGCCATTGGCCACCAGCGTGCTGTTGCGCGTTGCCTGGTACAGCGCCGAGATCCGGTAGCGTTGTTCGTCGGGGTCGCGGGCCTGGATCTTCACGCCAGGGCGATCGACCACCGGCAGCGACAGGTAGCCACCCAACGGAAACTGGCTGCTCTGCTGGTTGCGCGCAGAAACCAGCTCCCACTGGCGCCGTTCGCTGGTGACGATGACCCGGTCGTTGCGAATTCCCGGCACCGGCGAAGCCGGCACCAGGCCAATGCCACCGTCGCCATAGCGGGCCTGCAGCAGCTTGCGCAGCTCACCGCTGAACAGGTCGGCAGCGGTGTGCGAATCACCCAGCTGAACGATGGAAATGGGCGCACGGCCGGCGTTGCGGAACTTGCCGGCGAGGAGCGCGAGGTTGCCGTCGTCGCGCCCCTTGGCGACAACGGCGGGCTTGGCCGCAGGCTGGGGTGGCGCGCTGGCGCCGGTGCTGCACGCGGGCAAGGCGCTGATCAGCAGCGCCACGCCCAGCAGGTGATGCCATAGGCGCATCTCAATGTCCTGTTGCAGTCAGGACCGGGAAGCTGATCAGTGACAGTACCTGCGCGGCGATCATCTTCTGGCCCGTGATGGTGAAATGAATGCCGTCGTCGACCCGGACCTTGACCCGCTTGCCCTCCGGCGTCTGCACCGTATACGAGAACTGCTCGTCGGGATAGCCGAGAATCGGGTTGGCCGAGACGTAGTGCTGGCCGAATTGCGCGGTGCGCTCCTGATAAAGGCCGCTGAGGTAGTTCATGGCCGTCGACAGCCGTGACTTCTCCATGTTCGGCGGGCCGACCCAGATCACCTGGACATTGTGCTCGCGGGCCTGCTCGAGGATCGCGTCGATGCGCTCACGGTAGGCCACTTCCCACTCCGGCGACTTGAAGCGCAAGAACGGCTTGCCCTTGCCCTGGGGCATGTCCCACGGGTCGTTAGGGCCGAGGAAGACCACCATCAGGCGGATCTTCGGCGCGCTGGCGAGGGTGTCGGCCACGGTCTTCGGCCAGTTGAAGAAGCCCGGGTAGGCAAGCCCGGTGCTCTGCCGACTGAGGTTGATGGTATGGATCTGGTAGCGCTTGCGCAGGCTGTTGGCCAGGTGCGGGGCGACGCCCTGCATCAGCGAATCGCCCACCAGGAACACTTCATCGCCCGCCGCCAGGGACGCCAGGGTGCCCGGTGCGACCATCTGCGCCACCGGCGGCTTCACGACCACGGGAGCCGCCGCTGGCACCTGCACCGGCGCGACAGGGTGCGCGGCAGTTGCGGCGACATGCACAGGCTTGGCAACAGGGGCCTGCAGATCGACACTCACCACCGGCATCGGCGCCGGCAGTTCGACCACAGGCGGCGCCTGCGCCACCGTGGCTTGCCCGCTCAGGCTGTCGAGGAAGCTGTCACGGCCCTGCTCCAGCGCAGCGGTCAGGCCCGCACCCAGGCGCCAGGCTGGCAATTGCCCCAGCACCGGCAGTTCGCAACTGTCGTGATACTTCTGCTGGCAATACAGGCTGATCGAGTCCTGGTTCAGCCAGAACAGCAGCCCTGTGGCGACCACCAGGGCATACAGCGTGCGCGCCGCGCCCATCTGCACCTGGAACAGCTGGCGGATATCAGAAGCTTGCATAGATGAACCCCGGCACACCCGATTGCGACGCGAAGATCACCAGCGACACGAAGACCGCCAGTGGCAGTGGGTACAGTTGCCAGGGCAGGCGCTGGCTGGCAGAAAAGCCCTGGCGCAGGGTCGCCAGCCACTGTGGATACGTGGCGACGTACAGCACACAGGCCAGCAGCGCTACACCGGTGGCCGAGTCGAGCCCGGCCAGGCTGACCTGGGCGATATCGCCCAGCATCTCCCAGGCGCCATCCAGGGTTGGGCTGCGGAAGAAGATCCAGGCGAAGGCCACGTAGTGGAACGTCAGCAAGCGGGCCAGCAGCCCGCTGCCCGGCAGGCGCGCAAAGCCCGGCCACAACTGCTCGAACAGCTTGTACAGCGCCAGCCCCACTCCATGCAGCGCGCCCCAGAGAATGAAATTCAGGCTCGCGCCGTGCCACAGCCCGGAGATCAGCATGGCCAGCAGCATGTTCAGGTTGCCGCGCCACACCCCTTTGCGATTGCCGCCCAGGGGGATGTAGATGTAGTCACGAATGAAGCGCGACAGGCTGATGTGCCAGCGCCCCCAGAACTCCTTGAGATTGCGCGCGGCATAAGGCGCGTTGAAGTTGTCCGGCAGGCGAAAACCCAGCAGCAGGGCGATGCCGGTGACCAGGTTGGTGTAGCCGCTGAAGTTGAAATAGATCAGGAAGCTGTAGCCATAGACGCTGAGCAGCACCTGCTCGGGGGTGAAGCTGCCCGGGGTTTCGAACACCGGATCGACCCACTGGCTGCCCAGCCAGCCGCTGAGCAGGAACAGCTTGACCACCGCCAGTGCAATCAGGCCAAGCGCCCGTTGCGGCTCCAGTACTTCGCGCATGGCCTCCGGGCGGATCTGTGGCAGCAGGTGCGCCGCACGATTGACCGGACCTGCGATCAGGCTGGGGAAGAAGGCCAGGTACAGGGCCAGGTCCAGCGGCGGCGCCGAGGCCATCTCACCGCGGTTGATCGACACCAGGTAGCTGACCGAATGGAAGGCATAGAACGACAGGCCGATCGGCACCAGTAGCTCGAGCACCGGCAGCGACACCTCGAGCCCGGCAGCCGCGAATGCGCCCTGCACACTGGCGGCGAAGAACTCCTGGTACTTGAACAGGTAGAAACACCCCAACACCAGCGCCAGCAGCAGCACGCCATTGAACCAGCGCCCGGGCTGGCGCGCAGCCAGCAACCCCAGCAGGTACACCAGCACACTGTAGCCAAGCAGGATGTACAACGATTGCAGGCTGAAACTCGCCACCAGCCCGTAGCTGGCCGCAAGCAGCAACAGGTTCTGCAGGCGCAGGCTCCAGCAAAGGCTCCAGTAGACAATGAAGAAGAGCGTGAAACAGAGGCCGAATTCGATCGAAAGGAAGCTCACAACGTAGTCCGTTACGTGACGTCGAGAAGGGGGGATTGCCGGAGGCCATCAAGATGCCCAGGCCAGAGCGGGCGGGATTATGGCAGAGCCCCAGTGGGGTCACAATCCGACCACGTCTCAAATTGCAATAAGAAAACTCTCGCACAAATGCAACAAAATACTACCAAGGAATGCCTTTCCGGGAGGCACCGCAATTTGCTCCCCCCGCCCCGCTCTGCTAGTGTCGCGCCGTTAAAAACGCCACCGAGACAGTCGCCATGGCCCGCAAGAAAACCTCCATCGATTTCGAACAATCCCTCGCCGACCTGCAAGCCCTGGTCGAGCGCCTGGAGACCGGCGAACTGTCGCTGGAAGAGTCGCTGGCAGCGTTCGAGCAGGGCATTGCCCTGACCCGCGACTGCCAGGGCGCACTGGCCCAGGCCGAACAGAAAGTGCAGATCCTCCTGGAGCGAGACGGCGAACTGGCCGCCCAACCCTTCGATGCGGAACCGGACGCATGATCAGCACCTATCAGGCCCAGTGCCAGGCACGCGTCGACGCGGCCCTCGAACCGCTGTTCGTGGCGCCGTCCAAGGAGCTCGAACGGCTCTACGCGGCGATGCGCTACAGCGTGATGAACGGCGGCAAGCGCGTGCGCCCGCTGCTCGCCTACGCCGCCTGCGAAGCCTTCGGCGTTGCGCCCGAGCAGGCCAACGGCGCGGCCTGCGCAGTGGAGTTGATCCATGCCTACTCGCTGGTGCATGACGACCTGCCGGCCATGGACGACGACGACCTGCGCCGCGGCCAGCCGACCACCCACAAGGCGTTCGACGAAGCCTGCGCCATTCTCGCTGGCGACGGCCTGCAGAGCCTGGCCTTCAGCGCCCTGCTCGATACCCGCCTGAGCCCGCAGACCGATGCCATTCGCCTGGCCATGGTCCAGGCCCTGGCCAAGGCCGCTGGCCCCGCCGGCATGGTCGGCGGCCAGGCCATCGACCTCGGTTCGGTCGGCCTGAAGCTCGACCAGAACGCACTGGAATACATGCACCGACACAAGACCGGCGCGTTGATCGAGGCCAGCGTGCGCCTCGGCGCCCTGGCCAGCGGCCGTGCCGAGCCCACCCAGTTGGATGCCTTGCAGACTTATGCACAGGCCATCGGTCTGGCCTTCCAGGTGCAGGACGACATCCTCGACGTCGAAAGCGATACCGCCACCCTGGGCAAGCGCCAGGGCGCCGACATCGCCCGCGACAAACCGACCTACCCGGCGCTGCTCGGCCTGGAGGCCGCCAAGGGCTATGCGATCGAACTGCGCGACCAGGCGCTGGTCGCACTTGAAGGGTTCGGTGAAAGCGCCGAGCCGCTGCGGGCGTTGGCGCGCTATATCGTCGAGCGCCGCCATTAAGGGGCTGCAGCTGGGCTTTTCGCGGGCGAGCCCGCTCCTACAACAGCAGCCGCCACCCGCGCGTGAATGGGCAGCTTTTCCCACAATGGGGTAAACTGCCGCGTCTTCAAACCTATAACGACTCGCCTGATGCCCACGACGTTTCAAGAGATCCCCCGCGAACGCCCGGTCACGCCTCTGCTGGACCGCGCCGACACGCCAGCCGGCCTGCGCCGGCTGGCCGAAGCCGACCTGGAGAGCCTGGCCGACGAACTGCGCCAGGAGCTGCTCTATACCGTGGGCCAGACCGGCGGGCACTTCGGCGCAGGCCTGGGCGTCATCGAGCTGACGATTGCCCTGCACTACGTCTTCGACACCCCGGACGATCGCCTGGTGTGGGACGTAGGCCACCAGGCCTACCCGCACAAGATCCTCACCGGCCGGCGCAACCGCATGCTCAGCCTGCGCCAGAAAGACGGCATCGCCGCCTTCCCGCGCCGTAGCGAAAGCGAATACGACACCTTCGGCGTCGGCCACTCCAGCACCTCGATCAGCGCCGCCCTGGGCATGGCCATTGCCGCCCGTCTGCAGAACAACCCGCGCAAGTCGATCGCGGTGATCGGCGACGGCGCGCTGACCGCCGGCATGGCCTTCGAAGCGTTGAACCACGCCCAGGAAGTCGATGCCGACATGCTGGTGATCCTCAACGACAACGACATGTCGATTTCGCGCAACGTCGGCGGGCTGTCCAACTACCTGGCCAAGATCCTCTCCAGCCGCACCTACGCGAGCATGCGCGAAGGCAGCAAGAAAGTGCTGTCGCGCCTGCCCGGCGCCTGGGAGATCGCCCGCCGCACCGAAGAATATGCCAAGGGCATGCTGGTGCCCGGCACGCTGTTCGAGGAACTGGGCTGGAACTACATCGGCCCGATCGATGGGCATGACCTGCCGACGCTGATCGCCACCCTGCGCAACATGCGCGACCTCAAGGGCCCGCAGTTCCTGCACGTGGTCACCAAGAAAGGCAAGGGTTTCGCCCCCGCCGAAGTCGACCCGATCGGCTACCACGCCATCACCAAGCTCGAGCCCGCCGACAAGCCCGCCGCGCCGAAAAAGCCCAGCGGCCCGAAGTATTCCGCAGTGTTCGGCCAATGGCTGTGCGACATGGCCGCCGCCGACAACCGCCTGGTGGGCATCACCCCGGCGATGAAGGAAGGTTCGGACCTGGTCGCCTTCAGCGAGCGCTTCCCGGAGCGCTATTTCGACGTGGCGATCGCCGAGCAGCACGCCGTCACCTTCGCAGCCGGCATGGCCTGCGAAGGCGCCAAGCCGGTAGTGGCGATCTACTCGACCTTCCTGCAGCGCGCCTATGACCAACTGATCCACGACGTGGCGGTACAGGACCTCGACGTACTGTTCGCCATCGACCGCGCCGGCCTGGTCGGCGAGGACGGCCCGACCCACGCGGGTAGCTTCGACCTCTCGTACCTGCGCTGCATCCCGGGCATGTTGGTGATGACCCCGAGCGACGAGAACGAGCTGCGCAAGATGCTCAGCACCGGGCACCTGTACAAAGGCCCGGCCGCCGTGCGCTACCCGCGTGGCACCGGCCCCAACGCGCCGATCGACGGCGGCCTGGAGCCGCTGGAAATCGGCAAGGGCGTGATCCGCCGCCAGGGTTCGAAAGTCGCGCTGCTGGTGTTCGGCGTGCAACTGACCGAAGCGCTGCAGGTGGCCGAGCAGATCGACGCCACGGTGGTCGACATGCGCTTCGTCAAGCCGCTCGACGAGGCGCTTGTACTGGAGATGGCCGGCAACCATGAGCTGCTGGTGACCATCGAGGAAAACGCCATCATGGGCGGCGCCGGCGCTGCGGTCAGCGAGTTCCTGGCGCGTGAGGCGGTGGTCAAGCCACTGCTGCACCTGGGCTTGCCGGATATCTATGTCGAGCATGCCAAGCCTGCGCAGATGCTGGCCGAGTGCGGGCTGGATGCTGCTGGCATCGAGGCCTCGGTGAAAGCCCGCATGGCCAAGCTCGGCCTGTAAGGCCCTTTCGCGGGCAAGCCCGCTCCCACAGGGATTGCACAGTATTCGAGTACTGTAGAAACCCTGTGGGAGCGGGCTCGCCCGCGAATGCTATTGTACTGCCCATGAAAATCCTGACCTTTGCACCGCTGCTCTGCCTCCCCCTGCCCTTGCTGGCCGCCGAACGCGACAACGCCCTGAAGCTCCCCGACGTGCTGATCAGCGCCAACCGCGAAGTCGAATCGCGCAGCGCCACCAGCGCCGCCAACAGCGTCTTCACCCGTAACGACATCGACCGCCTGCAACCCACCAGCGTCACCGACCTGCTGAGCCGCGTGCCTGGTGTGCAGGTCGCGCCGACCGGCGGTCGTGGCAGCCTGCCGGGTATTTTCATCCGCGGCACCAAGGCCGCGCAGAGCCTGGTGCTGGTCGATGGCGTGCGCATCGCCAACGCCACCTCCGGCGACAGCGGCCTGCAGTTTCTCGACGTCGATCAGATAGAGCGCGTCGAAGTGCTGCGCGGCTCGCGCTCTGCGGTCTACGGCAGCGACGCCATCGGCGGGGTGATCCAGATCTTCACCCGACGCGCCAGCGGCCCCGGCCTGCAACCGCGGCTGCGCCTGGCGGCCGGCAGCAACCAGACCTTCCAGCGCAGCCTGGGGCTGTCCGGTGGTGATGACCAGACACGCTTCAACCTCGGCGCCAGCCTCGACGAAACCGCAGGCATCGATTCGACCGGGCCGTCCTTCGCCAGCGATGGCGATCACGACGCCTACCGCAACAAGTCTTTCAACCTGAGCCTGAGCCATACCTTCGGTGAGCGCTTCGAGGCCGGGGTGAACCTGCTCGACAGCCGGGGGCGCAGCGAATACGACAACCCCTTTGGCCGATTCGACCCGGTCAGCTTCGAAAGCTTCGGCCAGAAGCCCTACACCGACTTCACCGTCAGCAGCCTGGGCACCTACCTCGACGCCCAGCTCAGCGACCTCTGGCACTCGCGCGTGGAGATCGGCCACAGCGAGAATCGCGACCGCAAGCGCGACAAGCTCAGCGACGATGGCAGCGTGTTCAACACCTATCGCGACCAGATCACTTGGCAGAACGACCTCGCCCTCGACGCACGGAACAACCTCTCGCTGGGCGCCGACTGGTACCAGGACCGGGTGCACGGCAGCACCGACTTCGCCGAGGACAGCCGTTACAACCGTGCAGCCTTCATCCAGCATCGCTATAGCGGCGAAAGCTTCTCCACCGAACTGGGCATGCGGCGCGACCAGAACCAGCAGTTCGGCGGCCAGACCACCTGGAGCGCCAGCCTGACCCTGCCGTTGAACACCGACAACGACCTGCTGCTGTCGTACAGCGAAGGGTTTCGCGCGCCCACCTTCAACGACCTGTACTACCCGCAGTACAGCAACCCAGATCTCGACCCCGAACGCTCCAGGAGCTATGAGCTGCAATGGCGCAGCCAGTTGAGCGCCAGCAGCCGCCTGGAAACCTCGCTGTACCGCACCGACCTGCGCGATGCGATCATCTTCGGCGAGGGCTCGATCCCGCGGAACGTTGCCTCGGCGCGGATCAACGGCATGGAGGTCGCGCTTAGCCAGGATTGGGGCCCCTGGCGCAGCCAGCTCGGCCTGGCACTGATCGATCCACGCGACCGTGACACCGGCCATACCCTGGCTCGCCGCGCCCGCCGGACCTTGAGCCTGGACCTGGACCGACAGTTCGAGCGCTTCAGTGCAGGGGCGAGCTGGCAAGCGATCAGCAGCAGCTATGACGACGAGGCCAACCGCAACAGGCTCGGCGGTTACGCACTGCTGGGCCTGCGCGGTAGCTGGGCGGCAAGCGATGCGCTGAAGTTCGAGGTCAAGGTGGATAACCTGCTGGACAAAGGCTACAGCCGCGCGCTCTACAACTATGACGGCAATGACTATGGCTACCGCGAAGAAGGCCGCACCTGGCTGCTGAGCCTTACCTGGACACCGGCGCTCTAGACGCCAGCAGCGCACAAAGGCGCGCCGTCGCTTCGATCATCTGCCCGCTGGGGCGCTCCAGGCCCTTGTCGGGCACCACCAGCAAGTGTCCGTCGGCAACGGCACTGAGCTGTGGCCAGGCCTTCCAACCGGCCAACTGCGTAGCGTCGCCGGCCAGGATCACCTCAGGGTCACGCGCCAGCACAGACTCGACGCTCACCTGCGGCGCAGGCTGTTCGAGATCGGCAAAGACGTTGCGCGCACCGCAGACCGCCAGTGCGTCACTCACCACCTGACGGCCGCCCAAGGTGTACAGCGGCGAGTCCCAGACCTGATAGAACACCTTGAGCGGCTGCTCGCGGCGATAGCGCTCGCGCAGGTCGGCCAGGCGCTCTCGCAACCTGTCAGCGTAGCGCTGCCCCTGCTCGGCACGCCCCAGGCGCACGGCGATGGCCTGGATCTGCTCGATCAGTTGCGCCAGGTCGTGGGGCTCGCTGCTGAACGTGGCAATCCCCAACTGACGCAACTGGTCGCGCTGGGCCGGGGGCACGCTGCCGGGCCAGAGCAGCAGCAGGTCGGGCTTGAGCGCCAGCAGGTGCTCCATGTCCAGTTGCCCGTAGCGCCCGACCGATGGCAGATTTTTCAGACGGTGCGGCCGCTCGCCGCTGTCGAGCACGCCCACCAGCAGATCGTCCGCCTCAAGCTCCAGGACGATCTCGGTCATCGACGGCCCGAGGCTGACTACACGCGGCCCAGCCTCGGCAAATGCACCGATCGACAGCAGCACGGCAACGAAAAAGGCGCGCATCAGCCCAGTTGGCGCGGGATGCGATAGAGGTAGAGCAGCATCACGGTAGACAACGCCAACAACACCTGAGGCACCGCCTCCAGCCCCACCAGCACCGAGAGTGCGGCGATCCAGGCCGGGAAGCAGGCGTAGGTCATGGCCAGGCGACGAACCCGCGCCAGTTCGATCCAGGCAGCGGGTTCTTCGGGGGTGTCGAGTACCTTGGAGGTGCCGATCAGCGCCCGTTTGTAGGCACCGAAGCGCGGCAGGCTGAGAAACAGGGTCGCGGCGCCGGCGATGAACAGCGGCATTGCCAGCACCGGGATCAATGCCTGACCACCGCCAAAGGCCCAGGCCATGACCGGCAGCGGCACCAGGCCGACCGCCAGGTATTGCCACCAGGCCAGCGCCAGACGCCGCTTCACCTGGCCACGGGTCACGCCTGGGGCGCCTCGCCCTGGTGACGGTTGCCCATCATGTGACCGAGCTTGTCTGCCTTGGTGGCCAGGTACAGGCGGTTGTGCGGGTTGTGGCCGGTGTGCAGCGGCACGCGCTCGGCAACCACAATGCTCATGTCGGTCAGGGCTTTGACCTTGCGTGGGTTGTTGGTCATCAGGCGCAGCGACTTGACGCCGAGGTGCTCGAGCATCGGCAAGCACATGGCGTAGTCACGCTGGTCGGCAGCAAAGCCCAGGCGCTCGTTGGCCTCGACGGTATCGGCACCGCCATCCTGCAGTTCATAGGCGCGAATCTTGTTCAACAAGCCGATGCCTCGACCTTCCTGACGCAGGTACAGCAGCACGCCACGGCCTTCACGGGCGATGGCCTGCAGCGCGGCTTCCAGTTGCGAACCGCAGTCGCAACGCTGGCTGAACAGCGCGTCGCCGGTCAGGCATTCGGAGTGCAGACGCCCGAGCACCGGTTCACCGTCAGCGATATCACCCAGGCTGAGCACCACATGCTCGCGGCCGCTGGCTTCGTCGAGAAAGCCATGCATGGTGAATGTCGCAAAAGGCGTTGGGAGTTTGGAGGCGGCAACAAAGACGACGGGCACGTTGTGCTCCTGATAAGTAGGAAATTTCAATGGGCCAGATTGTATCAGCAGCCCAGCGGGCATGCGCAGGCTGAATCTCGCCGCTTAAGATCGAAAAGTTCGATGCATAGGCCTGCCAGACGCGCGCTCGATCAGTGCGGCTGGCTGTCGGACGCGAACGGGTACGGCTGGTTCCAGTGCTCGAAGATGGCCTTGAGTTCGCCGCTATGCACCAGCTTCGCCATGCGCTGGTCGAACAGGTCGCGCAAGGCCTTGCCTTGATCGCTGCGGGTAAAGGCCAGGTACAGCGGTAGTTCAGCGATGTGGGTGCGGCGGAAGTCCTGCGGCTTGCTGGCTTGATGCAGCACGTAGTCCACTTCCGTTTCGGCATCGATGTAGAAATCCACCCGGTCATGCTCAAGCATCGGCAGGATGCCTTCGCGACGCTGGATCTCGCGGAATTCATGCACATTCGGCAGATATCTGTCGTAGCCATAGCCACGTACCCAGGCTAGGCGATACTGGCCGACGCTGTTCAGTGCCGGGACTGGCTTGCTGGCCAGGCCGAGGGCATAGATATGATCCAGGTCGAAGTGCCAGCGCGGGTAGAGGTTGTCTTCGTTCTCTTCCTTGTACGAACCCACCCAGGCGTCGGCCTCGCCGCGCTTGACCAGCCCGACTGCACGGCTGTAAGGCGCGCTCGTTACCTCGACCTTCACCCCGGCCGGCTCGAACACCTTGCGCAGCACGTCCCAGGCAACGCCAGTGCCGTCGGCGTTGGTGTAGTCGATCCATTCCTCGCTGACCAGTCGCACCTGCTTCGGCAACTCAACGGCCCCGGCACTCCAGGGCAGGAAAACCAGCATCAGCGCCAGCAGCACAGTCCGTATGGCCATCGACCCGCTCCCTGTATCAGGCTACCGCCCAAACCAGCACTTGCATGCCCAGCCAGGCGAACACGCCAGCCAGGATATCGTCGAGCATGATGCCGACACCGCCGTGCACATGACGGTCGATCCAGCGGATCGGCCAGGGCTTGAGGATGTCGAAGAAGCGGAACATCAGGAACCCTGCGAGCAGCCACTGCCAACCCTCGGGCACCAGCCACAAGGTGATCCACATGCCGACCATCTCGTCCCAGACGATGCCTTCATGATCGTGCACGCGCAAGTCGTTCGCCACCTTGCCGCACAGCCAGAAGCCGAACAGCATGGTGATCCCCAGCAGCAGCCAGTAGCCCCAGTCCGGCAGCATCTGCCACAGCGGAATGAACGGCAGCGCCACCAGCGAGCCCCAGGTGCCCGGCGCCTTGGGCAGGGTGCCGGAGCCGAAGCCGAACGCGATGAAGTGCCACGGATTGCGCCAGACCGAAGGCGGAACGAACTCCGCAGGCACCTGATTGGGGTGGTCGGTCACGGTGTCTCCCTGAAATGTTGATAGCCCCGTTGCGTCGGGGTGATGTCACGACCCTGGCGATCACGCAGGGTGACGCCCTGCCCGTCCAGGACGCGGCCGATGACATGGACATGGATGAACCCCGGTAGCTGCAATGCCTGGTGTTGCGCGGCCGGGATGGTGAAGGCCAGCACATAGTCGTCGCCGCCGGTGAGCGCCGCGTGCACGGCAGCGTCACGCCCGAGGAAGGCCTCCAGTTCGGTAGATACCGGAACCTGGTGCTGGTTCACTTCGAGGGCGACGCCCGAGGCCCGGGCGATATGACCGCAGTCGGCAAGCAGGCCGTCGGAAACGTCCAGCGCCGCCGTAGCCTGGCCACGCAGCAGCTCGCCCAAGGTGAGCTGCGGCATCGGCGACCAGTACTGCGCAAGCAGCGCCTGGGCCTGTTCGGCCGGGGCCTGGCGCTCGCCCAGCACCAGCGGCAAGGCCCCCGCCGCGCTACCCAGGTTGCCGCCGACACACAGCAGATCACCCGGCCTGGCACCATCGCGGCGCAAGGCCTGCCCGGCCGGAACCCGGCCAAACACGGTCACGGTGATGCTCAGGGGGCCGCGCGTGGTGTCGCCGCCGATCAGGCTCATGCGACAGCGGTGGGCCATGCGCCCCAGGCCTTCGGCGTAGTCTTGCAGCCAATCCGCGCTGACCTCGGGCAAGGTCAGGGCCAGGGTGAAGCCGATGGCGGTCGCGCCCATGGCCGCCAGGTCGCTCGCGGCCACGGCCAACGAGCGCTGGCCGAGCAGCGAGGGGTCGCAGACCGCCGGAAAATGCACACCTGCGACCAGCGTATCGGTGGAGACCGCCAGCTGCTCGCCAGCCGGCAGCTCCAGCAGGGCGCAATCGTCGCCGATCCCCAGGGCCACGCCCTCGCCGCCCTGCGCACAGGGCGCGGCAGCGAAGAAGCGGCGGATCAGCTCGAACTCACCCATGGCTCGTCAGCGCCGGAATCAGCGCTTGTTGGCCTTGACTTCGGCTTCGCGCAGGTTGGGCGCGAGCTTGTCGAGCACACCGTTGACGAACTTGTGGCCGTCGGTGGCACCGAAGACCTTGGCCAGTTCCACACCTTCGTTGATCACCACGCGGTACGGTACGTCGACGCGCTTGATGAACTCCCAGGTGGACAGACGCAGCACGGCCAGCTCGACCGGGTCGAGCTCATCCAGTGCCAGGTCCAGGCAAGGCTTGAGTGCGCTGTCGATTTCGCCCTTGATTGCCGGAACCCCGTGGAGGATTTCGCGGAAGTAGGCACCATCGACATCGGAGAAATCGTTATCGACCCGGAACTGAGCCTCGATCTCGTTCAGCGAATGCTGCGCCATGTGCCACTGGTAGAGCGCTTGCGTGGCAAGCTTGCGGGCTTCGCGACGCTTGGCGGTCTTGGAGGGCTTGCCGGCATCCGCAGGTTTTGGATCGCGCGGGTTGAAACGATCGCTGTCGTCGCTAATCACTTGGCCTCCAACTGCGCCAGCAGGCTGACCATTTCCAGGGCGGACAGGGCAGCTTCGGCACCTTTGTTACCGGCTTTGGTGCCGGAACGCTCGATGGCTTGCTCGATGGAATCAACGGTCAGCACGCCGAAGGCGACCGGAACGCCGAACTCCATGGACACCTGGGCCAGGCCCTTGGTGCACTCGCCCGCCACGTATTCGAAGTGCGGGGTACCACCACGGATCACCGCACCCAGGGCGATGATCGCGCTGTAGTCACCTTGCTGGGCGACTTTCTGTGCCACCAGCGGGATCTCGAAAGCGCCCGGGGCACGAATGATGGTGATGTCGCTTTCGCTGACGCCATGGCGTACCAGGGCATCGACGGCACCGCTCACCAGGCTTTCGACGACGAAGCTGTTGAAGCGGCCAACCACCAAAGCATAGCGACCTTTGGGGGCGATGAAGGTACCTTCGATGGTCTTCAGGGTCATTCCGGTATTCTCATATTAAAGAGCGAGGCCGCACCGGGCGGCCTTCGGGAGGGTTCGGACACGAGCGCCAGGACAACGCTGGCGCACCTGTGTCACTCGGAGGGCACGTATTCTACAACTTCCAGATCGAATCCGGATATCGCGTTGAACTTCATCGGCGAGCTCATCAGGCGCATCTTGCGTACACCGAGGTCACGCAGGATCTGCGAACCGGCACCGACGGTGCTGTAGGTGCTCGGCACCTTGGCCTGCACGTCGCCTGCGCTTTCACGGATATGCGCCAGCAGCACGTCGCCGTCCAGCGGGTGGCCGAGCAGCAGCACCACGCCGCTGCCGGCCTCGGCCACGGTGGTCATGGCCGCGCGCAGGCTCCAGCGCCCTGGCTGCTTGACCATCAGCAGGTCGCGCAGCGGGTCCATGTTGTGCACACGCACCAGGGTCGGCTCTTCGGCGCAGATCTTGCCCAGCGTCAGCGCCATGTGCACGTCGCCTTCCACCGAGTCACGGTAGGTGACCAGATTGAACTGGCCCAGCTCGCTTTCGATCGGCTGTTCGGAGACGCGCTGCACGGTGCGCTCATGGATCATGCGGTAGTGGATGAGGTCGGCGATGGTGCCGATCTTGAGATTGTGCTGGGCGGCGAACACTTCCAGCTCGGCGCGACGCGACATGGTGCCGTCGTCGTTCATCACTTCGCAGATGACGCCACTGGGCTCGAAACCGGCCATGCGCGCCAGGTCGCAGGCTGCTTCGGTGTGCCCGGCGCGGGCCAGGGTGCCGCCTGGCTGGGCCATCAGCGGGAAGATGTGGCCCGGGCTGACGATGTCCTCGGCCTTGGCGTCCTTCGCGGCGGCAGCCTGCACGGTGCGGGCGCGGTCGGCGGCGGAGATGCCGGTGGTGACACCCTCGGCGGCCTCGATCGACACGGTGAACTTGGTGCCGAAGCCGGAGCCGTTGCGCGGCGCCATCAGCGGCAGCTTGAGCGTCTCGCAGCGCTCACGGGTCATAGGCATGCAGATCAATCCACGGGCGTGCTTGGCCATGAAGTTGATGTGCTCGGGCAGGCAGCACTCGGCTGCCATGATGATGTCGCCTTCGTTTTCGCGGTCTTCGTCATCCATGAGGATGACCATTTTGCCCTGGCGGATGTCTTCGACCAGTTCTTCGATGCTGTTGAGCGCCACGCGGCACCCCCTTCTCAATCAGGATTTCAAGAAGCCGTTGGCGGCCAGGAAGCTTTCGGTGATGCCACTGCCTTTGCTCGGCTCGGCGGCCTTGTCGCCCAGCAGCAGACGCTCCAGGTAACGGGCCAGCAGGTCGACCTCAAGGTTCACCCGACGACCTGCACGGTAATCGGCCATGATGGTTTCGGACAGGGTGTGCGGGACGATGGTCAGCTCGAACTCGGCGCCATCGACCTCATTGACCGTCAGGCTGGTGCCATCGACGGTGATCGAGCCCTTGTGGGCGATGTACTTGGCCAGCTCTTTCGGGGCGCGTACGCGGAACTGGATGGCGCGGGCGTTATCGCTGCGCGAGACGATTTCGCCGACACCGTCGACGTGACCGCTGACCAGGTGGCCGCCCAGGCGGGTGGTCGGGGTCAGGGCCTTTTCCAGGTTGACCCGGCTGCCGCTCTTGAGCTCGACCATGGCGGTACGCTTGAGGGTCTCGACGCTGACGTCGGCCCAGAAGCCATCGCCTGGCAGCTCCACGGCGGTCAGGCACACGCCGTTGACCGCGATACTGTCGCCGAGCTTGACGTCGCCCAGGTCGAGCTTGCCGGTCTCGACGTAGACGCGCACGTCACCACCCTTGGGGGTCATGCTGCGGATGGTGCCGATGGATTCGATGATGCCGGTGAACATGATGTTCTCCTCAGGTACGGGCTGCGCGAAGCAAGCCCGGCATTATACGCCGGGCGCGGGCAAGGGGATGGCTGTGACTCGCCAGTCATCGCCCACGGCGCGCATTTCGATGATTTTCAGCCGCGGCGCCTCGCTCATGTGCTCCAGCGGCAAGTCCAGCAGCGGGCGGGCCTGGGAGCCGAGGAAGGTGCCGGCGACGAACAACTGGTACTCGTCGATCAGGCCGTGGCGAGCGAAGGCGCCGACCAGCCCGGCGCCCGCTTCGAGCAGGACCTCGCTGGCACCGCGCTCGGCCAGCAGGCGCAGCAGCGCCGGCAAGTCGACCTGGCCATCGCTGCCGGGCAGCACCAGCAACTCATGGCCGGCGGCGGCGTAGCGCGGGTCGTGCGCGGCGGCGGTGACCACCAGCGCCGGACCGGCCTGGAAGAACGGGGCGTCCAGCGGCAGGCGCAGACGGCCATCGACCAGCACCCGCAGCGGCGGGCGCGAAACGGCCAGTGCGGTCATTTCCTCGTCCAGGCCAAGCTCGGCGGCGCGCACGGTCATCCGCGCGTTGTCGGCCAGCACGCTCTGGGCACTGGTCAGCACCACGCTGGAGCGGGCGCGCAGGCGCTGTACCGCAGCACGCGCCGCGGGGCCGGTAATCCACTGGCTCTCGCCATTGGCCATGGCGGTACGCCCGTCCAGGCTCATCGCAAGCTTGGCCCGAACGAATGGCAGGCCATGCTCCATGCGCTTGAGAAAGCCCGGGTTGAGTGCGCGAGCTTCGGCCTCGAGCACACCACTGGCAACCTCGATACCGGCTTCGGCCAGCCGCCCCAGGCCGCGCCCGGCCACTTGCGGGTTCGGGTCCTGCATCGCCGCCACCACCCGCGCCACACCTGCCTTGACCAGCGCTTCGGCACACGGTGGCGTGCGGCCATGGTGGCTGCACGGCTCGAGGGTGACGTAGGCGCAGGCGCCGCGCGCGCGCTCACCCGCCTGGCGCAGGGCATGCACTTCGGCATGCGGCTCGCCGGCACGCACGTGCCAGCCCTCACCGACCACTTCGCCGTCGCGAACGATCACGCAGCCCACGCGCGGGTTGGGGTGGGTGGTGTACAGGCCCTTGCGGGCCAGTTCCAGGGCACGGGCCATGTAATGGGCGTCAAGCAACGCGGTCTGGCTGGACATGCTTACTCTTTGGCTGGCTCACGAGCCAGGCGGTCGATTTCTTCACGGAATTCGTCGAGGTCCTGGAAGCGCCGGTACACCGAAGCGAAGCGGATGTAGGCGACTTCGTCGAGCTTGCGCAGCTCGGACATCACCAGCTCACCGACCACCAGCGACTTCACTTCGCGCTCGCCGGTCGCGCGCAGACGGCTCTTGATGTGCGCCAGCGCCGCTTCCAGGCGCTCGACGCTGACGGGGCGCTTTTCCAGCGCCCGCTGCATGCCGGCGCGCAGCTTGTCTTCGTCGAAGGGCTGGCGTGTGCCGTCCTGCTTGATCAGCCGGGGCAGGACCAGCTCGGCGGTCTCGAAGGTGGTGAAGCGCTCGCCGCAGGCGACGCACTCACGGCGACGACGGACCTGTTCGCCTTCGGCGACCAGTCGCGAATCAATGACCTTGGTGTCGTTGGCACCGCAAAAGGGACAGTGCATGGTGGCAGGCAACAAAAAAAGGGAGGGCCATGGTAGCGCATCCCACTGGCAAGACAAGCCAAAGGGGTTACCATCCAGAGAAATCTGCCTGTGAAGGATTACCCCATGCACCATCGAGCCCTCGTCGTCCTGTGCCTGGCCGGCCTGCTCGCCGCCTGCGGCAGCGACCGGCCGAAGACCGAACAGCCTGCGGCGTCCCCCGCGCCCAAGACGGTCAAGAAGAGCGACGAACCGGGCCCGCTGCCGGCCTACCAGCGCGAACTCAGCGGCACCCTGATGGAAATCCCCGCGGGCGCCGAAGTCGAGCTGGCACTGCTGGTGATCGACGAACGCGGCCGTCCCCAGCGCCTGCTGGCCAGCAGCGACCTGACCGGCACCGGCCAGGCCCTGCCCTATCACCTGCGTTTCAACCCCGAGGCCTTCCCGGCCGGTGCCCGAGTCGAGCTGCGCGGTCGCGCCAGCCGCTCCGGCCAACTGATCATGCACCTGCCGCCGCAGCGCATCGTCCAGGCCGAAACCCAGGCCACCGGCCCACTGCGTTTCGAGAAGGCGCCATAAGGTGACACCGCTACACCTGCAACAGGCCCTCAGCGGCCTGATTGGCGAGGCGCGCCTGGTCATCAGCGAACTGCCGGGCTGCGACCTCAAGCTGTGGCTGATCGACGCCGAGAACATGGACCGGGCATTCAGCCCCGACGAAACCCGGCGCATCCTCGGCGAGCCACCCTACTGGAGCTTCTGCTGGGCCAGCGGCCTGGCCATGGCCCGCTACCTGGCCCGGCACCCCGAATGGGTACGTGACAAGCGTGTGCTGGACTTCGGCGCAGGTTCGGGCATCGCCGGCATCGCTGCAGCCCGCGCCGGTGCGCGGGAAGTGGTCGCCTGCGACCTCGACCCACTGGCCCTGGACGCATGCCGCGCCAACGCCGCGCTCAATGGCGTGACGCTGGGCTACAGCGATGATTTTTTCGCCGAAGGCGACCGCTTCGACCTGATCCTCGTCGCCGACGTACTGTACGACCGCGCCAACCTGCCCTTGCTCGATGCCTTTCTCGGTCGGGGTCGCCAGGCACTGGTCGCCGATTCGCGGGTGCGTGACTTCAGCCACCCGCTCTATCGCCAGCTCGGCGTGCTCGACGCCCTGACCCTGCCAGACCTGGCCGAGCCGCACGAATTCCGCCGGGTCAGCCTGTACCACGCCAGCCGCGAGCCTTTATAGTGGTGCCATTCCGAATTTGCGAAAGCTGCGAGAGTTGCGATGAGCCAAGCTTCCTCTAACACCGCCACGCCCTACATCTTCGACGCCACCGATGCGAATTTTCAGCAGCTGGTGATCGATAACTCCTTCCACAAGCCCGTGCTGGTGGACTTCTGGGCCGAATGGTGCGCGCCCTGCAAGGCGCTGATGCCGCTGTTGGCGAAGATCGCCGAGGGCTACCAGGGCGAGCTGCTGCTGGCCAAGATCAACTGCGATGTCGAGCAGCAGGTGGTGGCCCAGTTCGGTATCCGCAGCCTGCCGACCGTGGTGCTGTTCAAGGATGGCCAGCCGGTCGACGGCTTTGCCGGTGCCCAGCCGGAGTCGGCCATCCGCGCCATGCTCGAACCTCATGTGCAGATGCCTGCCGCGCCGACCGCCTCGCCACTGGAGCAGGCCAAGGCACTGTTCGCCGAAAGCCGTTTCAGCGAAGCCGAAGCACTGCTGCAGGCCCTGCTCGGTGAAGACAACAGCAACGCCGAAGCGCTGATCTACTACGGCCGCTGCCTGGCCGAGCGCGGCGACCTGGACGCCGCGCAGCAGGTGCTGGACGCGGTCAAGAGCGATGAACACAAGGCCGCGCTGGCCGGTGCCAAGGCGCAGCTGACCTTCCTGCGCCAGGCCGCCAGCCTGCCGGAGGCCGCCGAGCTCAAGAGCCGCCTGGCGCAGAACCCGCAGGATGACGATGCGGCCTATCAGTTGTGCATCCAGCAACTGGCGCGCCAGCAGTACGAAGCCGCGCTGGACGGGCTGCTCAAGCTGTTCCAGCGCAATCGCGCCTACGAGAACGGCCTGCCGCAGAAGGCCATGCTGCAGGTGTTCGACCTGCTCGGCGGCGACCATCCGCTGGTGGGTGTGTACCGCCGCAGGTTGTCTTCGGCGATGTTCTAAGCCCCAAGGCGCAGCCACCTCCTGCAGGAGGTGGCATCCAGCCACGCACCGCCCTCGGCAACTAGCCTACCCAGCGATATACCGGCGCATCCGCGCCGCTTTCCACCTTCACTTCACTGCTGTGGCGCAACCGCACCAGCAGCCGCTTGCCTGCCGCAACACTGCCGGCCAACCCTTCCAGCCGCTCGAGCAACTCAGGCCCACTGAGCGCCCCGGCCTGACGCAGCACCTCGCGCGCCGCTGACCACTGGCTATCGTCCTGCCGCGCTGGCGCAGTCACAGGCGTACTCGCCACCTCTGCCAGTGCAGGCGCCTCTTCGAGCCTGCGCCCAAGCTGAGCCCACTCCGCCGGGTCCAGTTCGATGGTCAGGTCTACCGGCCAGTCGCCGATCTGTCCTCGGATTCTCACGCTGCCTTCCTTCAATCGCGGATCGATGACGTGCATGCTCCCACGACATGAAACCTGCGCCAAGCGTGTGGCATCGACCAGAAAAGTTGTTATAACATTACCAAATCTTTCCCGTCCGCTTCCGGAGTCGTCCATGCGCCGCCTGCTCCTCGCCTTGCCCTTCGCCCTGCTGCCACTGGCCGTTGCCCAGGCCCATGAAGATCACGATCACGACCACGATCATGCCCACGGCACCTTGCCTGCCCACGAGCACGGCGTCGCACGCCTGAACGTCGGCCTGGATGGCAATACCCTGGAGCTGGCGCTGGAGAGCCCGGCAATGAACCTGGTCGGCTTCGAGCACATGCCTGGCAGCGATGCCGACAAGGCCAAGGTCGAGGCTGTGCGCAAACAACTCGAACAGCCGCTCAAGCTGTTCGGCCTGGCCAGCGCGGCCGGTTGCAAGGAAGACCAGCAGGAGCTGGAAAGCCCGCTGTTCGGTGACGAGCCATCGGCCAAGGACGACGACGGTGACGACGATCACGACCATGACCACGCGCATGAACACCAGCACAGCGAGATCCACGCGCACTACCAGCTGACCTGCGCAGCTCCGGCCAAGCTGACCCAGATCGACCTGTCGCCGCTGTACAAGGCTTACCCGCAAACCCAGAAGATCAATGTGCAGTTGGTCGGCCCGAACGGCCAGAAGGGCTTCGAAAGCACCCCGGCCAAGGCCGTGGTTGCGTTCTGAATGAGCCAGCCGCTGATCGAACTGCATGACCTGGTGTTCGCCTGGCCAGGTCAGCAGCCGTTGCTGAACATCCCCCAGTTCCGCCTGGAGGCCGGTGAGGCACTGTTCCTCAAAGGCCCCAGCGGCAGCGGCAAGACCACCCTGCTCGGCCTGCTGGGCGGGGTCAACCTGCCCGACCAGGGCGAAGTGCGACTGCTCGGGCAGAACCTGGCCGAGCTGGGCCAGGGCGCTCGTGACCGTTTCCGCGTCGACCATACCGGGTACATCTTCCAGCAGTTCAACCTGCTGCCGTTTCTCTCCGTGCAGGAAAACGTCGAATTGCCCTGCCGATTTTCGCGCAGCCGCGCCGAACGCGCAGCGCAGCGCCATGGCAGCATCCACCAGGCGGCGGCGCAATTGCTTGCCCACCTGGGCCTGGGCGACCCCGACCTGCTCGCCCGACGCGCCGACACCCTGTCGATCGGCCAGCAGCAACGCGTCGCCGCTGCGCGCGCGCTGATCGGCCAGCCGGAACTGGTGATCGCCGACGAGCCGACCTCAGCGCTCGACGCCGACACCCGCGAGGTGTTCATCCGCCTGCTGTTCGACGAATGCCGCGCTGCAGGTTCCAGCCTGCTGTTCGTCAGCCATGACCAGAGCCTGGCGCCCCTGTTCGACCGCGACCTGTCGCTGGCCGAGCTCAACCGCGCCGCCAAGCCTCGGGAGGCCTGATGTACCTGCTCCGTCTAGCCCTGGCCAGCCTGGCCAACCGCCGTTTCACCGCGTTTCTCACCGCCTTCGCCATCGCCCTGTCGGTGTGCCTGCTGCTGGCCGTGGAGCGCGTGCGTACCGAAGCCCGCGCCAGCTTCGCCAACACCATCAGTGGCACCGACCTGATCGTCGGGGCGCGCTCGGGGTCGGTCAACCTGCTGCTGTACTCGGTGTTCCGTATCGGCAACGCCACCAACAACATCCGCTGGGACAGCTTCGAGCACTACGCCAAGGACCCGCGGGTCAAGTGGGCGATCCCGATCTCCCTGGGCGACTCGCACCGTGGCTACCGGGTGATGGGCACCAACAGCGATTACTTCACCCACTACCAGTACGGGCGCCAGCAGCACCTGCAGCTGAGCCAGGGCCGCCAGTTCGCCAACGACCCATTCGAAGTGGTACTGGGCGCCGAAGTGGCCGAAGCCCTGCACTACAAGCTCGGCGACACCCTGGTGCTGGCCCACGGCATCGCCACCATCAGCCTGGTCAAGCACGACGACAAACCCTTCACCGTGGTCGGCATCCTGCAGCGCACCGGCACGCCCGTGGACCGCACCCTGCACATCAGCCTGGCGGGGATGGAGGCCATTCACGTCGACTGGCAGAACGGCGTACCGGCTCGAGGCGCCGCACGCATCAGCGCCGACCAGGCGCGCACCATGGACCTGCGCCCCACGGCCATCACCGCCTTCATGCTGGGCCTGAACAGCAAGATCGCCACCTTCAGCGTGCAGCGCGAAATCAACGATTTTCGCAGTGAGCCGCTGCTGGCGATCCTGCCGGGCGTGGCACTGCAGGAGCTGTGGGGCATGATGGGCATCGCCGAGCAGGCGTTGTTCGTAGTGTCGCTGTTCGTGGTGCTGACCGGCTTGATCGGCATGCTCACGGCGATTCTCACCAGCCTCAACGAACGGCGACGCGAGATGGCCATCCTGCGTTCGGTGGGTGCGCGCCCCTGGCATATCGCCGGGCTGCTGGTGCTGGAAGCGCTGGCGTTGTCGGTCAGTGGTATCGTCGCCGGGCTGGGGTTGCTCTATGGAGGGATCGCCTTGGCCCAGGACGCGGTACAGTCCAACTACGGGCTGTTCCTGCCGCTGGCCTGGCCAAGCCCGCACGAATGGACCCTGCTGGCGATCATCCTCGGCGCGGCACTGCTGATGGGCAGTGTTCCGGCCTGGCGTGCCTACCGGCAGTCGCTGGCCGATGGCCTGTCGATCCACCTCTGAGAGTTTGTCATGTCGATCCCTGTGGGAGCGGGCTTGTCCGCGAAGAAAGCACTACAGATCCTCCTGCTGTTGCTGCTGGTGCTGATCATTCCGGCCTGGGCGGACGAGCCGCGCGAGCTGGACTGGCCGGCACTGATCCCCGAGGGCGCGCCCGTCATCCCCCCACAGCTCACCCCGCTGCATGACCTCTCGCAGATGGGCAACTCGCTGGGCGACGCGCTCGCTGCCGAGTCTGCCCCGGCAGCCCGCCAGCAGGCGCCCGACGCCCCGGTGGTGAAAGCGCTGGATGGCCAGCAGATCAAACTGCCCGGCTACATCGTGCCGCTGGAAGTGAGCGAAGAAGGCCGCACCACCGAGTTTCTCCTGGTGCCCTACTACGGCGCCTGCATCCACGTGCCGCCGCCGCCGTCCAACCAGATCGTGCACATCTTCAGCGAGATGGGCGTGCGCGTCGAAGACCTGTACCAGCCCTACTGGATCGAGGGACGCATGCAGGTCAAGAACACCAGTAGCGAGCTGGCCGACGCCGGATACCAGATGGAAGCCGAGAAAATCTACGCATATGAGCTGAAATGAGAACTGTGTCGCCCGTGTGAAGCCCGCTTCGTTGAGCTGAGTCAAACAATGTGTTTGGACGGCTCCTTACCATTGGACTACTCGATTACTCACGTCCTCTGGGAGCTTCCATGAACAAGACATTGCTCGGTGCCTCGCTCGTCGCGCTGGCACTCGCAGCCCCCGTTGCCCACGCCCACCAGGCGGGCGACTTCATCCTCCGTGCTGGCGCCATCACCACCGCGCCGAACGAAAGCAGCAGCGATCTCAAGCTCGACGGCGCCAAGGTCTCCGGCACCAAGGCCACCCTCGACAGCGACACCCAACTGGGCCTGGCCTTCGCCTACATGCTCACCGACCACATCGGTATCGAGCTGCTGGCCGCCACGCCGTTCAAGCACACCGTGGGCGTCAAGGGCCTGGGTGGTGGGCTCGACGGCAAGCTGGCCGACATCAAGCAACTGCCACCGACCCTGTCGCTGCAGTACTACCCGATGGAAGCCTCGTCGAAGTTCCAGCCCTACGCCGGTATCGGCATCAACTACACGCTGTTCTTCGATGAAGACCTCAGCAGCGCCCGCAAACAGCAGGGCTTCAGCAACATGAAGCTGCAGGACTCCATCGGCCTGGCTGGCCAGCTGGGCATGGACTACATGCTGACCGACAACCTGTTGGTCAACGCCGCAGTCTGGTACGTCGACATCGACACCAAAGCCACCATCGACGGCCCAAGCGCCTTGGGCGTGGGCAAGACCAAGGTCAGTGTCGATGTCGATCCATGGGTCTACATGGTAGGTATCGGCTACAAGTTCTGACACGCCGCTCCTGCACACCTGCAGGAGCAACTGTCCTGTTCAGAATCTAAAGGCCAGCCCAATCTCCCTGTGGGAGCGGCGGTTCGGCGCCCCGACTTGCCCGCGAACACGGGCGTAGCCCGTGCCAGACTGCGCGGTGGCTTTTTCGCGGGCAAGCCCGCTCCTACACGAGCGCAGCAATCCTCAGCGATGCAGCAGCCACCAATACCCCCACGCCAACGCGCTGATCCCAGCCCCCAGCCCACACACCGCGCCCCACCCCCACGCCCCGTAGACCCAGCTCGCTGCCACCGCCCCTGCCCCGCTGCCAACCGAATAGCAGCACATGTACGCGCCAACCAGGCGACTGGCCATCTGTGCACGCCCGGCCAGCAGCAGGCTCTGGTTGGTCACATGCACCGCCTGCACGGCCAGGTCCAGCATCACCACACCGGCCACCAGGGCCAGCAACGACTGCTCGACGAACAGGCTCGGCAGCCACGACAATGTCAGCAGCCCCAGCGCCAGCCCCGTGGTGCGCTGCCCCAGACCACGATCGGCCAGGCGCCCGGCACGCGAGGCGGCAAGGGCGCCGGCGACACCGGCCAGGCCGAACAGGCCGATCTGGGTGTGGGTCAGTTGCAGCGCACTCAACGGCAGCACCATGCTGCTCCACAGCACGCTGAACGCCGCGAAGATCAGCAGCGCGAACACACCCCGCTGGCGCAGCAGCCGATCATCGCGCAGCAACACCACCATCGAACACAACAACGTCCGGTACCGTTGGCGCTGCCCCGGCGGCCGTGCAGCGGGCATACGCCAGCCGAGCAGCGCCACCATCAGCAGCACCAGCCCGGCAGCTGCGAAATAGACGCCTCGCCAGCCGGCCAGGTCAGCCACGACACCCGCCACCAGCCGCGCCAGCAAAATGCCCAGCACAATGCCGCTGGTGACCGCGCCCACCGCCTGCCCCTGCTGCGCCGGTGTCGCCAGGGTGGCTGCCTGGGCGACCATCAACTGCACCACCACGGCCATCAGCCCGACCATCCCCATGGCCGCCAACAGCGCCGCCCAATGCTGGGCCAGGCCGACCGCAACCAGCGCCAGTGCCGACAGCAGCAACTGCGCGAGGATCAAGCGCTTGCGGTCGAGCAGATCACCCAGCGGCACGATCAGCAGCAATCCCAGCGCATAACCTGCCTGGATTGCGCCGACCACCCACCCGACCTGACCACTCGGCACGCCCAGGCTCTGGGCCATGGACTCCAGCAGCGGCTGGGCGCAGTACACCGTAGCCACCGCCAGTGCGCAGGCTGCGGCCAGCAGAAGGGTCAGGCCGCGCGTGAGTTGAAACGACGACGCTTCGTGGGCAGATGACATGCAGACTCCTGGAAATCTGGTTTTAAAATGAAACCATAGGCTGGATTTCTAGCAAATCTGGTTTTAGTCTGCAACCACAGTGACAAATCCGGAATGAGCGATGCTCGACGAAAACAACAGCCGATGCCCCGTGGCCCGAGCCCTCGAAGTGCTCGGTGACCGCTGGGCACTGATGATCCTGCGCGACGCGTTCGATGGGTTGCGCCGCTTCAGCGCGTTCCAGAAGAACCTGGGGCTGGCGAAGAACATCCTCGCCACGCGACTGAAGCTGCTGGTGGAAACAGGGCTCATGGAACTGCAGCCGGCGTCGGATGGCAGTGCGTACAAGGAATATGTGCTGACAGAGAAAGGCCGCTCGGTGTTTCCGATCGTGGTGGGCCTGCGTCAGTGGGGGGAGCGCTTTCAGTTCGAGGCGGGCGAGGCGCGTTCGGTGCTGCTGGACAATGCCAAGGGCGAACCTGTGGCGAAGCTGGAAGTGCGGGCGCGGGATGGGCGGTTGCTGAGGCCAGAGGATTGTCGGCGGGCTTGAAGGTGTTCTGGCCTGTCAGGGCCTGTTCGCGGGTACTCCACTGTCCTGGAGATCAGTGAAGTACCCGCAAGGTCAGCGTGTTTGTCAGTCTTTGCCCAACAAACGCGCCAGCCCCTCGGCGATCGGGGTCGCCTGGGGAAAATCAAAACGCGCCAACAGCCGGTGGTTGTCCGCCCGCGAGTGGCGGATATCCCCCGCGCGCGCCGGGCCATGGCTGATCGTCGGCAAGCTGCCAACCACCTGCTGCAATGCCGCAAGCAAGTGATTCAGCGAAGTCGCCTGGTTCAAGCCGATGTTCACAGCGCCCTCTTCCACCTGCGGCTGCTCCAGCGCCTGCACCATCACCTGCACCAGGTCGCCGACATAGAGGAAGTCGCGGGTCTGCTCGCCATCGCCGAACACGGTGATCGGCAAGCCCTTGGTCGCACGCTCGCAGAAGATGCTGATCACCCCCGAGTACGGCGACGAGGGATCCTGGCGCGGTCCGAAGATATTGAAGAAGCGGAACACCACCGGCTCCAGCCCATGTTGGCGGCGGTAGAAGTCCAGGTACTGCTCGCCAGCCAGCTTGTCCACGGCGTAAGGCGTCAGTGGCGCCTTGGGCGTGTCCTCGGTGATCGACTGGCCTTCGCCATTGTTACCGTAGACCGCTGCGCTCGAGGCGAACAACACCCGGCGCACACCATTGATGCGCATCGCCTCGCAGACGTTGAGGGTGCCGATGAAGTTGCTCTGGTGGGTCTTGACCGGGTCGTCCACCGACGCCTGCACCGACGCAACCGCAGCGAGGTGGACCACCGCCGCGCAGCCGGCGGCTGCACGGGTAACCAGTGCAGTGTCGGCAACATCGCCTTCGATCAGTTGCAGGCGCGGATGGTCGATCTGCAGGTTGCTGCGCTTGCCGGTGGACAGGTCATCGAGAATGCGCACCGCATAGCCTTTGTCGAGCAGCGCATCGCACAGGTGGGAGCCGATGAAACCAGCTCCGCCGGTAATGAGGATGGGGGCATCAGCCATGACGATAGAAACGGTCCAGTAAGGGCGGCAAGCCGGCGCGCCAGGCACGGGGCTTGATGCCGAAGGTGTGAAGGATCTTCTTGCAGGCCAGCACCGCATGCTGCGGCTCCTCGCTGGCATCCGGGCGCGCGGCGTGGGCCTGTGCGGTGGGGGCCTGCACGGCCAGCTTGTGCCACTGCGCCGCCTCGGAAAGGATAGCTTGCCCCAGCGCCAAGGGTGTGGTCGCCTCGTTGCCGGCGTAATGGTAGGTGCCCCACAGCGGCGCGTCGCAGTCCAGCTGCTTGATCACCGAGAGGATCACCCTGGCAGCGTCGTCCACCGGCGTCGGGTTGCCGCGGCGGTCATCGGCCAGCAGCAGCTCCTGCGGTTGCTCGGCGCGAGTCAGGAAACGCCCGAGTGCGCCGTCAAGGCTTTCGTCCAGCACCCAGCCGAAACGCAGCAGCACATGTTGCGGGCAGGCCGCACGCACGCTCTGCTCGATACGCCACAGCGCCTGGCCACGCAGGCCCAGCGGCACCGGCTCGTCCTTCTCGCTGTAGGAAGTGGCGCGCGAACCGTCGAACACGCGGTAGCTGGAGGGCTGGACCAGAGTGATCTCGTGGTGCTGGCACAGTTCGGCAAGACGCTCCACGGCACGCTCCTGAAGGGCCAGGCGCTGTTCGCTGACCGACTCGGCCTGGAACCAGTCGAAGTAATAGGCCAGGTTGACCAGGGTGTCGGGGCGGTGATCGTCGAGCAACTGGGTGAGGCTGGCCGGATCCCAGCCCTCGTCCGGCGGGCGCGGAGCCAGGAACGCGATGTCTTCCTCGGCCCCAAGACGAATCAGCGCTTGCCCGAGGGCATTGCCACCACCCAACAGCATCAGGCGCATACGCATAGAGTCAGCAGGTCCGCTCAGATCGATTAAGGGAAAGGGGTCATTTTGCGGTTTCCGCCTGGGGAAGTCCAACCCTTGGGGTTCGCTTGTCTTTGTGTGGGAAATTTCCAATAGGCATCGAAGATTTCTCTGTCGCTCACATAAAACCGGTCTTGCACCACGGCAGACGAAAACCCTGAACTAATAGCAGAAGCCGGGGCATGGCAGCCCCGTGTGCGCACCCGACAATCAGGAGAATCACCATGGCGTGCCTGCTTCGTTCTTCACAACGCTTCACAGCCGTGAAATTTTCTCGCCCCTCTTTTGCGCCTTCGGAAACTACCCGATACTGCGCGGCAGTTGGCCACTACAGACTGTATTCACCGCAGTCAGGCCAACGCACTCCAGCTGTCGGCCGGCACGGAACGCCAACACAACAATAACAAGGAAGGTTTCCCATGCAGGATTCCGAAGTCGCGTACCTGGAATTTACCCAGGACCAAGCCGATGCGCTGTTCGTCGCCAGTCAATCCCTCGCCCGACTTGGCGGCCCGGAAGTCTTCGGGGCGGCTGGCAAGGCACGGCAATCTGCCGAAACGCTGGCAGGATCGCTCGCCCCCCAGCAACAGGCAACACTGCGGCGCTTCGCCGACGGCACGCTGTCGGCACTGATGTACCGCGGCATGACCAGTCCGGACGACGACCCCATTCCCGAATACCTGCCTGAACTGCAGGGCCTGGAGCACGACCCCCGCTGCCTCTACCTGGCCTCGCGCAACCAGATCCTGCTGGAACTGGTGCGTTACCGGGCGTTCGCCTTCGATATCGACAACGAAGGCAAGCAGGTGCGTCTGGTCGGCAACTTCAAGGGCGGCGGCAGCCAGCCGCGCCCGGAGGAAACCCGCGACACCCGCGTGGAACTCAGCTCCCACGCCGGTCTGCGCCTGGGGCCACACACCGAAGCTCCGTACAACTGCTCGGTGATCGCTCGCGATGACCATTCGCCTGCGCCCTCTGCACTGATCCTCACCGCGCGCTGGAACCCGGCGAACGAGCCTACCCACGTCATCCCCATGCGCGAGGTCATCGAAGGCTTGGGCAGCCTGCATGCGCTGGCGCTGACCTCGGCATCGTTCGACTTCACCCGCAGCGACTGCTTCGTCGCCGGCAGCGGCGAACCGGAGCAGGCCACCGCGATGCTGCAGTTCGACGCCAATGGCGGCTTCGCACTGCGCTACAACTCGTACCGGTTCTCGCTCAACGACCAGGCCAGCGACCTCGCCGCCCAGGCCTTCGACGCCTTCCAGCAACGGGTCGCCGAGACACGGCCACGGCCCTTCGTGCTGCAACCGGACACTGCTTTGGTGATCAACAACAACCGCGCCCTGCATGGTCGCGACATCGTCCAGGACAACCGTCGCCTGCTGGTGCGGCTGTTCGGCTACTCCCCCTTCGCCCAACCTCGGGTGATCACTCCGGATCCGCTGCTGGTGCGCGGCTGAATAAAAGGAACGTGCGGTAATGATGGAAATCGATGTCTCCCTGCTGCTGACCCTGGCGTCGGTGGCGCTGATGGCCGGCTTCTTCGACGCCATCGCGGGTGGCGGCGGGCTGATCACCCTGCCGGTACTGTTCGTCGCCGGCATCGACCCGTTGGCGGCCATCGCCACCAACAAGTTCCAGGCGGCCTCGGCGACGGTGTCGGCCACCGTCGCCTTCGCCCGCAAGGGCATGATCGACTGGCAACGCGGCCTGCCCATGGCCGCCATGGCCTTCACCGGAGGCGCCCTCGGGGCGCTGTCGGTGAGCCTGGTGCCCAAGACGTTCCTGCAGGCCTGTGTGCCGGTGCTGCTGATCCTGGTGGCGGCCTACTTCGCCTTCAGCCCCAAGCCCGACGAGCACGAGCGCAAGGCGAAGATCTCCAACGCGGTGTTCTGCCTGACCGCCGCACCGCTGATCGGCTTCTATGACGGCGTGTTCGGTCCCGGGGTGGGTTCGTTCTTCATGCTCGCCTGCGTGATCCTGCTCGGCCAGCACCTGCTGCGCGCGGTGTGCAACAGCAAGCTGCTCAACGCCGCGTGCAACCTGGGCGCCCTCTCGGTATTCTCGCTGAGCGGGGCGATCATCTGGCCCCTGGCCCTGGCGATGGCCTGTGCCGCGTTCATCGGTGCGCAACTGGGCGCACGCTGCGCGGTGCATTTCGGGCCCAGGCTGATCAAGCCGTTGCTGGTCTGCGTGTGCTGCATCATGGCCCTCAAGCTGCTGCTTGGCGCAGGCAACCCGCTCGGCGAATGGCTGCAACATCAGTTCCTCTAAGGAGCGCCATGGACTTTGCGAACACCTCCGAGCAACGCAGCACCTGGCAGTACGACGAACCCGCGCCGGGCACCGAAGGCTTCATCGACGAAGCCTTCGACGGTTATCAGCAACAGGCACGCCTGCTGCTGCCCGACAGCGAGCGGGCACCGCCGCTGTTCGTGGTCGGCGGCGCACGCTCGGACTTCACCCGCCTCAACCCGCTGCTCTATCGCCTGCAACGCCAGGGCATCGGTTCGCTGACCGGCAACCTGTCCGGCCACAGCAAGGCGAGCGAGCCCGGCGCCAGCGCACCGACACTGGCGATCAACCTGCAGGAGGCCCGGCGCTTCCACCGGCATATCGCCGAGCGGTGCCGCACCCTGGTCGGCCACAGCCTGGGCGGCGCGATTGCCCTCAAGCTTGCGGCGCAACTGCCAGACATCGACAAGCTGGTGCTGATCTGCCCGGCGGTCTATCCCGATGACGCCCACGACGCGCCGTTCGGGCCGGCCTTCAGCGCGGCGATCCGCAAGCCCTACGCTTTTCTCGACTGCGACAGCTACGCCTTCCTGCGCCAGTTCCAGGGGCGGGTGCTGCTGGTGATCGGCGAGTACGACGGCCTCAACTCCCAGACCCACGGCCAGGGCCCCGGCACGTCGGCCGGCACCCGCCTGCTGCGCGGTGTGCAGCGCTACAGCCCGATCCCGGAGGAAGTCACCCATGCGCTGCTGCGCTCGGTGCCGGCGCCCCATGTGGAGTGCCTGTTGCTGACCGACTGCGACCACGGCATCGCCGCGCACCTGCGCGATGCACCGGAAATTGCCGATCAGGTGGCCGATGCGGTGGCGGCGTTCATTCTCGACCAGGGGTGACAGGTTGGGCACCGTGGCTTGCTTTTCGCGGGCAAGTAGAGCCGATGCCCTATTCGATCTCGAACAAGCCATTGCTGATCGCCCCGGCGCCGAGCCGGTCGCGAATGTCGTCGTCGATGCGCGGATCATCCGGGCGATAGAGCTTCACCTGGCGATAGGCATTGATTCGGTTGATCTCCTCACCAAGAAACTCCCACACCACGCGAGTGCAGGCAGGGTTGCGCCGGTCACCGCTGGAAACCCCGGTCTTGAGACCGTTGAGGCGGGTGATGCGGCTCTTGAAGCTGGGGATGAGCACGGTCTGGCTCATCTCGTTGAGAGTCAGCGACTCGTAGTCGATCAGGAACATCCGGTCCTGCAACTGGAACGCCGCACCCAGGTAGCGGCAACGCACTTCCGCATGCTGGCTGGCACTGCTGCGCTCCTGGCGTTCCTGGCGCTCGAACAGGAAGCTGCCGCGCTCCTCCCACAGGTGCACCAGCGACACCAGGATCGAGCCCGGTACCGACATGCAGTTGGAGTATTCGAAGTAGTAGCCGCAATAGCGCGACAGATTGCCGGCCTGGGCATGCAAGGGCTTGAACAGCTCGCTGATCGGGTCGTCCTGCGGGCCTGACGACACCGACGGGTTGCGCGCACCGATCAGCCGGGCGAACTGCTCCGGCGGCAGATTCAGCTCGTAATCCTCGACCCCGAAGAAATCGCCGATGCGCTTGAGGTTGTAGGTCGTCGGCTGGCTCTGTCCGCTCAGGTACTTGTTGAATTGCGCGCGATTGATCGACAGCTGTCGGCAAACCTCTGAAATAGAGCGGTAGTGACTGCAGGCGAGTTTGAGATTGGCGGCTAGAAAATCGGCCATGAACGGCGTTCCAGGTGATGCGAGTGGTGCAAGTCTAGCATCAAGTCGCACCAAAACAGAGCAACCCGCGAAATTGTAACCACAGGTGTCATGACCAACCATGCGCGCCAACGATAGCGCGCGTCCTTGCCGCCGCTGGTCACTCCACACGAAGAATAAGAATCGAGGTCATTTTCCAATGCTCGAAGCACTTAACGATTTCCTTTCAGGAAAACTGCTCATCGTCCTGATCGTCGGGCTCGGTAGCTACTTCACCATTCGTTCCCGGTTCGTCCAGTTCCGCCACTTCGGCCACATGTTCGGCGTGTTCAAGGAGTCCCTGCGCGGCCAGGCTGGCCAACTGAGCTCGTTCCAGGCCCTGATGCTGAGCCTCGCCGGCCGCGTCGGTGCAGGTAACATCGCCGGTGTCGGCATCGCCGTGACCCTGGGCGGCCCAGGCGCGGTGTTCTGGATGTGGGTCACCGCACTGGTGGGCATGTCCAGCAGCTTCTTCGAATGTACCCTGGCCCAGGTGTACAAGCGCGCCGACGGTGACGGTCTGTACCGCGGCGGCCCGGCCTACTACATCCAGCACGGCCTGAAGCTCAAGAGCATGGCGATCGTGTTCTCGATCCTGCTGCTGGTCACCTACGGCTTCGCCTTCATCGGCCTGCAGTCGTACACCGTGACCCATTCGCTGCAGAACGCCTTTGCCTTCGACCCACGCCAAACCGGTATCGTCCTGGCAGTGCTGCTGGCCATCACCTTCATCGGTGGCATCAAGCGCATCGCCGCAGTCTCGGACCTGCTGGTCCCGATCAAGACCCTGGCCTACATCGGCGTGACCCTGTACGTGATCGGCACCCAGATCGAACACGTGCCAGCCATGCTGGAAACCATCTTCAAGAGCGCCTTCGGCCTCGACCCAGCCTTTGGCGGCCTGCTCGGCAGCGCCATCGTCATGGGCGTGAAGCGCGGCGTGTTCGCCAACGAAGCGGGCCTGGGCAGTGCCCCGAACGTCGCTGCAGTGGCTGCGGTGAAGCACCCAGGCGCACAAGGCGTGGTGCAGGCCTTCAGCGTGTTCCTCGACACCTTCGTGATCTGCACCTGCACCGCGCTGCTGATCCTGCTGTCGGGCTTCTACACTCCGGGCTTCGAGGGCGACGGTATCGTCCTGACCCAGAACTCGCTGGCCGCCGTGGTCGGTGACTGGGGCCGCATCTTCGTCAGCGTCGCGCTGTCGCTGTTCGTCTTCACCTGCATCCTCTACAACTACTACCTGGGCGAGAACAGCCTGCAGTTCCTGAGCCGCAACCGTGTCGTGCTGATGGTCTTCCGTGGCCTGGTGCTGGCGCTGGTGGTCTGGGGTTCGATGCAGGACCTGTCGACCGTGTTCGCCTTCGCCGACATCACCATGACCTGCCTGGCCTTCGTCAACCTGGTCGCCCTGGCCCTGCTGTTCAAGGTCGGCCTGCGCGTGATGCGCGACTACGACGTACAGCGCAAGGCTGGCATCAAGCAGCCAGTTTTCGACTCCAGCAAATTTGCCGACCTGGACTTGGACCGTGCCGCCTGGCCAGCCAATCCTCAGGCTGAAACAGCCACTGACAAAGCGGCTGGCGAACTTCAGCACCAGCGCTGATACCCTGCCCTGTCCGGCCGCCCCGCTCGTGGGCGGCCGGCTTTCCTTCGCTCCTCGCTTCGGAATCCTTCCATGGGTGCAGTCAAGAATCTCCTCGTTCTCTACACAGGTGGCACCATCGGCATGCTGCAGACCCCCGCAGGCCTGGCGCCGGCGGGTGGCTTCGATGCACGCATGCGTGACCACCTGGCACAGCGCAAGGACGCGCCGACACTGCAATGGACCTTGCGCGAGCTCAACCCGCTGATCGACAGCGCCAACACGCAGCAGGCCAACTGGCTGGCGATGCGTGATGCCATCGTCGAGGCGGTCGAGCATGACGGCCATGACGGCGTGCTGGTGCTGCATGGCACCGACACCCTGGCCTACAGCGCCGCGACCTTGTCGTTCCTGCTGCTCGGCCTGCAGGTGCCGGTCCTGCTCACCGGCTCCATGCTGCCGGCCGGTGCGCCGGACAGCGACGCCTGGGACAACCTGGTCGGTGCTTTGCGTCACTTCGAGCAGGGCCTGGGCAACGGCGTGCAGTTGTATTTCCACGGCCACCTGCTGCACGGCTGCCGCGCCTCGAAACTGCGCAGCGAAGCCTTCGATGCGTTCACAGTGATGGAGCGCCATCGCGAAGGCGAGCGCGCTGCACAGATCCCGGCCAGCCTGGACTACCGCCAGGTGCGCCAACCAGTGAAGCTGGCGGTGCTGCCGGTGTTCCCGGGGTTGTGTGCAGATTACCTGCGCGGGTTCCGCGAGGCCGGTGTGCAGGGCTTGCTGCTGGAGTGCTATGGCAGCGGCACCGGGCCCTCCGATGACCAGGCACTGCTCGATGCGCTGCATGACGCGCGTCGGCGTGGGGTGATGATCGTCGCGATCAGCCAGTGTCCCGAAGGCGCGGTGGTGTTCGACACCTATGCCGCCGGCAGCAAGCTGCGCGATACCGGGCTGGTCAGTGGCGGCGGGATGACTCGCGAAGCGGCGCTGGGCAAGATGTTCGCGCTGTTGGGGGCTGGGTTGGATGTGGAGGCCGCAGAGCGGTGGTTTGCATTGGACCTGTGTGGGGAGCGGGCTTAGGTTTCAGCCTGTCATGGCCTCTTCGCGGGCAAGCCCGCTCCCACAGGGATCTCCACAGTTCTTGAGAATTGTGCTGTACCTGTGGGAGCGGGCTTGCCCGCGAATGGGCCTGGCGAAAATGGCGGAAGGCAGCGGGAGTCGAACCTGCCCGGGAACGGCTGCCGTCCCCAACCGGGTTTGAAGCCCGGCCGCGCCACCGGGCGCGATTGCCTTCCTTGAACTCAGGGCCTGGCCTGCTGCCGGGCCAGCGCGCTGTCGGCGCGGATGTGACGTTGCTCGGCGACCCTGCGGGTCAGGCCGAGCCGGTCGAAGTACTCGAGAATCTGCACACTGCGCTTGCGACCGATGCCCAACATATCGCGAAACGCCGCCACCTGCACTACCGGCGTGTCCTGTGTCTGCCGCAACAGCATCTCGGCCATGCGCAGGATCGTCTCCTGCGGGTAGAACAGGTCGCGCACCACCTGGTGCAATACCCCCAGCCGTGCCAGCTTGCGCATCAGCAGGCGCACTTGGGCTTCCTCCACCTGCTCGGCTGCAGCCAAGGTCCTGACCCAGGGCGGATCGAACGCGCCTTCCAGCAAACGCGGTTGCAGACGCTCCCAGAGCGCAGTATCGGCGTCGCTCAACTGCACCTTGTGATCCGGCAGGTGCAACCACGGGCCGCTGCTGGCGACTGCGCCCTCACCGAGCAACTCGTCCAGCAGGCTGACAAAAGCGGCACGCTCCAGCGGCAAGGCACAGAAGCGGCGCAGGCGGTCGCGGTCGGGGCCAAGCTGGTCGGGCTCCTGCTCATGGAACCGCGCCAGTTGCACGAGCACTTCACGCCTGAGCGCCTGCCATTGCTGACGATCGAACAGCAACGGCCCCTGGCGGGTGGCAATCACCTGGACGTCATCGGGCAACCGCCAACTGTCACGCAGACGGTTGAACTGTCGCTCCAGGCGCTGCGGGTCGAGCCCGGCGGGAGCCGCCGCCAACAGGGCCGGCAGGGCCTGCTCCAGATCGCAGGCATCGCGCAGCACCTGCAGTTGGCGCAAGCGCGACTCGCTGCGGCGCTGTCTGCTGGGGGCGAAAGGATCAAGCACTTGGCCACCGCCGAGGGTGCGCTGGGCGCGTTGGTCGCGCAGCACCAGGCGGTCGCCATGCACAGCCTGCAACGGTGCGTTGAGCAGCAACTGAGCGAACATGCGTTGGCCTGCCGTCAGAGCCTCGCCCTCCAGCAGCGCCACCCGCGCCGTCACGTCCTGGGTGCCGAGGTGCACATGCACCGCGCTGAAATGCTCGAAGGTGCGCGTCTCGCTCGGCAACAATGACAACTCGATATCGATACGCGAACTGGGCGCATGCAGCCACTCGGGCACCAGCCAGTCGCCACGGTGCACCTGCTCCACGGTCAGGCGCTCGGCACTGATGTTCAGCGCCACCCTCTGCCCGGCCTCGGCCACCAGCGCAGCCTGATTCTGCGCATGCAGGCCACGTACCCGTACTGGCTTGCCCGCCTTGCCCAGCAACAGCGTGTCACCCGCACGCACCTGGCCGGCCAGTGCCGTGCCGGTGACCACCACCCCCGCGCCCGAAACCGCGAAAGCGCGATCGATCGACAGGCGAAAACCGCCCTGCGTCGCGCGCCGCTGCACCTGCGCGCGAGCCTCGACCAAGGCCTGGCGCAGCGCCTCGACACCTTCCCCGGTCACGCTGGACAGCGCAAACTGCCGAGCGCCCGCATAGGGCCCGGGCGCCAGCAGCGCATCGACCTCCCGCTGGACCTCAAGACGCCGCGACGCCTCGACCCGGTCGCATTTGCTGATCGCCACCAGCGCCTGGGGAATGCCCAGCAGCTCGATGATCGCCAGGTGCTCGCGGGTCTGCGGCATGACGCCGTCGTCAGCGGCCACCACCAGCAGCACCAGGTCGATACCCTGGGCGCCAGCGAGCATGTTGTGGATAAAACGCTCGTGACCGGGCACGTCGATGAAGCCGGTCAACGGCTCGCCTTCGGCCAGCGCCGCATAGCGATAGCCGAGGTCGATGGTCATGCCCCGGGCGCGCTCTTCCTGGCGCTGGTCGCCGGCCTGGCCGGTCAGGGCCTGGAGCAGCGCGGTCTTGCCGTGATCGATATGCCCGGCGGTGCCGACGATCACTGCACCGGCCCCAGTTGCAGCGCCGGCAACTGCGCCAGCCACTGGGTTTCGTCATCCAGCTGACGCAGGTCGAGCCACAAGGCATCGTCATCGATGCGCCCAAGCACCGGCACCGGCAATTCGCGCAGGGCGCGCTCCAGCACCCCCAGGCTGCGCCCACGCAGCTTCTTCGAGACCTGTGGCCGCAAGCACAGCGCCGCGCTGGGCAGCCGTGCCACCGGCTGGCTGCCGCTGCCGATCATGCCCAATGCGGGCTCGACCGTGACCGTCCACTGCCCGCCCAGTCGCGCAGCCAGTTCGGGCGCCAGGCGCTGCGCCTGGGCGACGATCTCGTCCTGGGGCCGGGTCAGCAGGCGCAGGCTGGGCAAGCGTTCGGCCAGGCGATCGGGGTCGCGGTACAACGCCAGCACCGCCTCGAGCGCCGCCAGGGTGATCTTGTCCACACGCAGCGCGCGCTTGAGCGGGTTCTTCTTGATCCTGGCGATCAGCTCTTTGCGCCCGACGATGATGCCCGCCTGCGGACCACCCAGCAGCTTGTCGCCACTGAAGGTGACGATATCGGCGCCGTCGGCCAGCGCCTGGCGCACCGTCGGCTCGGCGGGCAGTCCCCAGCGGGTGAGGTCGAGCAGGCTGCCGCTGCCCAGGTCTTCGAGCAGCGGCAGCTCATGCTGGTGAGCGATGCGCGCAAGCTCCGCGGTCGGCACCTGAGTGGTGAAGCCCTGGATGCTGTAGTTGCTGCAATGCACACGCATCAACAGGCCGGTGCGCGGATTGATCGCCGCCTCGTAGTCGCGGGCATGGGTGCGGTTGGTGGTGCCGATCTCGTGCAGGCGCACGCCAGCACGGGCCATGATGTCGGGGATGCGGAAGGCGCCGCCGATCTCGATCAACTCGCCACGGGAGATGATCCCTTCCTTGCGCGCGCCCAGGCTGTTGAGCGCCAGCAGCACGGCAGCGGCGTTGTTATTGACCACGGTGACCGCCTCGGCGCCGGTCAGCTCGCGGATCAGGCCCTCGATCAGGTCATCGCGGTCGCCACGCTTGCCGGTGGCCAGGTCGAATTCGAGGTTGAGCGGATAACGCGCGGCGGTCTGCATCGCCTGTACGGCCTCTTCCGGCAACAGGGCGCGACCGAGGTTGGTGTGCAGCACCGTACCGGTGAGGTTGAAGACCCTTCGCACCTGGCTGCGTTGCTGGATCGCCAGGCGCTCGCCGGCGCGGCCAAGCAGGACTTCAGCAGCCAGTTCGACGGCGCTCAACTGGCCGAGGCGAGCGGGTTCGCGCAGGTCGTCGAGCAGTTGACGCAGGCTGGCCAGGGTGGCGTCGCGGCCATGGCGATCGAGCAAGGGCTGGCAGGCGGGATGGCGTAGCAGGGTGTCGATGGAGGGCAGGCGTGGCGCTTGATTGGCGAGGCTTGACGACATGCGGTACTACCTTGGTTGATCCGGTGTCTGTGATGGCCCTTTCGCGGGCAAGTCGCAGCGGCGAACCGCCGCTCCTACAAGCGGAAAGGGCGACTCGGTCTGACAGTGTAGACCCTCACCCGCCCCCCGGCGCCAACATCAGGTTCGGCGCCAGCCGATGAAAGCCTTCCTCGTCCAGGCGGATATCCAGCGCCAGGCTGGCCAGGTCATCGGCCAGTGCCTCGCCCATCGCGTCATTTTCCAGGTAGCAGTGCTTGAGGTAGGTGTTGCATCCTGGGCAGCACTCCGCCCGCAGCGGCGCCTTGCCCGGTGCATGGCGGTCATCTTCCAGGCTGGAGTAGCGCAAGTCCTTGCTCGACTCGCAATACACGCACTTGACCCGCACCACATGCCACTCGCAGGCGCACAGCGAACAGGCCAGGTAACGCAGCCCGTTGTGCTTGCCCCGGTTGCGTACCAGGCCCGCCATCGCCGGCGCGCCGCAGCAGGGGCACTGCGCGAGGCTGCCGCCGGGCTTGAGTTCATCGCTGGGCAAGGCCCGGCGCCAACTGGCCCAGGCAGCCTGCAGTGCGGCGCCGATGAAAGGCACCAGTGCGGCGGGCACGGCATCGTACTGCCCGCTCAGCAAAGCGATGCCCCAGCCTTTGCGCTGGGCCTCGTCGCTGTTGCGCAGGGCCTCCAACGCATCAGCCAATGCGCCTTGCCCCGGTGCCTCGAAGCGATCGAGCAACGCCTGCAACCAGACCAGCCACGGCCCTTCTCGCACCAGGCTGTCGGCGGCCAGCGGCGGCAGGCCGTGGCTGATGCACAGTCGCTGACGCGCCTCGGCCACCGGCACCCCGCCCGGTGGGTTGTCGAGCAGGTGCTGCTGCACCCGGCACAGGCGCGCGACCCACCTCAGGTAGTCGCCAAGGGCATGGCCCTGGGCAAGCTGCTCCAGTCGCGCCGCGCGCAGTTCGAACAGGTTGTCGGCGGGCTGGTGAAGAAACGGCGGCATTACCGCCGATGCTTCGATCTGCCCGGGTTCGAGAATCGTGCTCAAGCGCTCATCCTTCTTTCCGTCCGGGGTTGTGTGGCGTCTTGTCGCCGGTCACTTCCCGGTACCACAGCTCATGATGTTTGCGTGCCCAGGCACGGCTGACCCAGCCATGCAGCATGGCGCCGACCGAGCCCTTGATCCAGATCCCGGCATAGATGTGCACGATGATGCTCAGCACCAGCACGAACGCCGCCAGGGCATGGAGCAAGGTGGCCAGGCGGATCGCGCCGATGTCGAAGTACTGGCTGAACCAGGCGCGCCAGATCACCACGCCACTGACCAGCAGGATCAGCATGCACACGAGCAAGGTCCAGAACAGCAGCTTCTGCCCGGCGTTGTACTTGCCGATCGGCGGCACGCCCTCTTCCTCGTTGCGCATCACCCGATCTACACGGCGCAGCCACAGGCGGTCGTTGGCGGTGATGAAGTTGGCCCGCCAGAAGCGGATCACCAGCCCCAGGAAGAACACGAACATCGCCACCCCGAGGAAGGGGTGCAGGATGCGCGTCCAGGGGCCGCCACCGAACAGGTTGCTGAGCCAGAACAGCGCCGGATGAAACAGCGCCAGGCCCGACAGCCCGGCCATGAAGAACAGGATCGCGACGATCCAGTGGTTGGTCCGCTCGTTGGCGTTGTAGCGCAGGATAGGCTTGTTGTCGTTCATGGCCGCTGCTCCCCTTGCCCGCCGGGCTTGCCCGGGTCATAGACGTGCACTGCCGGATCCACCTGGTGCACGCTGGTATCGGTCGGAGCGGGATGCTCGTCCTCCTCGACCCGCTGCGGCCCGACCCGCACATAGTGGAAGAACCCGGCCAGGACCGCCGCGCCCATGGCCAGCAGCGCCAGCGGTTTGCTGATGCCTTTCCACAACCCTACCAGTGGGCTGATCACCGGCTGGTCCGGCAGGCCTGCATACAGCCTGGGTGTATCGGCGTGGTGCAGCACGTACATCACGTGGGTGCCACCGACACCGTCCGGGTCGTACAGGCCGGCGTTCTCGTAGCCGCGCGACTTGAGGTCGACGATGCGCTCGTCGGCATGCACCTTCATCTCGTCCTTGCTGCCGAAGACGATCGCCCCGGTCGGGCAGGTCTTCACGCAGGCCGGCTCCAGGCCCACGGCCACGCGGTCGGAACACAGGCTGCACTTGTAGGCCTTGTGATCTTTCTGCGAGATCCGCGGGATGTTGAACGGGCAGCCGGTGATGCAATAACCGCAACCGATGCAGTGGTCCTGGTTGAAGTCGACGATGCCGTTGGCGTGCTTGATGATCGCGCCGGGGCTCGGGCAGGCCTTGAGGCAGCCAGGGTCGGCGCAATGCATGCAGCCATCCTTGCGGATCAGCCACTCCAGGTTCCCGTCGTCGCGCTCGTGCTCGGTGAAGCGCATCAGGGTCCAGGTGTCGGCGGTGAGGTCCTGCGGGTTGTCGTAGGTGCCATGGTTGTGGCCGACCTCGTCACGCAGCTCGTTCCACTCCGAGCACGCCACCTGGCAGGCCTTGCAGCCGATGCACTTGGTGGTGTCGATCAGCTTGGCGACCTGCTCCTGCTGGCGTACCGAAGGCGGTACGGTCGTGGTGGCCGAGCGGGCGATGATATCTTGCTGGGCCATCAGATCTTCTCCACGTTGACGAGGAACGACTTGGACTCCGGCGTCTGGGTGTTGCCATCACCGAGGAACGGCACCAGGGTGTTGGTCAGGTAGCCATGCCGGGTCGAACCGGTGAAACCCCAGTGCAGCGGGATGCCGATCTGGTGCACGGTCTGGTTGTTGACCTGCAGCGGACGGATCCGCTTGGTCACCACCGCCACCGCCTCGATATGCCCGCGCTTGCTCGACACCCGTACCCGATCCCCCGCCTTGATGCCCTTCTCGACGGCCAGCACTTCGCCGATCTCGACGAACTGCTCGGGTTGGATGATCGCGTTCAGGCGGCAGTGCTTGCTCCAGAAGTGGAAGTGCTCGGTCAGCCGGTAGGTGGTCGCTGCGTAGGGGAACTCCTCGTGCTTGCCGAGGGTGTCCCACACCGAATCGAAGATCCGGCCTGCCGGGTTGCTGGTGGCCTTCTTGTTGTTCGGGTGCAGCGGGTTGATCCCGATCGGCGTCTCGAACGGCTCGTAGTGCTCGGGGAACGGCCCTTCGGCCATCTTGTCGATGGCGAAGAAGCGCGCCACGCCCTCGGGGTTCATGATGAACGGGTTCATCCCCGCTTCAGGCGGTGAATCGACCTTGAAGTCCGGCACGTCGGTGCCGCCCCAGGCCTTGCCGTTCCACCACACCAGGCGCTTCTTGTGCGGATCCCAGGGCTTGCCCTGCGGGTCGCTGGAGGCGCGGTTGTAGAGGATGCGGCGGTTGGCCGGCCAGGCCCAGGCCCAGTTCTGCACCTGATGCATGCCGTAGGGGTCGCTGTTGTCGCGCCGGGCCATCTGGTTGCCCTGCTCGGTCCAGCAACCGGCGAAGATCCAGCAGCCGGATGCTGTGCTGCCGTCATCTTTCAACTGACCGAAGCCCGACAACTGCTGGCCGCCCTTGATGGCCAGCCCACTGGCGTCGGTCATGTCGCTCACCGCCCAGCCGTTCATCTCCCTGGCGAGCTCTTCGGGGGAAGGCTCGTCGGGGATCTTGTACGGCCAGCTGATGTTGAGCATCGGGTCGGGGTAAGCGCCGCCTTCCGACTTGTAGCGCTCACGCAGACGCAGGAACAGCTCGCTCATGATCTGTACGTCGGTGCGCGTCTCGCCGGGGCCGTCAGCGCCCTTCCAGTGCCACTGCAGCCAGCGGCTGCTGTTGACCAGCGAGCCGTCCTCCTCGGCAAAGCAGGTGGTGGGCAGGCGAATCACCTCGGTCTGGATATTGGCCGTGTCGACATCGTTGTAAGGCCCGGCGTTGCGCCAGAACTCGGATGTCTCGGTGGCCAGCGGGTCCATGACCACCAGCCACTTGAGCTTGCCCAGCGCCGCGGTGACGCGGTTCTTGTCCGGCAGCGCGGCGATCGGGTTGAAACCCTGGCACATGTAGCCGTTGACCTTGCCCTGCCCCATCATCTCGAACATGCGCAGCACGTCGTAGGCCGCCACATCGAGCTTGGGCAGCCAGTCGTAGCCCCAGTTGTTCTCGGCGGTGGCGTTGGCGCCATACCAGGCCTTCATCAGGCTGACATGGAACTTGCCATAGTTCTGCCAATACGAGAGTTGGCCCGGACGCAGCGGCTTGGAGGCGCGCTTGTCGATGAACGCGGCGTAGTCCTGCTCGGCGTCGCCGGCCAGCGTCAGGTAGCCTGGCAGCGAGTTCGACAGCAGCCCCAGGTCGGTCAGGCCCTGGATGTTGGAATGCCCGCGCAGGGCGTTGACCCCACCGCCGGGCATGCCGACGTTGCCCAGCAGCAGCTGGACCATCGCCGCACTGCGGATGATCTGCGCACCGATCGAATGCTGGGTCCAGCCCAGGGCGTAGAGGATCGTCATGGTCTTGCCCGGCACGGCGCAGGTGGCGATCTCTTTCCAGACCTTCATCATCTGGTCCTGGGGCATGCCGCAGGTCATGCTGGCGATTTCCGGCGTGTAGCGGCTGTAGTGCTGCTTCATCAACTGGAACACGCAGCGCGGGTGCTGCAGCGTCGGGTCGACCTTGGCGAAACCGTCCTCGCCCAGCTCGTAGCCCCAGCCGGACTTGTCGGCATAGATCCGCTTGGCCGCGTCATAGCCACTGAACAGGCCATCCTCGAAGCCATAGTTCTCTTTGACGATGAACGACACGTCGGTGTAGTTGCGCACGTATTCGTGCTGGATCTGGTCGGTGGTCAGCAGGTAGTTGATCAGCCCGCCCATGAAGGCGATGTCGCTGCCGGTGCGAATCGGCGCGTAGTAGTCGGCCACCGAAGCGGTCCGGGTGAAACGCGGATCGACCACGATCAGGCGCGCCTTGTTGTGCGCCTTGGCCTCGGTCACCCATTTGAACCCGCAGGGGTGAGCCTCGGCTGCGTTGCCGCCCATGACCAGCACCAGGTTTGCGTTGGCGATGTCAGACCAGTGATTGGTCATCGCGCCACGGCCGTACGTCGGGGCAAGACTTGCCACCGTCGGGCCGTGTCAGACACGCGCCTGGTTGTCGAACCCCAGCATGCCGAGTGAACGGATGACTTTATGAGTCAGGTAGCCTGCTTCGCTGGACGCTGCCGACGCCGCGAGGAAGCCCGTGGTCAGCCAGCGGTTGACCGTCTGGCCCTGGGCGTTCTTCTCGATGAAGTTGGCATCGCGGTCCTGCTTCATCAGCGTGGCGACGCGGTCGAGCGCCTCGTCCCAGCTGACCCGCACCCACTCCTGGCTGCCCGGCTTGCGCATCTCGGGGTATTGCAGGCGGCTGGGGCTGTGGATGAAGTCGAGCAGCCCGGCGCCTTTGGGGCACAGGGTGCCGCGGTTGACCGGATGATCAGCGTCGCCTTCGATGTGGATGATGTTCTGTTTGACGTTCTTGCCCGCATCGCCCTGGCTGTACAGGATCAGGCCGCAGCCGACCGAGCAGTAGGGACAGGTGTTGCGGGTTTCCTTGGTGTGCGCCAGCTTGAAGTGGCGCACCTGCTCGGCGAACGCGGCTGTCGGGGCCATGCCCAACGCCGCGAGACTCGAGCCTCCAAGGCCGACGGCGGCGACCTTGAAGAACTGCCGACGGTTCAGGTCCATCGTGCACTCCTGATCAGGTTTGGACGCACGGGACGTTGCCGGCGTCTCTCGGATATCACGGGCGGCGGTTTGTTGGCCGCCAACATGTAAGACTAGCCAAGAAACGAAAAGGTGCGATGACACATGTCAAATTTGCCGCAGGTTTTGGCCGCTGGCGCTACGAGCGGCACTCCGCACGCTCGCGCTTTGCGGTCACGGCAAGGTCCCCTCGTAGCCCCGCTGTCCGTCCAGCGCTTTCGGAAATGGGCTACACCAAAGCCACTGAAAAGCCGCTAACTTGCCGGGTTTTCCGAAAAACGGATCACTCGCAATGGGTATCAAAAATCTGCTTCTCGCCATGCTCATCGCCAGCTCAGGCGCTGCTCTCCCAAGCTTCGCGGCGGCTTCGGAGGCGACACCTGGCCAAGACGCGCCCCTGCCTCTCACTTCACAACAGGCACGAGAAATAACGGCCGCCGCTGAACGTGCAGCCATCGCCCGAGGCTACGCGATCGTGATCAGCATCATCGACAACCACGGTAACCTGAAGCACTTCCACCGCATGGACGGCACCAGCAGCGGCAGCATCCAGGTGGCACAACTCAAAGCGGCGACATCTGCCCGCTTTCCCTTGTCGACACGCGCGTTGAGCGAGCGCAGCAGCGCACACCCGGCCAACCCCTACGCATCCTTGCCGGGTTTCACCTTGCTGGAGGGCGGGCTGCCGATCCTGGACAGGAACGGCAAGCATATCGGCGGTATCGGCATCAGCGGTGCAACCCCAGAACTGGATGCGTACTTTGCCCAGGCCGCGCTCGACGGGCTGTAGCGATAAAGCGCCGGTGTAGTGCAGCGCAGGAAGATGCCCGCGCCACCTGCGCGGGCATCGGCGATGCATCAGCGGCTGAGCTGCTTGAGCCGCCGGGTCCAGCTGTAATCGGTAGGTTGCAGGTTATCGTCGCCCTCCGTGACGCCATCACGGTCGACGGCGTAGGAGAAAATGCCTGCCTTGTTACCTTGGGTCGGAACCCACTCCGCGTACTGGCGCGCCCTGCTGCCATCGAAATCAGCAGCCGTATCGCCCCAGCGGGTTCCACGCTCCTCGTAGAACGAGAAGCCGACCATGAATTTCTCCGGTGCGAGGAAGCCGCAGAACAGTCTGTCGAAGTGTGCTTGCACTCGCTCCGGGCTCTGTCCGTAAGCCTGGAAAAGCAGGTAGTCCAGCGACGGCGCCAAGGCGCTCAGCAGCTCCATGTCACCCAATTCACTGGTGTCGTAGATGAACAGTTTGCCGCTCTGCTTCAAGCGCTCGGCCAGCAGCAGCGAGACGGCCTGCGCCTTGGCACGCTGGGTGGGCGTCAGTTTTTTTTCAAGGTCGATGTCCAGTCCGTCCAGTCCGGGGACGCAGAGGAAACGTTGCTGCAGATGGTTCGCGAGGTCCTGGTAACCTTGCGGCGAATCCGCAAAGTCCGGGTTGATCAGTTCATCGATGAACAACGTGCGCACGACCTTGATCTGCTTGGCGTGCAGGGCGGGAATCAAGTCGCTCTCCAGCTTTTCCCAGAACAGCGGCGACTCTTCGCCATTGGGAAACACGAAGGCGATATCCACCTCCTCGGGTAGATCCGCCATGGAACAGCAGTTGCCCTCCACCCCATTTACAGTGTCGCGCCAGGATCGGAAGTAGCAGCCCATCAAAGGTTGGTGATTTTGCGTCATGACCAGCTCCGTTCAGTACGGGTAAAGAGCCGCCATTCAAACGACCCCGCACGCGCCTGACAAAACTGAAGGGTTTCCACATTCATCCATGCCCCTTTCCAGGAGCACCCCGCGACAAAAGATGGATCACGTATGAATGAGTGCCTCCAGGCACCTGGCAACCTCAACGCATTGCGCTGGTCTGCGCGTTACCTGAAGCCCTCGCGCAAATCGCCCTCGCGCGCGAGGAAGCGCCCTTCCCTTCTGCCGTTGGCCTGGCCGTCGCGGTAACTCAACACACCGTTGACCCACACCCCGTCGATCCCTTCCGCCGCGCGCTGCGGGATCGCCACGTCGGCCGGGTAGCCGGGGGACAGGGTCATGCGGTACTCCTCGAAAGGGTCACGTCGAATGTTTTGTGAAAGTCATAAAACATTTCCGTTAAGCCTTTTCAAATGACGTGAAACTAATTTTCGTCATGAGGTAAGGGTTGTCGCACAGAGACATGGCGGGTCGTTATTTTTGAAATTCGCCCTGGCGGATTTTCATCCTCGACGCGTTGCGCGCGGCCATGGCAGGTTCAAACCGGGCCAGTCATCTGGCCCGGAGGCCATTCAGCCTCGGGGAATCAGCGCCCCCGGTTGTTGAATCACCCGGCTCGCCAGGCGGTGCCCCGCTTCTGCCGCTTGTTCCGGGCTGGCGCCACGCAGCCGACTGGCCAGATACGCCGCGCTGAACGAATCCCCGGCCGCCGTGGTGTCCACGACGCGCTCGACGCGCTGCGCCGGGACCTCGAACGAGGCACCGTCAGAGCGAATCAGGCACGGCTCAGCGCCGCGCTTGAGGACCACTTCAGGCGTGCCGATTTGCGCATAGGCCGCGAACACCGCCGCGCAATCGGCAAACCCGAACAGGGCCTGCTCATCGTCCACCGTCAACAGTGCCAAATCGACATAGGGCAGCACGTCGCGGTACGCCGCCTGGGCCTGCTCCACCGTGCTCCACAAGCGCGGCCGGTAGTTGTTGTCGAAGACCACCCGCGCGCCCCGCTGTCGCGCCGCGATCAGCGTTTCAATGAGTTTGGTGCGCCCTGCCTCACCCAGCACCGCCAGGGTGATGCCGCTGAAATACAGCACGTCGTAAGCCACCAGCTCCGCCAGAATCGGGGCCGCCGCTGGCGTGGTGAAGCAATCGCGCACGGCGGCTTCGTTGCGCCAATAGAGAAAACGACGCTCTCCCGATGCATCGGTCTGAATGCAGTACAAACCGGGTAAGCGACCCGGTAAGCGCTGGACCATGCCCAGGCCGATGCCTTCGTCGGACCAGCGCTGGCACATGGCATCGCTGAAACTGTCATCGCCCAGCGCGGTGACGTAATCCACGCTGGCGTCATCACCCATTTCACGTGACAGATAGACGGCCGTGTTCAGGGTATCGCCGCCAAAGCCCTGTTGCAGACTGCCGTCAGCGCGCTGCTGCAACTCGATCATGCACTCGCCGATCAACGCGATACGCGCGGTACCGGGGCCGAGCCTGCTGATGCTGTTCATGGTTGTGGATTCTCGATGGTTCTGCTGTTTCACAGGTGATGGAAGGGCTGCGGCCTCAGACCTCAGAAGCAGGTTTCCAGGCTTTCGATGACGTTCAACTGCTCATCCACCAGGCACCCTGTGCGCCACTTGTCGAAGGTCAGGCACGGGTGGGAGGTGCCGAACGAGATGATGTCGCCGACCCGCAATTGCACCCCGGGCGCTACCGTCATGAATGCGTGCTGATCCATCACGGCCGTTACCGTGCAGGCACTGACATCGTCGCCAACTGCCGGCACCACACCGGCCCGGTAGCGCAGCAATGGCATCGGCAGCCCAGCGTCATATGCCACGTCGCGCTTGCCCAGGGCGATCACCGCGAAGCCCGGCTCCGGCAAGGACTGCACATGGGCCCAGATCTCCAGCGCCGGACGCAGGCCCTCGTGCAGGTCGCTGCGGCGATCGAGCACACAGCATTGCGCTTGCTTGTAGATACCATGGTCATGCGCCACGTAGCTGCCAGGGCGCAGCACACTGAGGAAGCGCCCCGTGGCGTTCTGCGCTTCGAAGGACTCGGCGATCAGGTCATACCAGGCCGACCCCGACGCCGTGATGATCGGCTGGTCGAGGGCGAACGCCGCGCTGTCCTGCAGTTGCACGGCCAACTGCACCAGCGACGCGGCGAACGCACGAATGCCGCTGACCGCGTGGTCGCCGTGAATCACCCCTTCGTAGCCTTCGATGCCGGTCAAGGCCAGGCCCGGCTGCGCCTTGATCGCCTCGGCCAGCGCCAGCACTTCGGCTTCGCTGCGGCAACCGCAACGGCCACCGATCACGCCGTACTCGATCATGACGTTCAAGCGCAGGCCGCGTGCGGCGAAGAATGCCCCAAGGTCGGCGACGTTGTCCGGGTGATCGACCATGCAGTGGAAGTCGAATGCAGGGTCGGCCAGCAACTCGGCGATCAGCGCCATGTTCGGCGTCCCCACCAATTGGTTGGCCATCAACACCCGGCGCACGCCATGGGCGTAGGCGGCGCGAGTCTGTACCGCGGTGGCCAGGGTGATGCCCCAGGCACCGGCGTCCAGTTGGCGACGGAACAACGCTGGCGTCATGCTGGTTTTGCCATGCGGCGCCAGCTCTGCGCCGCTGTCGCTGACGAACGACTGCATCCAACGGATATTGTGCTCCAGCGCTTCGCGGTGCAGCACCAGCGCCGGCAGGCTTACGTCGCGCACCAGGCTGGCGCCGGGTTGGCCTGCACCCTTTTCCACGGTGGCGATGTTCAAGGCAGAAGACATGCTCTCACTCCTCACGCGCAGCCGCTAACGGCCACGGTCATTCATTGATGCGACGGGCCAGGCTGTTGGCGCTTTCGATCAACACCCGGCGATAGTCGTTGTAGTTGTTCTTGGCATCAGCCCGCGGGGCGACGATGCACAGGGTCGCGATGGCCACACCGTCACGGTCTTTGACCGGCGCGGCAAAGCAATGGGTAAAGGTGTCCGCAACACTGTCGAAGGAAAAGAAGCCGTCGATGCCAGCCTGGCGGATCTCCTTGAGGAATTGCTCCAGCGGCAGGCGCTCGCCATCGGGCAGGATGAAGTCGTCGTGGTCGATCAGGTCGACGATCGCCTGGTCGCTCAGGTGCGCCAGCAACAGCCGCCCGGAGGCGGTCCAGGGGATGGGGGCGTCTTCACCGATGTCCGAGGAAATGCGGAAGTGCCGCTCCCCTTCGCGCATCAGCGCAACGGTGTACTTGCGCCCGTTGAGCAGGCACATCTGTGCGGTTTCACGGGTTTGGCTAACGATTTCCTGCAGCGCGTGATCGGCCTCGCGCGTCAGGTCGAAATGCCGCAGGTGGGCCTGCCCGAGAAAATACAGCTGACGACCGAGGTAGACATGGCCGTCCTTGCCCACTTGCTCCAGGATCCGGCGCTCGAGCAACGAGGCGACCAGTTCGTAGACCGTGGACTTCGGGCTGCCGATACCATTGGCGATGTCATTCGGCCGCAGGGGCTGGCCGACTTCCTTGAGGTAATCGAGGATATCGAACGCCCGGTCCAAGCCACGAGCCCGGCGTTTGATAGTGTCTTCGGTCATTTCAGTGTTCCCATGCTAGTTCGTAGGCGCTGGCGCAGGCTGCGCGTGCTTGCGATCGGCAAAAGATTGCAGCCTTCGACGGCGCCTACAAGCGCCGCCGCGCGTCAGCCCTTTTTCTTGTAGGCGATGCAATCGATCTCGACCTTGCAGTCGACCATCATGCTTGCCTGCACACAGGCCCGGGCCGGTGCATGCTCGGGCTTGAAGTACTCGGAAAAGACTTTGTTGAAGCTCCAGAAGTCCCGCGGATCTTCCAGCCATACGCCGGCGCGCACCACATCTTCGAGGCCATAGCCGGCTTCTTCGAGGATGGCGATCAAGTTGCGCATGGTCTGGTGGGTCTGCTCGACGATGCCGCCGACGATGATTTCGCCATCCACTGCAGGCACCTGGCCTGACACGTGCAGCCAGCCATCGGCCTCGACCGCGCGGGCGAAAGGACGGGGCTGGCCGCCACCGGCGGTGCTACCCGTGCCATAACGAGTAATGCTCATGGGTGTTTCTCCTGGTTGCAAATTGACTGTTAAAAGCGGGTGCTTTTGAGAAATTCCGCCAAGCGCGGAGACTGCGGGCGCTCGAAAAGATCTTTGGGAGGCCCCTGCTCTTCGATACGCCCCTGGTTCATGAAAACGATGGTGTCCGAGACTTCAAAGGCAAAGCGCATCTCGTGGGTCACCAGCAACATGGTCATGCCGTCCTCGGCCAGCCCTTTGATGACGCTCAACACTTCGCCCACGAGCTCCGGGTCGAGGGCCGAGGTGACTTCGTCGAACAGCATCAGGCTCGGCTTCATCGCAATCGCCCGGGCGATCGCCACGCGCTGTTGCTGCCCGCCAGAGAGCTGGCCGGGAAAATGATCGCGGCGCGCCAGCAGGCCTACGCGCTCCAGCCATTTTTCCGCCAGCACCACGGCCTCGTCCTTGTGCAGCTTTTTCACCTTGAGCAGCCCCAGGGTGACGTTCTGCAAAGCGGTCAGGTGCGGAAACAGGTTGAACTGCTGGAACGCCATGCCGGTCATGGCCCGATGCCGGGCGATGACGTTTTCCGAGTGGCGCACGCGCTTGCCGTTGACCTCGTGGTATCCGATGGACTCACCCTCGAGCAGGATCCGCCCGCCCTGGAACTCTTCGAGCATGTTCACGCAGCGCAACAGCGTGGTCTTGCCCGAGCCGCTGGAGCCAATCAGCGTGACCACGTTGCCGCGCTGCATCGTCAGGTCGACGCCCTTGAGCACTTCGAGCTGACCGTACTGTTTGTGCAGGCCGCGAATCTCGAGCAGGGCCTGGCTGGTGTTCTGGGTAGAAGCTGCAACGTGAGTCATGGCAAGGCCACCCGCTTTTCAATATGCCGGCCGAGTAATTCGATGGCGTAGTTGATGATGAAAAAGAGAAAACCGGCGAACAGGTAGAACTCCAGGGTCATGAAGGTCCGGGCGATGATCTGCTGGGTACTCAGCAGCAACTCGGCCACACCGATCACCGAGAGCAAGGTCGAGGCCTTGACGATTTCGGTCGATGAGTTGACCCAGGTCGGCAACATCTGCCGCATGGCCTGAGGCAACAACACGTAGCCCAGCGCCTGATAGAACGTCAGACCGATGGCCTTGCTCGCTTCCATCTGCCCACGTGGCAGCGCTTGCAACGCACCGCGCACGATCTCGGCGACGTGAGAGCCGCAGAACAGCGTCAGCCCCAGCACCCCGGCCTGGAACGCGTTGATCTGCCAACCCAGCGCCGGCGCCATGTAGAAACAGGCCAGCACCAGCACGAACACTGGCGTGCCGCGAATCAGGTCGACGTAGAAACGAAACGGCGCGCGTGCCCAGAACCTGCCGTAGGTCAGCACCAGCCCGGCAACGACACCGATCAGGGTGCCGAGCAAAATCGCCAGGATGGAACACTGCACACTGGTCAGAAAGCCTGACCACAGGGCTTCGCGGGCGCTCCACAATTCATGCAACCAGCTTGGGGACTCGTACATGAGGGCCCTCCTATCGACGAATCGCCAGACGCTGCTCGAGGTAACGCAGCAGCAGGGCGATGAGGTAGCAGGCCGCGACATAGAGCGCTGTGGTCACCAGCCAGGTTTCAATCACCCGGTAGCTCTCGACATTGATCTTGCGCGCGTAATAGGTCAGCTCAGGCACGGCGATCGCCGCCGCCAGCGAGGTGTCCTTGAACAGCGAAATGAAGTTGTTCGACAAGGCAGGCAGCACGTTGCGCAACATCACTGGCACCGTGATGTACGCCTTGATCTGCCACTCGCCGAGGCCAATGGCCAACCCCGCCTCGCGCAGGCCCTTGGGAATGCTCAGCAGACCGCCACGAAACACTTCGGTCAGGTACGCCCCGGCATACAGCGACAGGGTGATGATGAACGAGGGAATCTTGTCCAGGCGGATCCCCAACCCTGGCAGCGCAAAGTAGATCAACAGGATCAGCACGAGAATCGGCGTGTTGCGGATCACCGTCACGTACACCGATGCCGACACCCGCAATGCGCGGTGCTTCGAGAGCAAGGCAAACGCCATCAACAGGCCGATCACGCAGCCGATGGCGATCGACACCAGCGCCAGCTCGAGCCCCAGACCGAGCCCCGCCAGCAAGGTGTCGAAATCGCGCCACACGGCAGCAAAGTTCAACTGATAGTTCATGGTCAGCAGTACCTGGAGCGGGGTGCGACAGAGGCGCCCCGCTCTTGCGGAGTCATTTGAATTCGACGGGGAAACCAATGGCCGGGCTAGGCAGCTCGACACCAAACCACTGCTTGAACGACGCTGCGTAGGTCGGGAATTCGACACCGGTCATGGCTTCGTGCAGGACGGTATTGACGAAATTCAGCCAGTCCTGGTCGCCGCGCTTGACTGCACAGGCGTAGGTCTGCGGGCTCCAGGCATAGGCCGGGCTGCGATAGCGACCGGGGTTCTGCACCATCAGGTACTTGACCGACGACTGGTCGGTGGCAGCGGTGTCGGCCCGACCGGAGTTCACGGCCTGGTACATCAGGTCAACGCTGTCGTATTGGTCGACCTTGGCCTTGGGCAGCGCCTGGTGCACCAGCTCCTCGGCGTAGACGTTCTGCAGCACGGCCACGGTGACGCTGTCACCCGCCGCCTTCAGATCTTCGATCTCCTTGTACTTGCTGTTGGCCGGCAGCAGCAGGCCGACGCCTTCGCGGTAGTACGGCAGGGTGAATGCCACTTGCTGCGCGCGGCTGGCGGTGACGGTGATGAACTGGCAGCTCATGTCGACCTTGTCGGTCAACAGATTGGGAATCCGGGCGTCAGACGACTGCACCACGAACTCGACCTTCTCCGGGTCATTGAACAGCCCCTTGGCGACCATCCGCCCGATGTCGATATCGAAACCCTGCAATTTGCCATCCGCGCCCTGGAAGTGCCATGGCGCGTTGGTGCTGCCTGTGCCCACGATGAGGTGGCCACGCTTCAACACGCTGTCGAGCTTGCTGTCCGCCGCCTGGGCAATGCCCGCGAGCGAAGCTGAAGCCGCAAAGAGAAAAGCACACGCTGTAAACAAGGAAAGTCGACGCTGCATGACGGGCACTCCCAGATATTGTTTATTCCGCTATACCGGAACGTTGTTTGCAACAACGGAATAGACGGCAGAAAGTGTGCCACAGCCGAGAAGGGAAATCCCACAGCCATTCGAATATGAGTTGAATCAACAGGATGCGTGCTGGCGCGAGCGCAGCATCAAGACGAGCACAGCGAGGGCAGTGCTACCAATGACCACATTGGGTGCGTAACGCCCCACATGAGGGCGGCAGAAGAGTGGGCAAAGGAAACCAGGCGCATGCCGCGCGAAAATGAAAAACCCCCGCAAGGCGGGGGTTTCAGGTGACAGCTTTACACGTAAAGGCTCAGTTACGACTCAGAACGGAATATCGTCATCGAAGCTGTCGAAATCAGCGGCAGGCTGCGGAGCTGGCTGCTGGGGCGCTGGACGCTGTTGCGCCTGCTGCGGACGCGGCGCCTGCTGGCGTGGTGCCTGGTTGTACTGTTGCTGCTGGCCACCACCCTGGTTGTAGTTGCCGCCACCCTGGTTGTACTGATCACCGCCCTGCCCCTGCGGACGACCGCCGAGCAGCTGCATGGTGCCCTGCATGTCGACGATGATCTCGGTGGTGTAGCGCTTGATGCCGTCCTTTTCCCACTCGCGGGTCTGCAGCTTGCCCTCGATGTAGCACTGCGAACCCTTGCGCAGGTACTCGCCAGCGATCTCGGCAACCTTGCCGAACAGCGAGACACGGTGCCATTCGGTGCGCTCGACCTTTTGCCCCGACTGCTTGTCGGTCCACTGCTCGCTGGTGGCCAGGCTCAGGTTGGTCACGGCGTTACCGTTGGGCAGGTAGCGGACTTCGGGATCCTGGCCGCAAGTACCAACCAGAATGACTTTGTTAACCCCACGGGCCATAACGTTCTCCTAGGCTTCGCACGCCGTCGGGGCTGGGTTCACCAGACGCTCGAGGGTCGCACGGTCCAAAATTTTCGTATCCAGTTTGATATAGATGGCGGCTTCTTCTGCCACCACCACGGCGTCGGTCACACCCGGCACAGCCATCAGGCGCTCGGTCAATCCGGCTTCCCGAACCGCCTCCGGTGTCAGCGGCATGCGCAGGCTGGTGACGTACGGCGGTTCGTTCATGCCCAGGGCAGATACCAGCCAGATACCACACAGTACAGCACATCCCAGGAACACCATGCCCAGGCCACCGTGCTGGTACAACCAGCCACCGATGATTCCTCCCAGCGCGGCACCCAGGAACTGGCTCGTGGAGTAGACCCCCATGGCCGTTCCCTTGCCGCCGGCGGGCGACACCTTGCTGACCAGCGAAGGCAAGGATGCCTCCAGCAGGTTGAAGGCGGTAAAGAATATCACGGTGCCGGTCACCAGTCCGCGCAAGTTGTCAGCCCATTGCCAGAAGAACACCTCGATCAGCAGCAGCACAATGACCGCACCAACCAACACGCGTTTCATCTTGCGCTTCTTTTCGCCGTAGATGATGAACGGCACCATTGCAAAAAATGAGATGAGCAACGCGGTCAGGTATACCCACCAGTGCTCTTCCTTGGGCAGGCCGCCACGCTCGACGAACGCCAGCGGCAATGCCACGAAGCTCGCCATGAGGATCGCATGGAGGATGAAAATGCTCAGGTCCAGGCGCAGAAGGTCCGGATTACGCAGGGTCGGGCCGAGCGCCTGGCGTGCGACACCAGACTCGCGGTGCTGCAGCGCACTGTGCGCACTGGGCACGACGAAGGCGATCAGGGCGATGCCTACCACGGCAAGTCCTGCAGTGGCGAGGAACAATCCCGACAACCCGAAGGCGCTTGTCAGCAGCGGTCCTATCACCATCGCCACCGCGAACGACAGGCCGATGCTCATGCCGATCATGGCCATGGCCTTGGTGCGATGCTGCTCACGGGTGAGGTCGGAGAGCAAGGCCATGACCGCTGCGGAAATCGCCCCCGCGCCCTGCAGGATGCGTCCGGCGATCACGCCCCAGATCGAATCGGCCTGGGCCGCCAGCAAGCTGCCAAGGGCGAAGATCACCAGGCCCAGGTAGATCACCGGACGGCGACCGATGCGGTCGGAAATCACCCCGAACGGAATCTGCAGCACGGCTTGCGTCAGGCCGTAGGCGCCAATGGCCAGGCCGATCAGCGCGGGCGTGGCACCGGCGAGGTCCATGCCATAGGTGGCCAGCACGGGCAGGACCATGAACATGCCCAGCATACGAAAGGCAAAGACCAGGGCAAGGCCGCCTGCGGCGCGGGTTTCGCTGCCACTCATGCGCTCGTTGTGGGTGTCGTGCATGGATAAACCTCGTGTGAACCGGCGGCGATTCTATCAGTCCGACGGCTAGACGGCATCTACGCGACGCTTTGCCGCGTAGCGGCAGCGCGCCGTATACTTCCTTGTTTATGCCCGCCAAGCGAGGCCGTAGTGGACAAGATCCTGATCCGTGGGGCACGTACCCACAACCTGAAGAACATCGACCTGACCCTGCCCCGGGACAAACTGATCGTGATCACCGGTCTGTCCGGTTCCGGCAAGTCGTCCCTGGCCTTCGACACACTCTACGCCGAAGGCCAACGCCGCTATGTGGAGTCGCTGTCGGCCTATGCCCGGCAATTTTTGTCGATGATGGAAAAGCCCGATGTCGACACCATCGAAGGCCTGTCACCGGCGATCTCCATCGAGCAGAAGTCGACCTCGCACAACCCGCGTTCGACCGTTGGCACCATCACCGAAATCTACGATTACCTGCGCCTGCTCTATGCCCGCGTCGGTACGCCACGCTGCCCGGACCACGACATTCCGCTGGAAGCGCAAACGATCAGCCAGATGGTCGACCTGGTGCTCGAGCAACCCGAAGGCAGCAAGCTGATGCTGCTGGCACCCGTGGTGCGCGAGCGCAAGGGTGAGCACCTGGCGGTGTTCGATGAGCTGCGCGCCCAGGGCTTCGTTCGTGCGCGGGTCAACGGCAAGTTGTACGAACTCGACGAGTTGCCCAAGCTCGACAAGCAGAAGAAACACAGCATCGATGTGGTGGTCGACCGCTTCAAGGTGCGCAACGACCTGCAGCAGCGCCTGGCCGAGTCCTTCGAGACCGCCCTCAAGCTGGCCGACGGTATCGCCCTGGTGGCGCAGATGGATGACGAAAGCGCCGAGGACATGATCTTCTCCGCGCGCTTCGCCTGCCCAGTCTGCGGCCATGCGATCAGCGAGCTCGAACCCAAGCTGTTCTCCTTCAACAACCCGGCTGGCGCCTGCCCGACCTGCGACGGCCTGGGCGTGAAGCAGTACTTCGATACCAAGCGCCTGGTCAACAACGAGCTGACCCTAGCCGAAGGCGCGATCCGTGGCTGGGACCGACGCAACGTCTACTACTTCCAGATGCTCGGCTCGCTGGCGGCGCATTACGGCTTCAGCCTCGACGAGCCGTTCGGCCAGCTCTCGGCCGATCACCAGAAGGTGATCCTGCAGGGCAGCGGCAAGCAAAGCGTCGACTTCAAGTACCTCAACGACCGCGGCGACATCGTCAAGCGCTCGCACCCCTTCGAAGGCATCGTGCCGAACCTGGAGCGGCGCTACCGCGAGACGGAGTCGGCGACTGTGCGCGAGGAGCTGGCCAAGTTCCTTGGCACCCAACCGTGCCCGGACTGCCGCGGCACCCGTCTGCGCCGCGAAGCACGCCATGTATGGGTGGGCGAAAAAACCCTGCCGGCCGTGACCAACCTGCCGATCGGCGATGCCAGCGAGTACTTTGCCACCCTGACGCTGAGCGGTCGGCGCGGAGAGATTGCAGCGAAGATCCTCAAGGAAATCTGCGAGCGCCTGCAGTTCCTGGTCAACGTCGGCCTGGACTACCTCACCCTCGACCGCAGCGCCGAAACCCTTTCGGGCGGCGAGGCCCAGCGGATCCGTCTGGCCAGCCAGATTGGCGCCGGCCTGGTGGGGGTGATGTACATCCTCGACGAGCCGTCGATCGGCCTGCACCAACGTGACAACGACCGCCTGCTGGCCACCCTCAACCACCTGCGCGACCTGGGCAACACGGTGATCGTGGTAGAGCACGACGAGGATGCCATTCGCCTGGCCGACTATGTCGTCGACATCGGCCCGGGCGCCGGGGTGCATGGTGGACAGATCGTCGCCGAAGGCTCGCCGCAGGAAGTCATGGCGCACCCCGACTCGGTGACCGGCATGTACCTGTCAGGCCGCAAGAAGATCGCCGTGCCGGCCAAACGCACGCCTCGCAACAAGAAGCTGTCGCTCAAGCTCAAGGGCGCGCGCGGCAACAACCTGCAGAACGTCGACCTTGAAGTGCCGATCGGCCTGCTGACCTGCGTCACCGGTGTGTCCGGCTCGGGCAAATCGACACTGATCAACAACACCCTGTTCCCCTTGGCCGCCACCGCGCTCAATGGTGCCAGCAGCCTGGAAGCAGCAGCGCACACCAGCATGGACGGCCTGCAACACCTGGACAAGGTAGTCGACATCGACCAGAGCCCGATCGGCCGCACACCGCGCTCGAACCCGGCCACCTATACCGGGATCTTCACTCCGATCCGCGAACTGTTCGCTGGCGTGCCCGAGTCGCGCTCGCGAGGTTATGGCCCGGGGCGCTTCTCGTTCAACGTCAAGGGCGGGCGCTGCGAAGCGTGCCAGGGCGATGGCCTGATCAAGGTGGAAATGCACTTCCTGCCGGATATCTACGTGCCGTGTGATGTGTGCAAGAGCAAGCGCTACAACCGCGAAACCCTGGAGATCAAGTACAAGGGCAAGAACATCCACGAGGTCCTGGAAATGACCATCGAGGATGCCCGCGAGTTCTTCGACGCGGTCCCGGCGTTGGCGCGCAAGCTGCAGACGCTGATGGACGTGGGCCTTTCGTACATCAAGCTGGGGCAATCGGCGACGACGCTTTCGGGCGGCGAGGCGCAGCGGGTGAAGCTGTCGCGCGAGCTGTCCAAGCGCGATACCGGCAAGACCCTCTACATCCTGGATGAGCCAACCACCGGCCTGCACTTCGCCGACATCCAGCAACTGCTGGACGTGCTGCATCGCCTGCGCGACCACGGCAACACGGTGGTGGTGATCGAGCACAACCTGGACGTGATCAAGACCGCCGACTGGCTGGTGGACCTGGGGCCGGAAGGTGGCTCGAAGGGAGGCCAGATCATTGCCAGCGGCACGCCCGAGGAACTGGCCAAGATGAAGCAGTCGTATACCGGGCATTACCTCAAGCCCTTGCTGGAACGCGATCGGGCCTGACGAAAAAAGCCCCTGACATGCAAATGCCAGGGGCTTTTCTCTATATGCGTGCCCTCTGCAGGGACGTTACATCTGCGATTGCAGGTAGTTCTGCAGCCCGATGGATTTGATCAGGCCCTGCTGCTTCTCCAGCCAGTAGGTGTGATCTTCCTCGGTGTCGGCCAGTTGCGCGCGCAGGATATCGCGGCTGATGTAGTCCTTGTGCAGCTCGCACAACTCGATGCCTTTGCACAATGCGGCGCGGACCTTGTACTCAAGGCGCAGGTCGGCAGCGATCATGTCCGGCACGGTGGTGCCCACGTCGAGGTCATCCGGGCGCATGCGCGGGGTGCCTTCGAGCATGAGAATGCGGCGAATCAGGGCATCGGCGTGCTGCGCCTCTTCTTCCATCTCGTGGTTGATACGTTCGTAGAGCTTGGCCAGGCCCCAGTCTTCGTACATGCGCGAGTGGATGAAGTATTGGTCACGTGCCGCCAGTTCGCCCGTCAGCAACGTGTTGAGGTAATCGATTACGTCCGGGTGACCTTGCATCGCCCTGATTCTCCCTGAGTGAAAGCTTGATAGGGGGATAGTGTGAACCATGATTTCTTCAAGGTCACTGAAAAATGCGCAATTTGTGTGAAAAAAGCGGGCAAACCGTAGTGATTTTCATTGAAAAACCGCCCCAATGAGGGCGGTTCTCCTTATCACTTCGACTTAGGCGAGCTTGATGCCCAAGGCCTTGGCAATCCCCTCGCCGTAAGCGGGATCTGCCTTGAAGAAGTGCTGCAACTGACGCTGCACTACATCGTCGCTGACGCCTTTCAGGGTGCCGGCAATGTTGTCGATCAACAGCGCTTGCTGCTCGGCGTTCATCAGGCGGAACAGCGCACCAGCGTGGCTGTAGTAGTCATTGTCTTCGCGGTGGTCGTAACGATCTGCCGCCCCCTTGAGGGCCAGCGCAGGCTCGGCGTGACGGGGCGACTGCTTGGGCGCATCGGCGTAGCTGTTCGGCTCGTAGTTCGGAGCGCTGCCGTAGCTGCCCATGGTCATCGCACCATCGCGTTGGTAGCTGTGCACCGGGCTACGTGGCGCGTTCACCGGCAAATGCTGGTGGTTGGTGCCAATGCGGTAGCGGTGAGCATCGGCGTAGGCAAATACGCGCCCCTGCAGCATGCGGTCTGGAGACAGGCCAACACCTGGCACCATATTGCTCGGCCCGAACGCGGCCTGCTCGACTTCGGCGAAGTAGTTGAGCGGGTTGCGATTGAGTTCAAGCACACCCACCTCGATCAGCGGGTAGTCCTTCTGCGACCAGGTCTTGGTGACGTCGAAGGGATTTTCGGCGCGGTTGGCTGCCTCTTCTTCACTCATCACCTGGATGCAGACGGTCCAGCGTGGGTAGTCGCCGCGATCGATCGCTTCGAACAGGTCACGTTGTGCGTAATCCGGATCGGTACCGGCGATACGTGCCGCATCGGCCGGGGCCAGGTTCTTGATGCCTTGCTGGGTCTTGAAGTGCCACTTGACCCAGGTACGCTGGCCATCCGCACTCAGCAGACTGTAGGTATGGCTGCCGAAACCGTGCATGTGGCGGTAGCCGTCCGGAATACCACGGTCAGAGAACAGGATGGTGACCTGGTGCAGCGCCTCGGGCGAATGCGACCAGAAGTCCCACATCATCTGGGCGTTCTTCAGGTTGGTCTGCGGGTGACGCTTCTGGGTATGGATAAAGTCCGGGAATTTCAGCGGATCGCGAATGAAGAACACGGGGGTATTGTTGCCGACGATGTCCCAGTTACCTTCCTCGGTGTAAAACTTGACGGCAAAACCGCGCGGGTCACGCTCGGTGTCGGCCGAACCACGCTCGCCGCCGACCGTGGAGAAGCGCAGGAAGGTTTCGGTCTGCTTGCCAATGCTCTCGAACAGGCGGGCGCTGGTGTATTGGGTGATGTCTCGAGTAACGGTGAAGGTGCCGTAAGCGCCCGAGCCCTTGGCGTGCACGCGGCGCTCAGGGATGTTCTCGCGGTTGAAGTGGGCCAGCTTCTCGATCAGATGGAAGTCGTCGAGCAGCAACGGGCCGCGCGGGCCTGCCGAACGGGAATTCTGGTTATCGGCTACAGGTGCACCGCTGGCGGTAGTAAGAATCTTGCTCATGGGCTCTCCTTATCGGTCTCGAAACGCCGGCTAATCGGCTTGAGAGCAAGTATGGATGGGCAACATGACAAGATCTAATTTATAGATATGCTTATATCGATAGTTTTTTACAATTCATGTAAACACAAAAAACCGGGCACTAGGCCCGGTTTCTTGTAGCAGACGGAACGTCTTACTCGGCAGCTTCTACAGCACCACCGACCGGACGATCAACCAGCTCGACGTACGCCATAGGCGCGTTGTCGCCAGCGCGGAAACCGCACTTCAGGATGCGCAGGTAGCCGCCCTGACGGGTGGCGTAACGCTTGCCCAGGTCGTTGAACAGCTTGCCAACAGCGGATTTCGAACGGGTACGGTCGAAAGCCAGACGACGGTTGGCGACGCTATCTTCCTTGGCCAGGGTGATCAGCGGCTCGGCAACGCGGCGCAGTTCCTTGGCTTTCGGCAGGGTGGTTTTGATCAGCTCGTGCTCGATCAACGACACTGCCATGTTCTGGAACATAGCCTTGCGGTGAGAGCTGGTACGGCTCAGGTGACGTCCACTTTTACGATGACGCATGATTCATTCCTTACCAAACACTACGTTCGGTGATTACGACGATCAGGCAGTCGCCTTGTCGTCTTTCTTAAGACTTGCAGGCGGCCAGTTGTCGAGGCGCATGCCGAGAGACAGACCACGGGAGGCCAGGACGTCCTTGATTTCAGTCAGGGACTTCTTGCCCAGGTTAGGAGTCTTCAACAGCTCTACTTCGGTACGCTGAATCAGGTCGCCGATGTAGTAGATGTTCTCCGCCTTGAGGCAGTTGGCCGAACGTACAGTCAGTTCCAGGTCGTCAACCGGGCGCAGCAGGATCGGATCGATCTCGTCTTCCTGCTCGACCACGACCGGCTCGCTGTCACCTTTGAGGTCGACGAACGCGGCCAGCTGCTGTTGCAGGATGGTCGCGGCACGACGAATGGCCTCTTCAGGGTCCAGGGTGCCGTTGGTTTCCAGATCGATGACCAGCTTGTCCAGGTTGGTACGCTGTTCAACACGGGCGTTCTCGACCACGTAGGCGATACGACGCACCGGGCTGAACGAAGCGTCCAGCTGAAGACGGCCAATGCTGCGGCTTTCATCTTCGTCAGTCTGACGGGAATCGGCCGGCTCGTAACCGCGACCACGAGCTACGGTGAGCTTCATGTTCAGGGCGCCGTTGGACGCCAGGTTCGCGATTACGTGATCGGGATTGACGATCTCGACATCGTGATCCAGCTGAATATCGGCAGCGGTAACCACCCCCGAACCCTTTTTCGACAAGGTCAGCGTAACTTCGTCACGACCGTGCAGCTTGATCGCCAGGCCTTTGAGGTTCAACAGGATTTCAATGACGTCTTCCTGTACACCTTCGATCGCGGAGTACTCATGGAGTACGCCATCGATCTCGGCCTCGACTACTGCACAGCCAGGCATGGAGGACAACAGGATGCGACGCAGCGCGTTGCCCAGGGTATGGCCGAAACCACGCTCGAGAGGCTCGAGCGTGATCTTGGCGCGGGTTGGACTGACTACCTGTACGTCGATGTGACGGGGAGTCAGGAACTCATTTACCGAAATCTGCATGGATGCACCTATTTTCTAGCCCTTACTTGGAGTAGAGCTCGACAATCAGGTTTTCGTTGATGTCGGCGGACAGATCGCTGCGAGCAGGAACGTTCTTGAAAACGCCCGACTTTTTAGCGGAATCAACGTCTACCCACTCAACGCGGCCACGCTGGGCGCACAGTTCAAGGGCTTGAACAATGCGCAGCTGGTTCAGCGACTTCTCACGAACCGCGACCACGTCACCCGGACGAACTTGGTAGGATGGAATGTTTACGGTCTTGCCGTTGACGCTGATCGCTTTGTGCGAAACCAGCTGACGGGATTCGGAACGAGTCGAACCGAAGCCCATACGGTAAACGACGTTGTCCAGGCGGCATTCCAGCAGTTGCAGCAGGTTCTCACCAGTAGCGCCTTTTTTCGAGGCTGCGACTTGGTAGTAACCGCGGAACTGGCGCTCCAGGACACCGTAGATACGGCGGACTTTTTGTTTCTCGCGCAGCTGGGTACCGTAGTCGGACTGACGGCCACGGCGCTGGCCGTGGATACCTGGGGCTGCTTCGATGTTGCACTTCGATTCCAGAGCGCGAACGCCGCTCTTCAGGAACAGGTCAGTGCCTTCACGGCGAGACAGTTTGCATTTTGGACCAATGTAACGTGCCATTTATCTGTCTCCTGATTACACGCGACGCTTCTTCGGCGGACGGCACCCGTTATGCGGGATTGGCGTCACGTCGGTGATGCTGGCGATCTTGTAGCCGCAGCTGTTCAGTGCACGAACGGCGGACTCACGACCTGGACCTGGACCCTTGACGTTGACGTCGAGGTTCTTCAGACCGTATTCCAGCGCAGCTTGACCAGCACGCTCAGCAGCGATCTGGGCTGCGAACGGGGTGGATTTGCGCGAACCACGGAAACCCGAACCACCGGAGGTCGCCCAGGACAAAGCATTGCCCTGACGGTCGGTGATGGTCACGATGGTGTTGTTGAAAGACGCATGGATGTGGGCGATGCCATCAACCACTGTCTTTTTGACTTTTTTACGAGGACGAGCAGCAGGTTTTGCCATGTCTATATTCCTGGGCGATTACTTGCGGATCGGCTTACGCGGGCCCTTACGGGTGCGTGCGTTGGTCTTGGTGCGCTGACCGCGAACCGGCAGACCTTTACGATGACGCAGGCCGCGGTAGCAACCCAGGTCCATCAAGCGCTTGATCTTCATGTTGATGTCACGACGCAGGTCACCTTCGGTGGTGAACTTCGCAACTTCGCCACGCAGGGTTTCGATTTGCTCGTCGCTCAGATCCTTGATCTTAGCGGCTGGATTTACACCAGCGTCTGCACAGATTTTCTGTGCAGTTGTGCGACCGACACCATAGATGTAGGTCAGCGAGATAACAGTATGCTTGTTATCTGGAATGTTGACGCCTGCAATACGGGCCATTCAGTGGGACTCCAATTGACAGCTACCTACGCCCCGGAAGCCAAGAAATAGGGCGCGAGATAATATCGCTGTAGAAACGAATAATCAACCCAGCAGCACACTAGCTGCTGGGTTTGAAGCGCAGATCACACTCAGCCTTGGCGCTGCTTGTGACGCGGTTCCGCGCTGCAGATCACGCGCACGATACCTTCGCGACGAATGATCTTGCAGTTGCGGCACAGCTTTTTCACCGATGCACGAACTTTCATTACCGACTCCTCGAACCTTAGGGGTCTATCAGCGCAGCAGGCCGCTGCCACCGTAGCCTTTCAGGTTGGCTTTCTTCATCAGGGATTCGTACTGGTGCGAAACGAGGTGCGATTGTACTTGGGACATGAAGTCCATCACAACCACTACCACAATCAGCAACGAGGTCCCGCCAAGGTAGAACGGCACGTTTGCTGCCACCACCAGGAACTGGGGCAGAAGGCAGACGGCCATCATGTAAAGAGCACCGAACATGGTCAGACGAGTCAGAACGCCATCAATGTAGCGCGCCGACTGCTCACCAGGACGGATACCCGGAATAAAGGCACCGGACTTCTTCAGGTTTTCCGCTACGTCTTTCGGGTTGAACATCAACGCTGTGTAGAAGAAGCAGAAGAAGATGATCCCTGCACTAAACAGCAGAATGTTCAACGGCTGACCAGGAGCGATCGACTGCGAGATGTCCTGCAGCCAGCCCATACCTTCGGACTGACCGAACCAGGCACCCAGCGAAGCCGGGAACAGCAAGATGCTGCTCGCGAAAATGGCAGGAATGACGCCCGCCATGTTCACTTTCAGCGGCAAGTGGCTGGTCTGCGCAGCGAAGACCTTGCGGCCCTGCTGACGCTTGGCATAGTGAACGGCGATACGACGCTGACCACGCTCAATGAACACCACGAAACCGATAATCGCTACTGCAAGCAAACCGATAGCGACCAGGGCGAAGATGTTGATATCGCCTGTGCGCGCAGACTCGAAAGACTGCCCGATTGCTCTCGGAAGACCGGCAACGATACCTGCGAAGATCAACATCGAGATACCGTTGCCCACACCGCGCTCGGTGATCTGCTCGCCGAGCCACATCATGAACATTGCGCCAGCCACGAAAGTGGAGACGGCAACGACATGGAAGCCCAGGCCTGCAGAAAACGCCACGCCCTGGTTGGCCAGGCCAATGGACATGCCAATGGCTTGAACCAGCGCCAGGATAACGGTGCCGTAGCGGGTGTACTGGCTGATCTTGCGACGGCCAGCTTCACCTTCCTTCTTCAACTGCTCCAGTTGAGGGCTGACTGCGGTCATGAGCTGCATGATGATCGATGCCGAGATGTACGGCATGATCCCCAGTGCAAAGATGCTCATGCGCTCCAGCGCACCACCGGAAAACATGTTGAACAAGCTAAGAATGGTCCCCTCATTCTGTCGAAACAGATCCGCCAGACGGTCTGGATTGATGCCAGGCACCGGGATATGTGCGCCGATCCGATAGACGATGATCGCCATGAACAGAAAGCGCAGACGAGCCCAGAGTTCCGACATCCCGCCCTTACCGAGCGAAGAGAGAGCACCTTGCTTAGCCATTTATTCCTCGAACTTGCCGCCAGCTGCTTCGATAGCCGCACGCGCACCTTTGGTGACGGCGATGCCCTTGATAGTGACTGCGCGAGTGACTTCGCCGGACAGCATGATTTTCACACGCTGTACATGCTGGCCAATCACGTTGGCGTCTTTCAGGGACTGTACGGAGATCACGTCGCCTTCCACCTTGGCCAGCTCGGACAGACGCACTTCAGCTCGGTCCATGGCTTTCAGGGAAACGAAGCCGAACTTCGGCAGACGACGGTGCAGCGGCTGTTGACCGCCTTCGAAGCCCGGAGCGATGGTGCCACCGGAACGGGAGGTCTGACCTTTGTGACCGCGGCCACCAGTCTTGCCCAAACCGCTACCGATACCACGACCCGGACGATGCTTCTCGCGACGGGAACCCGGCGCTGGACTCAGATCATTGAGTTTCATCGATTAACCCTCGACGCGCAGCATGTAGTAAGCCTTGTTGATCATCCCGCGATTCTCGGGAGTATCCTGGACTTCTACAGTGTGACCGATGCGACGCAGACCCAGGCCTTTAACGCACAGGATGTGGTTAGGCAGACGGCCGGCGGTGCTCTTGATCAGCGTTACTTTTACGGTTGCCATGATCAGAAGATCTCCTCAACACTCTTGCCGCGCTTGGCAGCAATGGACTCAGGAGATTGCATGGCTTTCAGACCCTTGAAGGTGGCGTAAACCACGTTCACTGGGTTGGTCGAACCGTAGCACTTGGCCAGAACGTTCTGGACACCAGCAACTTCCAGGACAGCACGCATTGCGCCGCCGGCGATGATACCGGTACCTTCCGAAGCAGGCTGCATGTAAACCTTCGAGGCGCCGTGGGCAGCCTTGGTGGCGTACTGCAGGGTGGTGCCCTTCAGGTCAACCTGGATCATGTTGCGACGGGCAGCTTCCATGGCTTTCTGGATCGCGGCAGGTACTTCGCGCGATTTGCCACGGCCGAAGCCGACGCGACCTTTGCCATCACCTACCACGGTCAGCGCGGTGAAGGTGAAGATACGGCCGCCTTTAACGGTTTTAGCAACGCGGTTAACTTGAACCAGCTTCTCGATGTAGCCTTCGTCGCGCTTTTGATCGTTATTTGCCATAACTTAGAACTCCAGTCCGCCTTCACGAGCAGCATCGGCCAGCGCCTTGACGCGACCATGGTACTTGAAGCCGGAACGGTCAAAGGCAACTTGAGATACACCGGCGGCTTTCGCACGCTCAGCTACCAGCTTGCCAACCTTAGTGGCCGCGTCGATGTTGCCGGTGGCGCCATCACGCAGTTCTTTGTCCAAGGTCGAGGCGCTTGCCAGAACCTTGCTGCCGTCGGCCGAAATGACCTGGGCATAGATGTGCTGCGAGGAGCGGAACACGCACAGACGCACGGCTTCGAGCTCGTGCATTTTCAGGCGTGCTTTGCGAGCGCGACGCAGTCGAATAACTTTTTTGTCGGTCATTTGCTAGGCCCTACTTCTTCTTGGCTTCTTTACGACGGACTACTTCGTCCGCGTAACGCACACCCTTGCCTTTGTAAGGCTCTGGCGGACGGAAATCGCGGATTTCAGCGGCCACCTGACCCACCAGCTGCTTGTCGATACCCTTGATCAGGATGTCGGTCTGGCTTGGGGTTTCAGCGGTGATACCGGCTGGCAGTTCGTAGTCCACTGGATGCGAGAAGCCCAGAGCCAGGTTCAGGATGGTGCCCTTGGCCTGTGCCTTGTAACCAACACCGACCAGCTGGAGCTTGCGCTCGAAGCCTTGGCTTACGCCCTGGACCATGTTGTTCACCAGAGCACGGGTGGTACCGGCCATGGCGCGAGCTTGCTGGTCACCGTTGCGAGCGACGAAGCGCAGCTCGCCAGACTCTTCGGTAACTTCAACAGACGAGTGAACGTTCAGTTCGAGAGTGCCCTTGGCACCCTTCACCGAAAGCTGCTGGCCGGCGAATTTGACTTCGACACCGGATGGCAGCTTAACGGGGTTCTTAGCGACGCGAGACATGCCTATCTCCCCTTAGAACACTGTGCACAGAACTTCGCCACCGACACCGGCAGCGCGCGCAGCGCGATCAGTCATCACACCTTTGTTGGTGGAGACGATAGACACGCCCAGACCGCCACGTACTTTCGGCAGGTCAGAGACGGACTTGTACTGGCGCAGGCCTGGACGGCTGGAGCGCTTCAGTTCCTCGATGACCGGACGGCCTTCGAAGTACTTCAGTTCGATCGACAGGGAAGGCTTGACTTCGCCACTGACCTGGTAGCCAGCGATGTAACCTTCGTCCTTCAGAACTTTGGCAACCGCGACCTTCAGAGTGGAGGAAGGCATGCTTACGACGGACTTTTCAGCCATCTGGGCATTACGGATGCGAGTTAGCATGTCCGCTAACGGGTCCTGCATACTCATGGGCTAGATGCTCCTGATACAAGAATTATTAGCCTTGCGGCTATCACAACCACCTGACCGCCCCGGGCAAAAAACCCAGGCTCAGGTGAGCCGGTCATTCTAGACACAAGACAGAAACGAAACAAGCCCCACGAGGGGGCTTGTTTGTTGGCGATGTCACCGGCGGTCGGAAGATTGCTCCCCCTACGCCGGGATCACACCTGCAGCTATTACCAGGAGGCCTTGACCAGACCTGGTACGTCACCGCGCATTGCAGCTTGACGCAGCATGTTACGGCCCAGGCCGAACTTACGGTAAACACCGTGAGGACGACCGGTCAGGCGGCAACGGTTGCGCAGGCGCGAGGCGCTGGCATCACGAGGCTGCTTCTGCAGAGCGACAACGGCAGCGAAACGCTCTTCTGGAGAGGCGTTCAGGTTGACGATGGTCGCTTTCAGCTCGGCACGCTTTTTGGCGTACTTGGCTACCGTGAGCTGACGCTTCAGCTCGCGGTTTTTCATGCTCTTCTTGGCCATTTTCCTACTCCAATCAGTTGCGGAACGGGAACTTGAATGCACGCAGCAGAGCGCGGCCTTCGTCGTCCGAACGAGCAGTGGTGGTCAGGGTGATGTCCAAACCGCGCAGAGCATCGATCTTGTCGTAGTCGATTTCCGGGAAGATGATCTGCTCTTTCACGCCCATGCTGTAGTTGCCACGGCCATCGAAGGACTTGGCATTCAGGCCGCGGAAGTCGCGAACCCGAGGCAGGGAGATCGCCAGCAGGCGGTCCAGGAATTCGTACATCTTGTCGCTACGCAGGGTCACCTTGACGCCGATCGGCCAGCCCTCACGGACTTTGAAGCCCGCGATGGATTTACGAGCGAAAGTCACGACCGGCTTTTGACCGGTGATCTTTTCCAGGTCGGCAACTGCGTGCTCGATGACTTTCTTGTCGCCGATCGCTTCGCCCAGACCCATGTTCAGGGTGATCTTGGTAACGCGCGGAACTTCCATCACGTTCGACAGCTTAAGTTCTTCCTTAAGCTTGGGAGCGATTTCGTTCCGGTACATCTCTTTCAGTCGTGCCATGGTCTTCTACCTAGCAGTGTTCAAGCATCAACCGCTTTTTGGGTCGACTTGAAGACACGAATTTTCTTACCGTCTTCTACTTTGAAACCAACGCGGTCAGCCTTGTTGGTTTCGCCATTGAAGATGGCAACGTTGGAAGCGTGCAGAGGCGCTTCTTTCTCGACGATACCGCCCTGAACGCCTGCCATCGGGTTCGGCTTGGTATGACGCTTGACCAGGTTGACACCACCGATGACCAGACGGTCATCAGCGAGAACCTTCAGCACCTTACCGCGCTTACCCTTGTCTTTGCCGGCGATCACGATGATCTCGTCGTCACGACGAATCTTTTGCATGTCGGATCTCCTTACAGCACTTCAGGGGCGAGCGAGACGATCTTCATGAACTTCTCGTTACGAAGTTCACGGGTCACTGGCCCGAAGATGCGGGTACCGATCGGCTCTTGCTTGTTGTTCAGCAGAACAGCAGCGTTGCCGTCGAAACGAATGATGGAACCGTCAGCGCGACGTACACCGTGACGGGTACGGACGACAACAGCGGTCATCACCTGGCCTTTCTTGACCTTACCGCGAGGAATCGCTTCCTTGACGGTAACTTTGATGATATCACCGATGCCAGCGTAACGGCGGTGCGAACCGCCGAGCACCTTGATGCACATGACGCGACGAGCGCCGCTGTTATCGGCCACATCGAGCATGGATTGAGTCTGAATCATAAAATTTCTCCGACCCCTAGCCCTTAGACTTCAACAGCGCGTTCGAGGACTTCAACCAGTGCCCAGGACTTGGTCTTGGCCAGCGGACGAGTTTCGGTGATCGAAACCTTGTCGCCGATCTTGCACTGATTGGTTTCGTCGTGCGCGTGCAGCTTAGTCGAACGCTTAACGTATTTACCGTAGATCGGGTGCTTTACGCGACGCTCGATCAGAACGGTGATGGTCTTGTCCATTTTGTCGCTGACGACACGGCCAGTCAGCGTACGGACGGTTTTTTCAGCTTCAGCCATGATCACTTACCTGCCTGCTGGTTGAGCACAGTTTTCACGCGAGCGATGTCACGCTTAACTTGCGAGAGCAGGTGCGACTGCCCCAACTGGCCAGTTGCTTTCTGCATACGCAGATTGAACTGGTCGCGCAGCAAGCCGAGCAGTTGCTCATTCAGTTGCTGTGCCGATTTTTCACGAAGTTCATTCGCTTTCATCACATCACCGTCCGCTTAACAAAGGAGGTGGCGAGAGGCAGCTTTGCAGCAGCCAGGGCGAAAGCTTCGCGCGCCAGCTCTTCAGAAACACCCTCGATCTCGTACAGGACTTTGCCTGGCTGGATCTGGGCAACCCAGTACTCCACGGAACCCTTACCTTTACCCATACGAACCTCGAGAGGCTTCTTGGTAACCGGCTTGTCCGGGAATACACGGATCCAGATCTTGCCGCCACGTTTTACGTGACGGGTCAGGGCACGACGTGCCGACTCGATCTGGCGAGCGGTGAGGCGACCGCGAGCGACAGCTTTCAGAGCGAACTCGCCGAAGCTGACCTTGCTACCGCGCAGTGCCAGACCACGGTTGTGGCCGGTCATCTGCTTGCGGAATTTTGTACGCTTTGGTTGCAACATTTGGCGTACCCCTTACTTAGCAGCTTTTTTACGAGGCGCTGGTGCTTGCGGCTTCAGCTCTTCCTGGCGACCACCAATCACTTCGCCTTTGAAGATCCAAACCTTGACACCGATCACACCGTAGGTGGTGTGAGCTTCGTAGGTGTTGTAGTCGATATCGGCACGCAGGGTGTGCAGAGGCACACGACCTTCGCGATACCACTCGGTACGGGCGATCTCGGCACCGCCAAGACGACCGCTCACCTGGATCTTGATGCCCTTGGCACCAATACGCATGGCGTTCTGTACGGCGCGCTTCATGGCGCGACGGAACATAACGCGGCGCTCCAGCTGCTGGGCAACGCTTTGCGCAACCAGCATGGCGTCGAGTTCCGGCTTGCGGATCTCTTCGATGTTGATGTGCACAGGCACACCCATCTGCTTGGTCAGGTCCTGACGCAGCTTCTCGACATCCTCACCCTTCTTGCCGATAACGATACCGGGACGAGCGGTGTGGATGGTGATGCGTGCAGTTTGAGCCGGACGATGAATATCGATACGGCTTACGGACGCGCTTTTTAGTTTGTCTTGGAGGTACTCACGCGTTTTCAGATCCTTCAACAGGTAATCTGCGTAAGTAGCACCGTCTGCGTACCAGACGGAGGTGTGCTCCTTGACGATTCCCAGGCGAATGCCAGTGGGATGTACTTTCTGACCCATCTGATCGACTCCGTTACTTGTCCGCAACCTTGACAGTGATATGGCAAGACCGCTTGACGATGCGATCAGCGCGGCCTTTGGCACGCGGCATGATGCGCTTCAGCGAACGCCCTTCGTTGACGAAAACGGTGCTGACCTTCAGGTCATCAACGTCTGCGCCTTCGTTGTGTTCGGCGTTGGCAACGGCCGACTCGAGGACTTTCTTCATGATTTCAGCGGCTTTTTTGCTGCTGAAGGCCAACAGGTTGAGCGCTTCGCCCACCTTCTTCCCGCGGATCTGGTCGGCGACCAAGCGGGCTTTCTGGGCGGAGATTCGAGCGCCCGACAACTTAGCGGCTACTTCCATTTCCTTACCCCTTAACGCTTGGCTTTCTTGTCAGCCACGTGCCCGCGATAGGTGCGGGTACCGGCGAACTCGCCCAGTTTGTGGCCGACCATGTCTTCGTTCACGAGAACTGGGACGTGTTGGCGACCGTTGTGTACCGCGATGGTCAGACCGACCATTTGTGGCAGGATCATCGAACGGCGCGACCAGGTTTTCACTGGCTTGCGATCATTCTTCTCCACCGCCACTTCGACCTTCTTCAGCAGGTGAAGATCGATAAAAGGACCTTTTTTCAGAGAACGTGGCACTGTCGTATCCCTCTAGTTACTTGCGACGACGGACGATCATGTTGTCGGTACGCTTATTACCACGGGTCTTCGCACCCTTGGTTGGGAAGCCCCATGGCGATACCGGATGACGACCACCGGAGGTACGACCTTCACCACCACCATGTGGGTGGTCAACCGGGTTCATGGCAACACCACGAACGGTCGGGCGAACGCCGCGCCAGCGTTTAGCACCTGCTTTACCCAGCGAACGCAGGCTGTGCTCGGAGTTCGAGACTTCGCCCAGGGTCGCACGGCACTCAGCCAGTACTTTACGCATCTCACCAGAGCGCAGACGCAGAGTCACGTATGCACCTTCACGCGCGATCAGCTGAGCCGAAGCACCAGCGGAACGAGCAATTTGCGCACCTTTACCCGGCTTCAGTTCGATGCCGTGAACGGTGCTACCTACTGGGATGTTGCGCAGTTGCAGGGAGTTACCGGCCTTGATTGGGGCCAGGGCACCTGCGATCAGCTGGTCGCCAGCACTCACGCCTTTAGGGGCGATGATGTAGCGACGCTCACCGTCTGCGTAGCACAGCAGGGCGATGTGAGCAGTACGGTTCGGGTCGTATTCGACGCGCTCGACAGTGGCTGGAATGCCATCTTTGTCGTTGCGACGGAAGTCGACCAGACGGTAATGCTGCTTGTGACCACCACCAACGTGACGAGTGGTAATGCGGCCATTGTTGTTACGACCACCAGACTTCGATTTCTTCTCGAGCAGCGGTGCGTGAGGAGCGCCTTTGTGCAGCTCCTTGTTGACCACCTTGACCACGAAACGGCGGCCAGGGGAAGTCGGTTTGCATTTAACGATTGCCATGATGCACCCCTTCCTTACTCAGCACTGCTGCTGAAATCGAGATCTTGGCCTGGCTGAAGGGAGACGATCGCCTTCTTCCAGTCATTACGCTTGCCCAGACCACGTGCGGTACGCTTGGTTTTACCCAGAACGTTGACAGTCGACACGTTTTCAACTTTTACGTTGAACAGGCCTTCGACAGCTTTCTTGATTTCCAGCTTGGTTGCATCGGTAGCAACCTTGAATACGAACTGGCCTTTCTTCTCAGCCAGAACGGTAGCCTTCTCGGAAACGTGCGGGCCAAGGAGGACTTTGAATACGCGTTCCTGGTTCATCCCAGCAGCTCCTCGAATTTCTTCACGGCCGAGACAGTGATCAACACTTTCTCGTAGGCGATCAGGCTGACCGGGTCGGAACCTTGAACGTCACGTACGTCGACGTGCGGCAGGTTACGAGCAGCCAGGTACAGATTCTGATCAACTGCGTCCGAAACGATCAGTACGTCGTTCAGGCCCATGCCGTTCAGCTTGTTCAGCAGGTCTTTGGTTTTCGGCGCTTCAACAGCGAAGTCCTGAACCACAACCAGACGATCGCTACGCACCAGCTCGGCGAGGATGGAGCGCAGGGCTGCGCGATACATCTTCTTGTTGAGCTTCTGCGAGTGATCCTGAGGGCGAGCTGCGAAGGTTACACCACCGCCACGCCAGATCGGACCACGAGTGGTACCGGCACGAGCACGGCCAGTACCCTTCTGACGCCATGGGCGCTTACCGCCACCGGCTACGTCAGAGCGGGTCTTCTGCTGCTTGGTGCCCTGACGGCCGCCGGCCATGTAGGCCACGACTGCTTGGTGTACCAGCGTCTCGTTGAATTCGCCACCGAAAGTCAGTTCGGAAACTTCGATCGCCTGAGCGTCATTTACATTGAGTTGCATGTCAGTTTCCCCTTAACCGCGAGCCTTGACAGCCGGACGCACAACCACGTCGCCGCCAGTAGCGCCTGGAACGGCACCCTTGATCAGCAGCAGGTTGCGTTCAGCGTCTACGCGTACTACTTCCAGGGACTGTACAGTCACGCGCTCAGCGCCCATGTGACCGGACATCTTCTTGCCCTTGAATACACGACCAGGAGTCTGGCACTGGCCGATGGAGCCAGGGACACGGTGCGATACGGAGTTACCGTGGGTGTTATCCTGACCACGGAAGTTCCAACGCTTGATGGTACCGGCGAAGCCTTTACCTTTGGACTGACCGGTTACGTCTACCAGCTGGCCTGCAGTGAAGAGTTCAGCTTTGATCAGATCGCCAGCCTGGAAATCGCCTTCTTCAAGACGGAACTCCCAAACACCGCGACCAGCGGCAACGTTAGCCTTGGCGAAGTGACCTGCCTGAGCGGCAGTCACACGCGAAGCACGACGCTCGCCGACAGTGACTTGCACTGCACGGTAGCCATCGGTTTCTTCAGTTTTGAACTGGGTGACGCGATTCGGCTCGATCTCAATGACCGTGACCGGAATGGAGACACCTTCTTCGGTGAAAATGCGGGTCATACCGCACTTGCGACCGACTACACCAATAGTCATGTTGTAAACCTCATGAGTGTACGGGGCTTTCACCCGCTATGGCCGCCCATTTCAGAGCGTTACACGACTCAGACCGAAGTCTTAGCCGAGGCTGATCTGCACTTCCACACCTGCCGCGAGATCAAGCTTCATCAGCGCATCAACGGTTTTATCCGTTGGCTGGACGATGTCCAGAACGCGCTTATGAGTGCGAATCTCGTACTGGTCACGCGCGTCTTTGTTGACGTGCGGGGAGACCAGAACGGTGAAACGCTCTTTGCGGGTAGGCAGTGGAATTGGACCACGCACTTGTGCACCAGTACGTTTCGCGGTTTCCACGATTTCCTGGGTGGATTGGTCGATCAGGCGATGGTCGAAAGCCTTCAACCTGATACGGATTTGCTGATTTTGCATTGGATTTCAGACTCCAGGCTGTTCCCAACGGACGCACTACGCCCGCTAAAAGGAGGCGTGATTCTATAGACGCCCCTATTTAGTGTCAACCCAATAAAAAAAACCCCCGCTAAGCGGGGGTTTTTTCAATCGGTCGAGTGATTACTCGATGATTTTGGCTACGACGCCGGCGCCGACGGTACGACCGCCTTCACGGATGGCGAAGCGCAGACCGTCTTCCATTGCGATGGTCTTGATCAGGGTGACAGTCATCTGAATGTTGTCACCTGGCATTACCATCTCAACGCCTTCCGGCAGTTCGCAGTTACCGGTCACGTCAGTGGTACGGAAGTAGAACTGAGGACGGTAGCCTTTGAAGAACGGAGTGTGACGACCGCCTTCTTCCTTCGACAGAACGTAGACTTCTGCGGTGAACTTGGTGTGCGGCTTGACCGAACCTGGCTTGACCAGAACCTGGCCACGCTCAACGTCGTCACGCTTGGTACCACGCAGCAGAACGCCGCAGTTCTCGCCAGCACGACCTTCGTCCAGCAGCTTGCGGAACATCTCAACGCCGGTGCAGGTGGTGGTGGTGGTGTCACGCAGACCAACGATTTCCAGCGGATCCTGAACGCGGACGATACCACGCTCGATACGACCGGTCACAACGGTACCACGACCCGAGATCGAGAATACGTCTTCGATCGGCATCAGGAACGGCTGGTCGACGGCACGAACTGGCTCAGGGATGTAGGCATCCAGAGTTTCTACCAGCTTCTTGACAGCGGTAGTGCCCATTTCGTTGTCGTCTTTGCCTTCCAGCGCCATACGAGCCGAACCGATGATGATCGGGGTGTCGTCGCCTGGGAAGTCGTAGGTGGACAGCAGGTCGCGAACTTCCATCTCGACCAGTTCCAGCAGCTCAGCGTCGTCTACCAGGTCAGCCTTGTTCAGGAAGACCACGATGTACGGAACGCCTACCTGACGGGACAGCAGGATGTGCTCACGGGTTTGTGGCATCGGACCATCGGCGGCCGAGCAAACCAGGATCGCGCCGTCCATCTGGGCAGCACCGGTGATCATGTTCTTCACGTAGTCAGCGTGACCTGGGCAGTCAACGTGAGCGTAGTGACGAATGTTCGAGTTGTACTCGACGTGAGCGGTGTTGATGGTGATACCGCGCGCTTTTTCTTCCGGAGCCGAGTCGATCTTGTCGAACTCAACGACTGCCGAACCGAAAACTTCGGAGCAGACGCGAGTCAGAGCTGCGGTCAGAGTGGTCTTACCGTGGTCAACGTGGCCGATAGTGCCGACGTTAACGTGGGGAAGGGAACGATCAAATTTTTCTTTAGCCACGACAGTGAACCTCTTGCCTAAAGGGGATTAGCCTTGTTTTTTGACGAGTGCTTCGACGATGTTCGACGGAGCTTCGGCGTATTTGGAGAATTCCATGGAGTAGCTTGCGCGACCCTGAGACATGGAACGAACGTCGGTCGCGTAACCGAACATCTCTCCGAGCGGTACCTCAGCAGTGATTACCTTGCCGGACACCGAGTCTTCATTACCCTGGATCATCCCACGACGACGGCTCAGGTCACCCATCACGTCACCCAGGTAGTCTTCCGGGGTTACAACTTCGACCTTCATGATCGGCTCAAGCACCACGCCACCGCCCTTCTGGGCCAGCTGCTTGGTCGCCATCGAAGCGGCGATCTTGAACGCCATTTCGTTGGAGTCGACGTCGTGGTACGAACCGTCGAATACCGTAGCCTTCAGGCCGAGCAGCGGATAGCCGGCAACAACGCCGTTTTTCATCTGCTCTTCGATACCCTTCTGGATCGGGGCGATGAATTCCTTAGGAATCACACCACCAACGACTTCGTTGGTGAACACCAGACCTTCGGTGATGTTGCCTTTGTCGTCCACGTCCGGCTCCGAGAAACGGATCCAGCAGTGACCGAACTGACCACGACCACCCGACTGACGAACGAACTTGCCTTCGATCTCGACGTTGGACTTGGTGATCTTCTCGCGGTACGAAACCTGCGGCTTGCCGACGTTGCACTCGACATTGAACTCGCGCTTCATGCGGTCAACGAGGATGTCCAGGTGCAGCTCACCCATACCGGAGATGATGGTCTGGCCGGTTTCTTCGTCGGTCTTGACGCGGAACGACGGGTCTTCCTGGGCCAGCTTGCCCAGAGCGATACCCATCTTCTCCTGGTCAGCCTTGGTTTTCGGCTCTACGGAGAGCGAAATTACCGGCTCAGGGAAGTCCATACGCTCGAGGATGATCGGCTTGTCGGCGTTGCACAGGGTGTCACCGGTGGTGACGTCCTTCATGCCGATCAGAGCAGCGATGTCGCCAGCGCGTACTTCTTTGATCTCTTCACGCTGGTTGGCGTGCATCTGCACCATACGACCAACGCGCTCTTTCTTGCCCTTGACCGAGTTGATGACGGAGTCACCGGAGGTCAGGAAGCCCGAGTAGACGCGAACAAAGGTCAGAGTACCCACGAACGGGTCGGTGGCAATCTTGAACGCCAGGGCCGAGAACGGCTCGTTGTCGTCAGCAGGACGCTCGTCATACTGCTCTGGAGTGACTTCATCCTTCGGCACGTCGATCAGATCAGGGTGGATACCCTTGATCGCAGGGATCTCGGTGGGCGCAGGCAGGAAGTCAATGACGGCGTCGAGAACCAGGGGAACGCCCTTGTTCTTGAACGAGGAACCGCAGACAGCAGGAACGATCTCGCTCGCCAGGGTACGGGCGCGCAGACCAGCCTTGATGTCTTCGACGGACAGGTCACCTTCTTCAAGGTACTTGTTCATCAGCTCTTCGTTGGCCTCGGCAGCAGCCTCGACCATGTTGTTGCGCCATTCGTTGGCCAGGTCCACCAGCTCGGCAGGAATCTCTTCCTCACGGTAGGTAGTACCTTTGTCGTCGTCGTTCCAGTAGATGGCTTTCATCTTGATCAGGTCAACCTGACCCTGGAAGTCGTCTTCTGCACCGATAGCCAGCTGGACCGGAACCGGGGTGTGACCCAGGCGGTTCTTGATCTGGCCGACAACGCGCAGGAAGTTGGCACCGGCACGGTCCATCTTGTTCACGTAGACAACACGCGGAACGCCGTACTTGTTGGCCTGACGCCATACGGTTTCGGACTGAGGCTCAACGCCGGAGGTGCCGCAGAACACGACGACCGCGCCGTCGAGTACACGCAGCGAACGTTCTACTTCAATGGTGAAGTCAACGTGGCCGGGGGTATCGATGACGTTTACGCGGTAGTTGTCGTACTGACCACGGGAGCCTTTCCAGAAGGTGGTAACGGCAGCGGAGGTAATGGTGATACCGCGCTCCTGCTCCTGCACCATCCAGTCGGTGGTCGCGGCGCCATCATGCACCTCGCCCATCTTGTGGCTCAGACCTGTGTAGAACAGGATCCGCTCGGTAGTGGTGGTCTTGCCCGCGTCAACGTGAGCACAGATACCGATGTTACGGTAGCGGTTAATTGCTGTAGTACGAGCCATAAAGCCCTCGCAAAATGATTGATGCTTGAATTAGAAGCGGTAGTGCGAGAACGCTTTGTTGGCTTCGGCCATACGGTGCACGTCTTCACGCTTCTTGACTGCAGCACCCTTGCCTTCGGCAGCATCCAGCAGTTCGCCGGCCAGACGCAGGGCCATCGACTTCTCGCCGCGCTTGCGGGCGTAGTCTACGAGCCAGCGCATTGCCAGAGCGTTACGACGGGATGGACGAACTTCAACCGGAACCTGGTAAGTGGCACCGCCGACACGACGGGACTTTACTTCGACCAGCGGAGCGATGGCGTCGAGAGCTTTCTCGAAGATTTCCAGGGGGTCGCTGTTCTTGCGTGCTTTGACGGTATCCAGGGCACCGTAAACGATGCGCTCGGCTACGGCCTTCTTGCCGCTTTCCATCACGTGGTTCATGAACTTGGCGAGGATCTGAGATCCGTATTTCGGATCGTCAAGGATCTCACGTTTTGCTGCTACACGACGTCTTGGCATGATAAGCCCTCAAACGGTCTTCAGGTTAGCCCGGGACGCGGGTCTTCGACCCCTGCCCGACCTTACTCTTATCGACTCAAATAAATGGATGTCTGCAAACGCCCGATTACTTCGGACGCTTGGTACCGTACTTCGAACGACCCTGGTTACGGCCTTTGACGCCCGAAGTATCCAGAGAGCCGCGAACGGTGTGGTAACGAACACCTGGCAAGTCTTTTACACGGCCGCCACGGATCAGGACGACGCTGTGCTCTTGCAGGTTGTGGCCTTCACCACCGATGTACGAGGAAACCTCGAAACCGTTGGTCAGACGCACACGGCATACTTTACGCAGTGCCGAGTTAGGTTTTTTCGGCGTGGTGGTGTACACACGGGTGCACACGCCACGACGCTGCGGGCAGTTCTGCAGCGCAGGAACGTCGGACTTCTCGACCGAACGCTTGCGCGGCTGACGTACCAGCTGGTTGATAGTTGCCATCTACTAGCTCCACTGATTGTCTTGCGACTCTATTGTCTTGCAAGAAAGCCAAAAATTGGCGAGACGGAGCCTCACCAAATTTAAGGGTACAAAAGTCTAAAGAGGATCTTGCACCCAGTCAAGACAAGGCCCCGACCCTTCCTGCCCGATCATCGGCAACAAATCATGTCACCGAGGCTCGGGAGGAAGGGGCCGGGGCCCCGCCTCTTCTTAGTTGCCGCTGGAGTTCAGCGCTTCGGTCAGTGCGGCTTCCACCTCACTGGCGCTCACACGCAGCGGCTTGTCGGCATCACGGCGACGCTTGCGCTCGCTGTGGTAGGCCAGACCGGTACCGGCCGGGATCAGACGACCCACGACCACGTTCTCTTTCAGGCCGCGCAGGTAGTCGCGCTTGCCGGTTACCGCCGCTTCGGTCAGTACGCGGGTGGTTTCCTGGAAGGAAGCCGCGGAGATGAACGACTCGGTCGACAGCGAGGCCTTGGTGATACCCAGCAGGACACGGGTGAACTTGGAGATGAACTTGTCTTCACTCGCCAGACGCTCGTTCTCTACCAGTACCTGGGTCAACTCCATCTGGTCGCCCTTGATGAAGCTGGAATCGCCGGACTCGGAGATCTCAACTTTACGCAGCATCTGACGCAGGATGGTCTCGATGTGCTTGTCGTTGATCTTCACGCCCTGCAGGCGGTAAACGTCCTGAATCTCGTTGACGATGTACTTGGCCAGCGCGCTGACACCCAGCAGACGCAGGATGTCGTGCGGATCGCTCGGACCGTCGGAGATGACTTCGCCGCGGTTTACCTGTTCGCCTTCGAAGACGTTCAGGTGGCGCCACTTCGGAATCAGCTCTTCGTACGGATCGCTGCCATCGGTCGGCGTGATGACCAGGCGACGCTTGCCCTTGGTCTCTTTACCGAACGCGATGGTGCCGCTGACTTCAGCCAGGATCGACGCTTCTTTCGGACGACGCGCTTCGAACAGGTCGGCAACGCGTGGCAGACCACCGGTGATGTCACGAGTCTTCGACGTTTCTTGCGGGATACGCGCAATAACGTCACCGACACCGATCTGGGCACCGTCAGCCACACCGACGAGGGCGTTGGCCGGCAGGAAGTACTGAGCCGGTACGTCGGTACCTGGCAGGTACAGGTCCTTGCCGTTGGCATCGACCATCTTGATGGCCGGACGGATTTCCTTGCCAGCGGCAGGGCGATCCTTAACGTCCAGGACTTCAATGTTGGTCAGACCGGTCAGTTCGTCGGTCTGGCGCTTGATGGTGATGTTTTCTTCCATGCCCACGAAGGTCACGGTACCTTTCAGTTCGGTAACGATCGGGTGGGTGTGCGGGTCCCACTTGGCGACGATGGCGCCAGCTTCGACCTTGTCACCTTCCTTGACCGAAATCACCGCACCGTAAGGCAGCTTGTAACGCTCACGTTCACGACCGAATTCGTCGGCAATGGCCAGCTCGCCGGAACGCGATACCGCGACCAGGTTGCCATCGGCACGCTCGACCTGCTTCAGGTTGTGCAGACGCACCATGCCGCCATTCTTCACCTGGACGCTGTCGGCAGCCGAGGTACGGCTTGCAGCACCACCGATGTGGAAGGTACGCATGGTCAGCTGGGTACCCGGCTCACCGATCGACTGTGCAGCGATAACGCCGACAGCTTCACCGATGTTCACCTGGTGACCACGAGCCAGGTCACGACCGTAGCACTTGGCGCAGATGCCGTAGCGGGTTTCGCAGCTGATCGGCGAACGCACGACCACTTCGTCGATGCTGTTCAGCTCGATGAACTCGACCCACTTCTCGTCGACCAGGGTGCCGGCAGGAACGATGACGTCCTCGGTACCTGGCTTGAACACGTCGCGGGCGATGACACGACCCAGTACACGCTCACCCAGCGGCTCTACAACGTCGCCACCTTCGATGTGCGGCGTCATCAGCAGGCCCTGGTCGGTGCCGCAGTCGATCTCGGTCACGACCAGATCCTGCGCCACGTCTACCAGACGGCGAGTCAGGTAACCGGAGTTCGCAGTCTTCAGTGCGGTATCCGCCAGACCTTTACGAGCACCGTGGGTCGAGATGAAGTACTGCAGTACGCTCAGACCTTCACGGAAGTTCGCGGTGATCGGCGTCTCGATGATCGAGCCGTCCGGCTTGGCCATCAGACCACGCATACCGGCCAGCTGACGGATCTGTGCAGCGGAACCCCGCGCACCCGAGTCAGCCATCATGTACATCGAGTTGAAGGACTCTTGCTCGACTTCCTTGCCCTCGCGGTCGATGACCTTCTCTTTCGAGAGGTTGGCCATCATCGCCTTGGACACTTCGTCGTTCGCCTTCGACCACAAGTCGATGACCTTGTTGTACTTCTCGCCCTGGGTAACCAGGCCCGAGGCGTACTGGCTTTCGATTTCCTTCACCTCATCGGTAGCAGTACCGATGATGCGGGCTTTTTCGTCCGGGATAACGAAGTCGTTAACACCGATCGAGACGCCGGAAATGGTCGAGTAAGCGAAACCGGTGTACATCAGCTGGTCAGCGAAGATCACGGTCTCTTTCAGACCAACCACGCGATAGCACTGGTTGATCAGCTTGGAGATCGCCTTCTTCTTCATCGGCTGGTTGACCACGTCGTACGGCAGACCTGCCGGAACAACCTGGAACAGCAGCGCACGGCCGACGGTGGTGTCGACGATACGGGTGTTCTTGACCACCGAGCCATCACGCTCTTTCACGGTCTCGTTGATACGGACCTTGATTTTCGCGTGCAGGGCAGCCTCGCCGGCGCGGAATACGCGGTCGACTTCCTGCAGGTCAGCGAACACGCGACCTTCGCCCTTGGCGTTGATGGCTTCACGGGTCATGTAGTACAGACCCAGTACAACGTCCTGCGAAGGAACGATGATTGGCTCACCGTTGGCTGGCGACAGGATGTTGTTGGTCGACATCATCAGCGCGCGCGCTTCGAGCTGGGCTTCCAGGGTCAGCGGCACGTGAACGGCCATCTGGTCACCGTCGAAGTCGGCGTTGTACGCGGCACAGACCAGCGGGTGCAGCTGAATCGCCTTGCCTTCGATCAGCACCGGCTCGAACGCCTGGATACCCAGACGGTGCAGCGTCGGTGCACGGTTCAGCAGGACGGGGTGTTCGCGGATGACTTCGGCGAGAACGTCCCAGACCTCTGGCAGCTCGCGCTCGACCATCTTCTTGGCGGCCTTGATGGTGGTCGCCAGACCACGCATTTCCAGCTTGCCGAAAATGAACGGCTTGAACAGCTCGAGGGCCATCTTCTTCGGCAGACCGCACTGGTGCAGGCGCAGGGTCGGGCCTACGGTAATTACCGAACGACCGGAGTAGTCCACGCGCTTACCGAGCAAGTTCTGACGGAAGCGACCTTGCTTACCTTTGATCATGTCGGCCAGCGACTTCAGCGGACGCTTGTTCGAGCCAGTGATGGCACGACCGCGACGGCCGTTGTCGAGCAGGGCGTCGACCGCTTCCTGCAGCATGCGCTTTTCGTTGCGCACGATGATGTCCGGCGCCGACAGATCGAGCAGGCGCTTCAGACGGTTGTTACGGTTGATCACCCGACGATACAGATCGTTCAGGTCGGAGGTCGCGAAGCGGCCGCCATCCAGCGGAACCAGCGGACGCAGGTCCGGCGGCAGCACTGGCAGGACGGTCAGGACCATCCACTCAGGCAGGTTGCCCGAGCCCTGGAAAGCTTCCATCAGCTTCAGGCGCTTGGACAGCTTCTTGATCTTGGTTTCGGAGTTGGTCTGTGGAATCTCTTCGCGCAGACGACCGATCTCGTGCTCCAGGTCGATCGCGTGCAGCAGTTCGCGGACAGCCTCGGCACCCATGCGGGCGTCGAAGTCGTCACCGAACTCTTCCAGCGCTTCGAAGTACTGCTCGTCGTTCAGCAGCTGACCCTTCTCGAGGGTAGTCATGCCCGGATCGATCACCACGTAGCTCTCGAAGTAGAGCACGCGCTCGATGTCACGCAGGGTCATGTCCATCAGCAGGCCGATACGGGACGGCAGCGACTTCAGGAACCAGATGTGGGCGACCGGCGAGGCCAGCTCGATGTGCGCCATGCGCTCACGACGAACCTTGGCCAGGGCAACTTCAACGCCGCACTTCTCGCAGATCACACCGCGGTGCTTGAGGCGCTTGTACTTGCCGCACAGGCACTCGTAGTCCTTGACTGGGCCAAAGATCTTGGCGCAGAACAGGCCGTCACGCTCAGGCTTGAACGTACGGTAGTTGATGGTTTCCGGCTTCTTAACTTCACCGAACGACCACGAACGGATCATTTCAGGCGACGCCAGACCGATGCGGATGGCGTCGAACTCTTCGACTTGACCCTGGTTTTTCAGCAAATTCAGTAGGTCTTTCAAGGCCTTTCCTCCTGGCGGAGCAGGAAGCGGGCTGTACCAGCCCCGCTCCCCTTCGCGTCACGTGTTATTCGGTTTCCAGATCGATATCGATACCGAGCGAACGGATCTCTTTGATCAACACGTTGAAGGACTCGGGCATGCCCGGCTCCATACGGTGATCGCCATCCACGATGTTCTTGTACATCTTGGTACGGCCGTTCACGTCGTCCGACTTCACTGTGAGCATTTCTTGCAGGGTGTATGCCGCGCCGTATGCTTCCAGCGCCCACACTTCCATCTCCCCGAAACGCTGACCACCGAACTGCGCCTTACCACCCAGCGGCTGCTGGGTAACCAGGCTGTAGGAACCAGTGGAACGCGCGTGCATCTTGTCGTCCACCAAGTGGTTCAGCTTGAGCATGTACATGTAACCAACGGTCACAGGACGCTCGAACTTGTTGCCGGTACGGCCGTCGAACAGCACCATCTGGCCGCTCTCTGGCAGGTCGGCCAGCTTCAGCATGGCCTTGATCTCACGCTCCTTGGCACCGTCGAAGACAGGCGTCGCCATCGGCACACCTTTCTTGAGGTTGTTGGCCAGGGCGAAGATCTCTGCGTCGGAGAACTCGTCGAGGTTTTCCTGACGACCACCGATCTCGTTGTAGATCTCGGTCAGGAAGGTGCGCAGCTCGGCTGCCTTGCGCTGCTCTTCGATCATGCGGTCGATCTTCTCGCCCAGACCTTTGGCCGCCAGGCCCAAGTGGGTTTCGAGAATCTGACCGACGTTCATACGCGAAGGTACGCCCAGCGGGTTCAGTACGACGTCGACCGGAGTACCGTTGGCGTCGTGCGGCATGTCTTCTACCGGCATGATCACCGAGACGACACCCTTGTTACCGTGACGACCGGCCATCTTGTCACCCGGCTGGATGCGACGGCGGATTGCCAGGTAGACCTTGACGATCTTCAGTACGCCTGGAGCCAGGTCATCGCCCTGCTGCAGCTTGCGCTTCTTGTCTTCGAACTTGTCGTCCAGCAGACGGCGACGATCGACGATGTACTGCTGAGCCTTTTCCAGCTGCTCGTTCAGTGCATCTTCGGCCATGCGCAGTTTGAACCACTGGCCGTGCTCCAGACCGTTCAGTACGTCGTCAGTGATCACGGTGCCTTTCTTCAGGCCCGCACCACCGTCGACCACCTGGCCGTTCAGAGCAGAACGCAGACGCTCGAAGGTCGCGCCTTCGACGATGCGGAACTCTTCGTTGAGGTCCTTGCGGATCTCGTCCAGCTGCATCTTCTCGATCGCCAGGGCGCGGCTGTCGCGCTCAACGCCATCGCGGGTGAAGACCTGTACGTCGATGACGGTGCCCTTGGTGCCGGTCGGCACGCGCAGGGAGGTGTCTTTGACGTCGCTGGCCTTCTCACCGAAGATCGCACGCAGCAGTTTCTCTTCCGGCGTCAGCTGGGTCTCACCTTTCGGAGTGACCTTGCCGACCAGGATGTCGCCGGCGCCGACTTCGGCACCTACGTAGACGATACCGGCTTCGTCCAGCTTGTTCAGCGCAGCCTCACCCACGTTCGGGATGTCCGCGGTGATTTCCTCTGGGCCAAGCTTGGTGTCACGGGCCACACAGGTCAGTTCCTGGATGTGGATCGTGGTGAAGCGATCTTCCTGGACCACACGCTCGGACAGGCAGATGGAGTCTTCGAAGTTGAAGCCGTTCCACGCCATGAACGCGATGCGCATGTTCTGGCCCAGCGCCAGTTCACCCATGTCGGTGGACGGGCCGTCGGCCATGATGTCGCCACGCGCGACCACATCACCCTTGCTCACCAGCGGACGCTGGTTGATGCAGGTGTTCTGGTTCGAACGGGTGTACTTGGTCAGGTTGTAGATATCCACACCTGCTTCACCGGTCTCGACTTCGTCGTCGGCCACACGCACGACGATACGGCTGGCGTCGACCGAGTCGATCACACCACCGCGGCGAGCCACGACGCAGACGCCGGAGTCACGGGCGACGTTGCGCTCCATGCCAGTACCTACCAGCGGCTTGTCGGCACGCAGGGTCGGTACAGCCTGACGCTGCATGTTCGAACCCATCAACGCACGGTTGGCGTCGTCGTGCTCGAGGAACGGAATCAGAGAGGCAGCAACGGAAACAACCTGCTTCGGCGAAACGTCCATCAGGGTGACGTCTTCCGGCGCCTTGACGGTGAATTCGTTCAGGTGACGGACCGCTACCAGCTCGTCGATCAGGTGCTTCTGCTCGTTCATCGCAGCCGAAGCCTGGGCGATGACGTGATCAGCTTCTTCGATCGCCGACAGGAACACGATGTCGTCGGTGACCACACCCTCTTTCACCACACGGTACGGGCTTTCCAGGAAGCCGTACTGGTTGGTGCGGGCGTAGGCCGCCAGGGAGTTGATCAGACCGATGTTCGGACCTTCCGGCGTCTCGATCGGGCACACGCGGCCGTAGTGGGTCGGGTGTACGTCACGAACTTCGAAGCCTGCGCGCTCACGGGTCAGACCGCCCGGGCCGAGTGCAGAGACACGACGCTTGTGGGTGATCTCGGAGAGCGGGTTGTTCTGGTCCATGAACTGCGAGAGCTGGCTGGAGCCGAAGAACTCTTTCACCGCCGCCGCAACCGGCTTGGCGTTGATCAGGTCCTGCGGCATCAGGCCTTCGCTTTCGGCCATCGACAGACGCTCTTTGACCGCACGCTCGACGCGCACCAGGCCAACGCGGAACTGGTTCTCGGCCATCTCGCCGACGCAACGCACACGACGGTTACCCAGGTGGTCGATGTCGTCGACGATGCCCTTGCCGTTACGGATGTCGACCAGGGTCTTCAGTACATCGACGATGTCTTCCTTGCTCAGCACGCCCGAACCTTCGATCTCGGTACGACCGATACGACGGTTGAACTTCATGCGGCCGACTGCGGACAGGTCGTAACGCTCGGCGCTGAAGAACAGGTTGTTGAACAGGGTCTCGGCGGCGTCCTTGGTTGGCGGCTCGCCTGGGCGCATCATGCGATAGATTTCGACCAACGCTTCCAGCTGGTTGCTGGTGGTATCGATCTTCAGCGTATCGGCGATGAACGGACCGCAGTCGATATCGTTGGTGTACAGGGTCTCGATGCGAACGACCTGGGCCTTGGCGATCTTGACCAGCAGATCGGTGGTCAGCTCGGTGTTGCACTCGGCCAGGATTTCACCAGTTGCCGGGTGCACGATGGCCTTGGCAGTGGTACGGCCAATCATGTACTCGAGCGGAACGTCCAGCTGCTTGACGCCAGCTTTCTCGATCTGGTTGATGTGGCGCGCAGTGATACGGCGGCCTTGCTCGACGATGACCTTGCCGGTGTCGTCGGTGATGTCCATGACCGCAACTTCACCGCGCAGGCGCTGGGCAACCAGCTCCAGGCTCAGCTTCTCACCGGAAACGTGGAACACGTTGGTGGTGTAGAAGGTGTCCAGGATCTCTTCGGTGCTGTAGCCCAGGGCGCGCAGCAGTACGGAGGCCGGCAGCTTGCGGCGACGGTCGATACGGACGAACACGCAGTCCTTCGGATCGAACTCGAAGTCGAGCCAGGAGCCGCGGTAAGGAATGATGCGAGCGGAGTACAGCAGCTTGCCGGAGCTGTGAGTCTTGCCACGGTCGTGGTCGAAGAACACACCAGGCGAACGGTGCAGCTGGGAAACGATCACACGCTCGGTACCGTTGATAACGAAGGTACCGTTCTCAGTCATCAGGGGGATTTCACCCATGTAGACTTCTTGCTCTTTGATGTCCTTGATCGCTTTGTTCGACGATTCCTTGTCGAAGATGATCAGGCGCACCTTGACCCGCAGTGGGACCGCGAAGGTCACGCCACGCAGGACACATTCCTTCACATCGAAGGCAGGCTCGCCCAGGCGATAGCCTACGTACTCCAGGGCAGCATTGCCGGAGTAGCTGATGATCGGGAATACCGATTTGAAGGCCGCATGCAGACCGACGTCGCGGAACTGATCCTTGGATGCTCCCGCCTGCAGGAATTCGCGATACGAATCCAGCTGGATGGCCAGGAGGTACGGCACATCCATGACGTCCGGCAACTTGCTAAAGTCCTTGCGGATACGTTTTTTCTCAGTGTATGAGTAAGCCATCAGCGTTCCCCAGCTTGGTCACCTGCTTGTTTGGCTTCTCCCGGCGGGAGCAGCCAGAAAATCGTGCAAACCCCTTGGTTTGCGCCACCCACATGGGTGTCTTGCAGCTCGTTATCGGGGCCGACCTGATCGGCCACCAATAACGGAAAAAGGCCGGTGGCACAGGCCACCAGCCGTCAGCCCTACGCTTGACGCTCAGGCTGCAGTCGCAAAGTCGAAATTACTTCAGCTCGACTTTAGCGCCAGCTTCTTCCAGCTTCTTCTTAGCGTCTTCAGCGGCTTCTTTCGAAACGCCTTCAGCTACAACCTGAGGAGCGCCATCGACTTTCTCTTTGGCTTCTTTCAGGCCCAGACCGGTCAGCTCGCGAACGGCTTTGATGACGTTCACTTTCTTGTCGCCGGCTTCAACCAGGACAACGTTGAACTCGGTCTGCTCTTCAACAACGGCAGCGGCAGCAGCTGGGCCAGCGGCAACAGCGGCAGCAGCGGTAACGCCGAAGGTTTCTTCCATTGCTTTGATCAGTTCAACAATTTCCAGAACGGTTTTCTGGCCGATTGCTTCGATGATTTGCTCGTTAGTCAGAGACATGACTATGAATTCCTGTATTGGGGGACAGCCTTACACGGCCATCAAATTAAACGTTTGATTTCGAGAGAAGCTACGCCGCCTTAGGCAGCAGCGGCTTCTTTCTGGTCGCGCAGAGCTGCCAGGGTACGAGCCAGCTTGCTGGTTGCACCTTGGATTACGCTCATCAGCTGTGCGATAGCCTCGTCGCGAGTTGGCAGGGTTGCCAGCACGTCGATCTGGTTAGCGGCAAGGAACTTGCCGTCGAACGCAGCTGCCTTGATCTCGAACTTGTCCTGACCCTTGGCGAATTCCTTGAACAGACGGGCAGCAGCGCCCGGGTGTTCGTTGGAGAACGCAATCAGGGTAGGGCCGGTGAAGGCGTCGTTGAGGACACTGAATTCAGTGTCAGCAACAGCGCGCTTGAGCAGGGTGTTACGTACGACACGTACGTATACGCCAGCTTCACGAGCCTCTTTACGGAGTCCGGTCATTGCGCCTACAGTCACACCACGGGCATCGGCCACGACAGCGGACAGAGCGACTTTGGCAGCCTCGTTGACTTCAGCGACGATGGCCTTCTTGTCTTCGAGTTTAATTGCCACGGGTTTACTCCTGGTTTCTACCGTTTCATCTGGCCGAGGCCGGATGTCGTTTTGGTGTCTGATTCGCGAGCGAATCGGGAGCACCATCTGCGTAGGCTTGTGTTTTAAGACTTGCGTCGCCTACGGTCTTGGATAGCCCCCGCCAGGCAGGGACCCCAATCTTGTTGCAGCCGGCGCGCTCGAAAGACCGCGCCGACTTTGCATTACACGTTCAGCGAGCTCTGATCGATGATCAGACCTGGGCCCATGGTGGTGCTCAGGGTAACGCGCTTGACGTAGATACCTTTCGAAGAAGCTGGCTTGATACGCTTCAGATCAGCGATCAGGGCTTCAACGTTTTCCTTCAGCTTGCCAGCTTCAAAGCCGATCTTGCCAACGGAGGTGTGGATGATACCGTTCTTGTCGGTACGGTAGCGAACCTGACCAGCCTTGGCGTTCTTGACGGCAGTGGCTACGTCCGGGGTCACGGTACCGACTTTCGGGTTAGGCATCAGGCCGCGAGGACCCAGAACCTGACCCAGCTGACCGACAACGCGCATGGCATCAGGGGATGCGATGACGACGTCATAGTTCAGGTCGCCGCCTTTCATTTCGGCAGCCAGATCGTCCATACCTACGCGGTCAGCGCCGGCAGCCAGAGCGGCCTCGGCAGCTGGGCCCTGGGTGAAGACGGCAACGCGTACGGTCTTGCCAGTGCCGTGCGGCAGCACAGTAGCGCTACGAACGACCTGGTCGGATTTACGCGGGTCAACACCGAGGTTTACGGCGATGTCGTACGACTCGACGAATTTGGCAGCCGGCAGCGAAGCCAGCAGGGTAGCGGCCTCTTCGAAGTTGTAGGCCTTGCCTGCTTCGATTTTCTCGGCGATTGCCTTTTGACGCTTAGTCAGCTTAGCCATTACACACCCTCCACGTTCAGGCCCATGCTGCGGGCAGAGCCAGCGATGGTGCGTACAGCTGCATCCAGGTCAGCGGCGGTCAGATCAGCCTGCTTTGCCTTGGCGATATCTTCCAGCTGAGCGCGGGTGACGGTACCGACCTTGACGGTGTTCGGACGAGCCGAACCGCTGGTCAGGCCAGCAGCTTTCTTCAGCAGAACCGAGGCAGGGGTGCTCTTGGTTTCGAAGGTGAAGCTACGGTCACTGTAGACAGTGATGATCACAGGAGTCGGCAGGCCGGCTTCTTGACCCTGAGTACGGGCGTTGAAGGCCTTGCAGAATTCCATGATGTTCACACCGTGTTGACCCAGTGCTGGACCAACGGGTGGGCTTGGGTTGGCCTGGCCGGCCTTTACTTGCAGCTTGATATAAGCCTGAATCTTCTTAGCCATGAGCTACTCCAAAATCGGGTTCGAACGCCTGGTGGCTCCCCGGATGACTTGCGTTTTATCCCAGTGACGACAAAACCCCGCAGCACATAGGGCTGCGGGGTATGGGATGCATCGTTCAGTTAGACCTTCTCGACCTGACTGAACTCGAGCTCTACCGGAGTAGAGCGACCGAAAATGAGCACTGCAACCTGCAGGCGGCTCTTCTCGTAGTTAACTTCTTCGACGCTACCGTTGAAATCAGCGAATGGACCGTCAATGACGCGAACCACTTCGCCCGGCTCGAACAGCGTCTTCGGCTTGGGCTTGTCACTGCCATCGGCAACGCGACGCAGGATAGCTTCAGCCTCTTTATCGGTGATCGGCGCGGGCTTGTCCGCGGTACCACCAATGAAACCCATGACTCGAGGGGTATCCTTGACCAAGTGCCAAGTCCCTTCGTTCATTTCCATCTGCACCAGGACGTAGCCCGGGAAGAATTTACGCTCACTCTTGCGCTTCTGGCCGTTGCGCATTTCGACGACTTCTTCGGTCGGGACGAGAATCTCGCCAAACCCGTCTTCCATGCCTGCCAGCTTCACGCGCTCGATGAGGGAGCGCATTACATGCTTCTCGTAACCCGAGTAAGCATGCACAACATACCAACGCTTAGCCACGAGACACCCTTAGCCAACAATCAAGGAAACCAACCAACCGAGCAGGGAATCGAGACCCCACAACAGCAGCGCCATAACGAGCACCACAGCCACAACGATCAAAGTGGTCTGAGTAGTCTCCTGGCGGGTTGGCCATACGACTTTACGAATTTCGGTACGAGCTTCCTTCGCCAGCGCAAAGAACGACTTACCCTTCGCAGTCTGCAGAGCAACAAAGCCTGCGACAGCTGCCAGGGCGAGCAGCGCAAGAACGCGGTACAGGATAGGAGCAGCGGAGTAATACTGATTACCCACGACACCTACGACAACCAATGCAACTACAGCCAGCCACTTGAACAGATCAAAACGCGATTCTTGGGCTTCAGTTTTGGGAGTCATCGGGGAGGATCCTGTAAGAAGAAAGCCAATCACACCGAGGTGAATGGCAGGTCAGGAGGGAATCGAACCCCCAACCTACGGTTTTGGAGACCGTCGCTCTGCCAATTGAGCTACTGACCTGTAACGCTGTATCAGGCCGGCCATTATGCCGGCCTGATTTAGATAAATCAACTACTTATTCAATAATCTTCGCTACGACACCGGCGCCGACGGTACGACCGCCTTCACGGATGGCGAAGCGCAGACCGTCTTCCATTGCGATGGTCTTGATCAGGGTGACAGTCATCTGAATGTTGTCACCTGGCATTACCATCTCAACGCCTTCCGGCAGTTCGCAGTTACCGGTCACGTCAGTGGTACGGAAGTAGAACTGAGGACGGTAGCCTTTGAAGAACGGAGTGTGACGACCGCCTTCTTCCTTCGACAGAACGTAGACTTCTGCGGTGAACTTGGTGTGCGGCTTGACCGAACCTGGCTTGACCAGAACCTGGCCACGCTCAACGTCGTCACGCTTGGTACCACGCAGCAGAACGCCGCAGTTCTCGCCAGCACGACCTTCGTCCAGCAGCTTGCGGAACATCTCAACGCCGGTGCAGGTGGTGGTGGTGGTGTCACGCAGACCAACGATTTCCAGCGGATCCTGAACGCGGACGATACCACGCTCGATACGACCGGTCACAACGGTACCACGACCCGAGATCGAGAATACGTCTTCGATCGGCATCAGGAACGGCTGGTCGACGGCACGAACTGGCTCAGGGATGTAGGCATCCAGAGTTTCTACCAGCTTCTTGACAGCGGTAGTGCCCATTTCGTTGTCGTCTTTGCCTTCCAGCGCCATACGAGCCGAACCGATGATGATCGGGGTGTCGTCGCCTGGGAAGTCGTAGGTGGACAGCAGGTCGCGAACTTCCATCTCGACCAGTTCCAGCAGCTCAGCGTCGTCTACCAGGTCAGCCTTGTTCAGGAAGACCACGATGTACGGAACGCCTACCTGACGGGACAGCAGGATGTGCTCACGGGTTTGTGGCATCGGACCATCGGCGGCCGAGCAAACCAGGATCGCGCCGTCCATCTGGGCAGCACCGGTGATCATGTTCTTCACGTAGTCAGCGTGACCTGGGCAGTCAACGTGAGCGTAGTGACGAATGTTCGAGTTGTACTCGACGTGAGCGGTGTTGATGGTGATACCGCGCGCTTTTTCTTCCGGAGCCGAGTCGATCTTGTCGAACTCAACGACTGCCGAACCGAAAACTTCGGAGCAGACGCGAGTCAGAGCTGCGGTCAGAGTGGTCTTACCGTGGTCAACGTGGCCGATAGTGCCGACGTTAACGTGGGGAAGGGAACGATCAAACTTTTCCTTAGCCATCGATACAGTCCTCCGCAGAAGAAATAGTTACTACCCTGATAAAACAAAGGCAGATATTTTCATATCTGCCTTGTTTATATGGAGCTCTTGAGCGGACTTGAACCGCTGACCTCACCCTTACCAAGGGTGTGCTCTACCAACTGAGCTACAAGAGCGAAACTCTTTGCGCCAAAACAGCAAACTTGGAGCGGGTAGCGGGAATCGAACCCGCATCATCAGCTTGGAAGGCTGAGGTTCTACCACTAAACTATACCCGCGGAGCTTGCGGCTCTCGCTAAAACTGGTGGAGGGAGAAGGATTCGAACCTTCGAAGCTCTCGCAACGGATTTACAGTCCGTCCCCTTTGGCCGCTCGGGAATCCCTCCAGATGTGGCGGGCATTCTATTTACCTGCCGGCCTGTAGTCAAGCATTTTTTCAATTAAATCTGAAAGTTAGCTGCTTTGACTACGCTTCCGGTACCACCACCTGAGCGGTGTTCCCTGCGAAGCGGGCGCCATTCTATCAAGCTATTCGCCAGTTGCAATACCCTGGCAGAAAATAATTTTATGTTTTAAGTCTTTGAAATCACTGGAAAGACTGGCGAGGACCGCCTCATCCAGCAAACGCTCGCTGTCAGGGCTTACCTTGAGCCAGAAGCCGTCCGCGCCAGCCAACTGCCCCTGCACCGGCTGAGCGGCGATATCGAGGCTCAGCAACCGTTGACGCAACGCTACCAGCTCATCCTGCCCGGCAAATCCCCCCACCACCAGGCACTCATCTCTGCGCCTGGCGGGAGCTGCCGCCCCCGTCTCCCGAAGCAGACGGATCTCCTGCTGACTTCCCTTGTAGAGGGAAAGGGGTGCAACCTCCTTGACCCGTACCGGCGCCTCCTGCTGGCGCCACACGTAATAGACGGCATTTAGCACTACCAACAGCAGAAACAACCAACGCATAGGCACCTCAACTCAAGGGGCAGGCCATCGCCAGGCCAACAAAGACCAGGTCCGGTACAACCCGCGCACCAGGTGCAGACACCTGGACCAGGGGCGCATCACCTCCCGTGAGGAAGACGCTGAACTCACTACCCCAGAGGGCGCGCGCCTGATCGATCTGCGTGCGGGCGAAACCCTGCAGCATCAGGACGCATCCGCGCTCGACCGCCTCGACCGTGGAGCGCCCAGGCTCAAGACTGCTCAACGCACGCTCGGCCGAGGCATCGTCATAACGAATACGGCGGGTGTGCGTCCGCAGCTGGCTACGCATCAACGGCATCCCCGGACAGATGTATCCACCCAGATGCTGACCATCGGCCGCTACGAAATCCGCCTTGGCGGCTGTGCCGAAATCCATCACCAGGCAAGCCCCTTTGGCCAGGTGGAATGCACCGAGGGCGGCAAGCCAGCGGTCCATGCCCAGGCGCTCATGATCTTCATAGCCATTGCGCACACCCGCCATTTCGACAACAGGACGCGCAACCCGCACTTCGACGGCGAAGGCTTGCCTGATCGCCTCGCACAGCGCATCGGTTTCTTCCTCGCTGCGCACACTGACCATTCGTGCGCCCGCCAGGCGTGCCGCAGCCAGCCCACTGACGGCAGCCAACAGCGCCTGATCCGAATCAACGATGCCGCCCCCCACGATGGTGGCATCTGCAGCATGAATCACACGCCACTTGATAAAGCTGTTACCGCAATCGAGCTCAAGAATCATCGCGCAACCTCAACCCGAGCTCTCCACCACTGAAGCTCTTCTCCACACCCTCGACATCCATGCGCAGACCGCCCTGCCCGTCCACACCCAGCACAATGCCATCGACCGTCTGATTGCCGGCGATCAGCGAGACCTTGCGCCCCTGCCACAGATGCGCCTGCTCCCATTCTTCCTGGAAAGCAGCGAAGCCATAGCGACGATGGCGCGAAAGCTCATGCTGCAATTGCTGGTTCAACTGCGCAACCAGACGATTGCGATCGATGAGCTCGCCAGTCTCCCGACGCATCGACGTCCACTGCTGGTCGACCTGATCATTGCTCTGCATGTTCACATTGATGCCGATACCCAGCACAACGTGACAGACATCCGCGGGGTCGCCAACCAGCTCCAGGAGAATGCCGACAATCTTCTTGTTACCAACAAGAACGTCATTCGGCCACTTCAGCCCCGCACCTTTTACACCGAGGGCATGTAGCGTACGCATCACCGCCAGGCCAACGACCAGGCTCAGCCCCTCGAGCTGGCGCATGCCCCCCTCCACCCGAAGCACCAGGCTGTAATAGAGATTTTCGGCGAATGGGCTGACCCAGTGTCGGCCACGCCGACCACGACCAGCACTCTGGCGCTCGGCAAGCACCAGGAAGGGCGCAGCCTGGCCCTGCCCGATCAGACGCAGAGCCTCGGCATTGGTCGAATCTATTGAGTCATGAACAAGAACAGGCCACTGCTCACCCTGAGTGAATGCAGCAATCGCCGAAGCCTCGAGCAGGCTCAATGGCGTAGCAAGCTGGTATCCACGACCACGCACCTTGTGAATGGTGAGGTTCAGCTCGCTTTCCAGGTGCTGCAGCTGCTTCCACACGGCGCTGCGGCTCACCCCCAAGGCTTCCCCCAGGCCCTGGCCAGAATGAAACCGGCCATCCTTGAGGAGATTCAACAACTTCAGCATGCCAGTCTCGACTTGAAATAAGGCTGGCATGATAGCCACGGGCTGCTGGATTGCATAGGAAAAGGGAGGGGATATCCCTGCGAGAACGGGTGCGCAGACGGAACCATACCCTGTAGAGGCAGGCTTGTCCCGTGGCATGGGCGGTCCGGTTTGGCGAACGCCAGAAAGACAAAACCCCTACCTGCTCACGCAGATAGGGGTTTTGCGAAATGAATCTTGACGATGACCTACTCTCACATGGGGAAACCCCACACTACCATCGGCG
>NZ_JABWRM010000058.1:0-240 GCF_014268955.1 Pseudomonas sp. RW3S2 | reverse complement strand
TCGGCGATGCATCGTTTCACTGCTGAGTTCGGGATGGGATCAGGTGGTTCCAATGCTCTATGGTCGTCAAGAAATTCTGTGTGCTGGCCCGTCTCAAGGACGTGCCTGCGAATCTCTGTAGTCTCTACTTAAAGACAAAACCCCTACCTGCTCGCGCAGATAAGGGTTTTGCGAAATGAATCTTGACGATGACCTACTCTCACATGGGGAAACCCCACACTACCATCGGCGATGCATCGT
>NZ_JABWRM010000057.1:0-240 GCF_014268955.1 Pseudomonas sp. RW3S2 | reverse complement strand
TGGCGTCCCCTAGGGGACTCGAACCCCTGTTACCGCCGTGAAAGGGCGGTGTCCTAGGCCACTAGACGAAGGGGACATACCCAACGCTTTTCAGCGCACCAGCGATAAAGCCTCGCGGCTTACACTGGATTTATTTCCCAGCACTGCCTAAAGCAATACCGTGAAAACTGGAGCGGGAAACGAGACTCGAACTCGCGACCCCGACCTTGGCAAGGTCGTGCTCTACCAACTGAGCTATTC
>NZ_JABWRM010000056.1:0-248 GCF_014268955.1 Pseudomonas sp. RW3S2 | reverse complement strand
GCAGCGGTAGTTCAGTCGGTTAGAATACCGGCCTGTCACGCCGGGGGTCGCGGGTTCGAGTCCCGTCCGCTGCGCCACTTACTTCAACAGATGGGTGAGATTCACCGGTCTGTGGCATAAAGGCAAGACCTTTCTGCCAGATCCCAGTTTCAAGCAGGTTACGGCCTGCAAGATACGCAGCGGTAGTTCAGTCGGTTAGAATACCGGCCTGTCACGCCGGGGGTCGCGGGTTCGAGTCCCGTCCGCTG
>NZ_JABWRM010000055.1:0-287 GCF_014268955.1 Pseudomonas sp. RW3S2 | reverse complement strand
CAGCGGTAGTTCAGTCGGTTAGAATACCGGCCTGTCACGCCGGGGGTCGCGGGTTCGAGTCCCGTCCGCTGCGCCATCTTATGCTTTGAGGCCCTAGAACTCCTCTAAGCGACATTGAAGGCGATGAACCAATCGCCTTTTTTGTGCCTGCAATACCAGCGTCATGCGCTGGCACGCAGATCCCAGTTTCAAGCAGGCTTCGGTCTGTGCGATACGCAGCGGTAGTTCAGTCGGTTAGAATACCGGCCTGTCACGCCGGGGGTCGCGGGTTCGAGTCCCGTCCGCTG
>NZ_JABWRM010000054.1:0-311 GCF_014268955.1 Pseudomonas sp. RW3S2 | reverse complement strand
TCCAGATTCTCGAAGGTCTTGCCCGGAACGGTGGCGTCGCTGATGCCCACGGTCAGGGAACCCGAGTCTTTGAAGACATCATCGCCCTGGGCTGGCGCCTTGTACTCGACCTGCGTCTGGCCCGCGGCGATGGTGACCTTGTCGCCATTGCTCAGGGTGACAGTCAGCGGACGATCCAGCGGCTGGTTCACTTTGACGGTGAACGACGGTTGCTGATCTTCGGTGACGTTGCCATTGCTGACGATGGTGACCGAGACCTTGTCGCCCTGGTTGCCGGAGCCCGGCGTGCCCACACCAGGTTCGTCGGTGAC
>NZ_JABWRM010000053.1:0-313 GCF_014268955.1 Pseudomonas sp. RW3S2 | reverse complement strand
ACGGTGCCTTCGCAACCGTGCTGCTTGATGAGCTAACGCTGGACGGCGACGACAGTGACCTGCCAGCCCGTGCCGTGGCCGATAACCTGGCCTATGTGATCTATACCTCCGGCTCCACTGGCCGCCCGAAAGGCGTGGCCATCGCCCACCGCAACTTCGCCGCGCTGGTGGCCTGGTCGCAGCAGGTGTACAGCCAGGCCGATATCCAGGGCGTGCTGGCCAGCACCTCGATCTGCTTCGACCTGTCGGTGTGGGAGCTGTTCGTGACCCTGGCCGGTGGCGGTTTCATCGTGGGGGCGCGCAACGCCCTGGA
>NZ_JABWRM010000052.1:0-340 GCF_014268955.1 Pseudomonas sp. RW3S2 | reverse complement strand
GCGAGCCGATCGCCAACTTGCAAACCTACGTGCTGGACGCCGGTCTCGGTCCGGTGGCGGTGGGCGTGGTGGGCGAGCTGTACCTGGGCGGCACCGGCCTGGCGCGGGGTTATCACCGCCGTCCTGGGCTAACCGCCGAACGCTTCGTCGCCAGCCCCTTCGGCGACGGCGAGCGGCTGTACCGCACCGGTGACCTGGCACGCTACCGCGCCGACGGTGTGATCGAATACATGGGGCGTATCGACCATCAGGTGAAGATCCGCGGCCTGCGCATCGAGCTGGGCGAGATCGAAGCACGGCTGATGGAGCAGGACGAAGTGCGCGAGGCCGTGGTGCTGGC
>NZ_JABWRM010000051.1:0-343 GCF_014268955.1 Pseudomonas sp. RW3S2 | reverse complement strand
CTCGACCGTCGAAAAGGATATCCCCTGTGAAACCCATCGTGCTGATCGGCCATAAACATGATTGCCCCCTTCATGGTGAGGGCGAAGTCATCTCCGGCACCTCGAGCCTCACAGTGAAAGGCCGAGCGGCCGCGCTTGCAGGGGACCGCATCAGTTGCGGAGCCATCATCGAAACAGGGACTTCGAGCTTTCACATAGAGGGCAAAACGGTCGCCCGCCAAGGCGACCGGACCGACCATGGTGGCGTGCTGATAGAAGGTGATCCTGATTGGCAAATCGCATGAAAACGTGCCCTGGCAGTCATCGCTGCCTGGGCATTTCGAATCTCGGACGGCGGACAGGG
>NZ_JABWRM010000050.1:0-352 GCF_014268955.1 Pseudomonas sp. RW3S2 | reverse complement strand
GGTCGAGCTTGCCGTTGGGGGTCAGCGGCAGGCGTTCGAGGAACAGCCAGTGGGTCGGCACCATGTAGTCCGGCAGGCTCTGCTTGAGCCAGGCCTTGAGCGGCTCCGCATTGTCGTGCAGCGCGGGAGCGACGACATAACCCACCAGCTGGGTGCTCAGCTCGCCCTGATGCGCGATCACTGCCACTTCACGGACGTCGGCATGAGCCTGCAGGCGCGCTTCGATTTCACCCAGCTCGATACGCAGGCCGCGCACCTTCACCTGATGGTCCACACGCCCGGCGTACTCCAGCACGCCGTCTTCGCGGTAGCGCGCCAGGTCGCCGGTGCGGTACAGCCGCGAGCCATCCGC